>JAEUIR010000525.1:0-331 GCA_016795025.1 Phycisphaerales bacterium
TAACCGCAAGGAGGGCGATTACCACGGCAGGGTTCGTGACTGTGGTGAAGTCGTAACAAGGTAGCCGTAGGGGAACCTGCGGCTGGATCACCTCCTTTCTAGAGAAAAACTGGATCGAGAACTCACAACCTATCGGTTGTCACAGGCTGCACATGCGGAGGGTCTGTAGCTCAGTCGGTTAGAGCATCGTCTTGATAAGGCGAGGGTCGTTGGTTCGATTCCAACCAGACCCACCAGTGTATCGACGGCGGGCCACTGTGCGCGGAGGCAACGATAAGATTTTTTCGGTGACGAGTCGAAAAGGTCGTGGCCGCAAAGCGGGGGATTAGCT
>JAEUIR010000525.1:341-574 GCA_016795025.1 Phycisphaerales bacterium
GTCATCCTCCACCAACCGTCAAACGTGAGCTGTCAGGCCTGCGGGGTCGTTGACCCTGCAGGCCTGACTCCTTACCGGGTCTGTGCTCTTTAACAAACTGGAAGAAGGTTGTATTGCTGATATCCCGGAGGATTGGGGATTAGCGATACGGTTGTGATTGCATCGAACCCCCTTATGCAGGGGGGCACGAAATGAGTTGCCTGTAGCCGGTCTCGCAAGAGAGCTTAAGGTTA
>JAEUIR010000526.1 GCA_016795025.1 Phycisphaerales bacterium
TGAACTAGATTTCGTCCAGCTTTGAAAGCATCCGTGTCCTTCGCGTAGGTAAGAATGTACTCATGCACGTCACCAATTGCGGAATTATTATCCCGAGAGTAACGTTTCTGCCATATGTTGCAGGCCACAAATCTTCGGCGTCCACAGACTTCATCGAGGAGCACCTTTAGGTAAGCCATTTCTCGGTCATCAATAGAAATCCACAGTGAGCCATCCTGCCTAAGCAGGCGCCAGAGCACTTCGATTCTTTCACGGATCAGAGAAATCCATAGAGAATGCTCGATTCCATCATCATAGTGTTCGAATGCACTACCCGTGTTGTAAGGCGGGTCGATGTAGATGCACTTGATTTTTCCTGTGAATTCCTGTTCCAGAGCTTTGAGTGCCAATAAGTTGTCGCCAAAGATGAGTCGGTTGTCGAAGATATCATGGTCGGTGACCCGGTGCGAGGCGTGGTATGACTTATCCTGGTTCTCCAGCAGGATACGCGGCTCCAGCTTCGGCCGGTTCTCCTTCCCAATCCAGGTGAGTTCAAGCTTCGTTTTTTGGTTAGCCACTGAGCCTATTCACTCCC
>JAEUIR010000527.1 GCA_016795025.1 Phycisphaerales bacterium
AAATCGGTCCCCGCCTTGAGGCCCGACACCGACTCGATCACGCCCCGCAGGTCTTCGTCCGTGGTTCCTGGATACGTCGTGGATTCCAGCACGACCAGCGTGCCCTTGCGCAGGTGCGGCGCGAACGCCCGGCCGGTGTCGGTGATGTACGAGATGTCCGGCTCGCGGTTCTTGTTCAGCGGCGTCGGCACGCAGATGATGATCGCGTCGACCTCCCGGACCCGCGCGAAATCCGCGGAGGCCACGAAGGAGCGGTTGTCGACGGCCGCCTTGATGCTCTCCGGCGCGATGTGCTTGATGTAGCTGCGACCCGCGTTGAGCGCCTCCACCTTGGCCGGGTCGATGTCGAGCCCGAGGACTTTCGCCCCGGATCGGGCAAACTGCAGCGAAAGCGGCAGACCGACGTAACCTAGGCCAATGATCGCGATGTTCATATGTTGGGATGAATGGGAACCGCTCTTCGCGGAGCAACAACCACAACGGATGTTTCAAATCCGGGTGTAGCGATCATCCCGCCGGTCCTTGCGAACGGGATGTTCAAACTCCGTGCCCGGCCGGGCCCGGGACTCCGACC
>JAEUIR010000528.1:0-235 GCA_016795025.1 Phycisphaerales bacterium
GATGGTAAGAAAATAGACCAGCGACGGACTGTCCGTCGCTGCAGCATGAATCGCGATCGCGCCGGCAGTCTGCGCCATCGCCTCGATGATGAGCACGCCCGGCATGACCGGCTGCCCGGGGAAATGTCCCTGAAAATGCGGCTCGTTGAACGTCACGTTCTTGATACCCGTGGCCGACTCCTCACCGTCAATATCGACGATGCGGTCAACCAGCAGCAGGGGATAGCGATGGGGC
>JAEUIR010000528.1:245-572 GCA_016795025.1 Phycisphaerales bacterium
GGCAGCAGCTTGAGCAGGCCGAGAATATCGACCGTTTCGAGCGTTTTCTCAGCCATCGCCTTTTCCTCGCTTGGATCGTTCCGCAGAAAGCTTGCGAAGGGTAGCGAGGTTACGCCACGCCAACGCAGCCGGCTCGGCCGGATTCCCGCCCCAAATCTCGCCGGGTGGGACGTTATTCATGAATCCGCTGCCCGCCGCAAGACGCGCGCCACTGCCGATCGTCAGGTGGTCCGCGATTCCAACGCCACCGCCCATCATCACGTTGTCTCCGACCGTCACCGAACCGGAAATGCCGGTACGGCCGGCGATGAGGCAATTACGGCCGAT
>JAEUIR010000529.1:0-296 GCA_016795025.1 Phycisphaerales bacterium
TACCGACCCCCATTGGGCACCCCGGCGGTTGCCCGCCGCTTTCTCGCGCCCGCCTACCTTGCTAGCAGCCGGTCTTGATCGCCGCCTGCCAGCACCAGCCCACCGCCAAGTGGGCGCACGAAGATTCGAACTTCGGACCTCGTCCTTATCAGGGACGCGCTCTAACCAACTGAGCTATGCGCCCGGGGCAAGGGAATACGCCCCTTGAGGAATAGCGTATTTTAGGTGCCGCAGGCTGGTTGTCAATTCGCTCTAGTATACCACCGGTTTGGGCTGCTTTTACCCCGTTTTCGGGC
>JAEUIR010000529.1:306-572 GCA_016795025.1 Phycisphaerales bacterium
ATGCCAGCACTGCCGGCTGATAGCACCGCCAGCAGTCGCGTTGGCTCGCCATGTCAGCCGGCAGAATCGGAACAGATTCACATTCGACCGCCAAAGCGGCCGAAGATACATCCAGCGCGGTCATTCGATTCGCGCTGGCGTCGTTTCGACGCATCGGTTATTTCCGGGTCTTCAAATCAACGCCTGTCTCGAGGGTCTCGCTCGATGGACATCCAACTTCGCAAATGCCCGCTGGCGGCTGCCCTGGCCTGCTGGCTGGCGGTGGG
>JAEUIR010000052.1 GCA_016795025.1 Phycisphaerales bacterium
ACAGCGCTGATTCGACCGGATATGGAACCAGGATCCGTCTCGGCAGATCACGTCCGCAAGCCGCCGAGCGTGTCCGCCGATCATTTCCCGCGAAGTAATTTTCAGGCGTGGGAACCCACTGCCACTCGCCGTTCAAACTCAGCCACCGCTCGCGGGTCATCTGCGGCCGCGGGTATTCCGGCCAAGGATTTGTACGATCGACTTTCGCGGCCCACTGCGTGCGTAGCGTTTGCGTTGGGCGTGATGTCGCTGACTTGTTCGGCTGCCCGAGCGCGAGGCTGGCAGTCGCGAGAATTCCGACGAGCAAAAGCACACGAGCCACGCGATTGCCTCCTTGGCGGTCGTCACGGCGCACGGCCCGGCATGGCAACGCAGCGTTCGACAAGCTCGCGCGGGCGGCGACTGTTCGGCGGTCAATGATGTGAGCTTGGTGGGCGTGCATGCGGAAATTGTAAAGCGATCAGCGCGGCGTTTCGAGGCAGAAGCGCATGGTGGTGACTCCTATCTCAGGGCAACCGCGTTCTACCAATTTCGGCGTTCCGGCTGAGGCAGAACCGGAGACCCACCCACGCTGGTTGCTCAGAAATGCGGTTCGTGCATCGCGCCAACCCGTCGTTCGGGACGGAAAACTTAGAATGCGGTTGCCCTGGACTCCTTTCTGCTCGCTCGTAGCGGGCCAGAGAACTTTGATCAGGAGTCATCACCATACTTGGTTTACAGCCAGATTGAAGCGCTACCACGCGACGGCGTCGTCGTATACGATGCCGTGCATCGGCATGATTGCCTGCTCAGCGGCGTCGTTCCACACCCGCGCGCGCCGTCCCAAATCGAACGGCCCCCTTGCCAGGCGCAATTTTCAGCGGCACGCCGATCGGCACCGGAACAATCGGCCACACGTGCCCAAAATCGCGAGTAATCACCACCGGCGGCGAACGCTTCGGCAAATGGAACCGCAACAACTCCACAACCGCCGCACGCTGATCCGGCATGCCTTCCGCATGAAAATCGCCGACCAGCACGCCAGCCAGCCGCTCAAACCAGCCCAGCAGTTTGAGCGTGGCCAGGTAGCGGTCGATTCGATATGGCGCTTCGTGAATATCCTCGATGGCGAGCCAGGCCCCGTCGGGCCGCACGCGCCGAAACAGCGGCGTGCCCGCGACGGCCGCGATGACGCTCAGACAACCGCCGATGATGGGCGCCGTGTGCGGACGAACACGCCCGAGCGCGATCGCGCCCGAAAGATCATGGATCGGCACGGCGTCATCGGTATACGAGCGACGCCTCCCCGCGCGAGATGCCAAGTTCAAACTGTCGCCGATGCCAAGCTCTGTTCGGTTGAGTTGTTGATCTTGGCTGTCCAGCGCCACGGGGCCAAGCAACAACTCGGCCACGCGCCGCCAGAACGCGCCGATCGCCGCCTGCGCGGCCGCCAGCGGCTTGATCTTCCACGCCAGGAAATTCGGGCACAACCAATAAAGCCCTCGGCCGCCGCGATACGTCGCCACAAGATTCACCAACGTCGTAATTTCGCTGAACCCAAAAACCGTCAGCGGGCGACGGCGACGCGCGAGCGATGAGAAATCGATATACGGCAGGATGCGCGTCAGATATGCTCCGCCGCGGGCCGCGACGATCGCCGCACAGTTCGGGTCGTCAATCGCCGCCTGCAAATCCGCGATCCGCCCGGCATCGTCGCGACGCCCGCCGCGCGATTCGTCCTCCGTCTCCGAGAAAAAGCGCTCGTTCGCGGTCAGCCGCAGCGACGCAGGCGCGCATGAGCGCGTAAAGGCGAGAAACTCGGCCGCGCCCGACACGCCCAGCCGCGCGAAATCGCGCTCCATCGGCCCGGCATGGCAAATGAAATGCACACGCGGGCGAGGATCGTCGCGCCGCGTGGCATTTTCGCGATGTGGTGAGGAAGAGCCGCGCGCCCGGCTCACTGCGAAACGGCCACCGTCGTCACAAATCCATTGCCCGACGGGCTGAATGTCAATGTGACGTTGTCACCGCAGGTGAACGACGAGCCGAGCAGCAAGATGCGCTGCGTGCCGCGGCCGGTCGGGTTGTCGAGATCCTCGCCCAGCGCTCCGCCGAACGTGGCGAGCGTGTATGTCGCTTCGCAATCCAAATCGAATTCGGCCGTGTCGCCCGGCCCAAGCAAACCGCGTGTGCCGATGCCGAATCGCGTATACCGATTCGCCTGCTGAAAGACGAGATTTGGATCGATTGTCCCCTGCGTCAGCACAAAAATCTCCGGATCGAGCGACAGGTTCGTCTCATTGACGAGCGTGACATGGACACGCGGCGGCCCGCCGCTGTTGGAGTTGCTGTTAGAGCCGCTATTATTGTTGTCGTTGCCGTCGACCACGACAGTGCATCCGCCCATCGAAAGCCCTGTCACCACAACCATCATTACCAATCGGATTCCGTTCCGCACAAACGTGTTCATCGGTTTCTCCTGATGTTGGAACGCGATGAGGCGTCCCCTTATGCTCATTATTCGTCCAACCCGCGTGGTCGGCAACGCCCACAACGCTGAACGGAGTTTCATTCGTGCCTGATGCACGTGAATTATCGAACGAGCCCATCATCCTCACCGACATTGGTGAACTGGTCGTCGTGCCGCCCGGACCGCTTCGCGGAGCGCGAATGCGCGGCTTGCAACGGATTCGTGGCGCGGCCCTGCGCATCGATGCCGGGCGCATTTCATGGTTCGGGCCGCACAGCGAGATTCCGGCCGCCAACTCGGCCAAAGCACGAAGAGTCAGCGCGGGCGGCGGCTGCGTAATACCCGGACTGATCGACTGTCACACGCACATTCCCTTCGCGGGCAATCGCGCTGATGAGTTCGTGCGGCGCATCGCCGGCGAGTCGTACCTGTCGATCATGCAATCGGGCGGCGGCATCCGCGTCACCACGCGAGCAGTGCGTGCCGCGTCGCTGCAAACCCTGATCGACGAGAATTTGCCACGCCTGCGCCGAATGCTGGCCGAAGGCGTCACGACAATCGAATGCAAAAGCGGGTACGGCCTCGACGCCGATTCGGAGTTGAAGCAGTTGCGGGCCGTGGCCGCGCTATCGCGCTTGCAGCCCGCCGAGCTGGTTCCCACGTATCTGGGCGCGCACGCGCTGCCGGCCGAATACGACGGTCGTTCCGACGAATTCATTGACGCGCTGTCGTCGGAGGCGTTGCTGGCAGAGCTGCGCGCGGGCGACGACGGCCGACCACTGGCACGATTCGTGGATGTGTTTTGCGATCACGGCGCATTCGGCGTGGAGCAATCGCGGCGCTATTTGCAGCGCGCGAAATCGGCGGGCTTCAAACTGAAGCTTCACGCCGATGAGCTGGCTCAGATCGGCGCGTCGCGGTTGGCTGGCGAGCTAAGCGCGGTGTCGGCCGATCACCTAGAGCATATCGATGATGCCGGAATCGACGCGCTGCGGCGCGGCGGTGTCGTAGCTGTCGTGCTTCCCGGCACATCGTTTTGTCTGGGCATTCCTCATGCGGATGCGCGGCGCTTGATCGACGCCGATCTCCCGGTGGCCGTTGCCACCGACGCCAATCCCGGCAGTTGCCCGATCGAGTCGCTGCGCATGGCGATGGACGTCGCCTGCTGCCAGTTGCGCCTTACGCCGGAAGAGGTGCTATGCGCGACGACGGCAAACGCGGCCGCGGCAGTGTGCGAAGCGCATCGCATCGGCGCGATCACCGTCGGCCACGACGCCGATCTGGTGATTCTCGAAACGCCATCACTCGATGAATGGGCGTACAGCGTAGGTCGGCCGCGCGTGCGAAGCGTCTTCAAACGCGGCACCTTGCTTGCCATCGATCGCAATGGTTGAGATTCAGAGTGATTCCGCCCATTCATATCCCGAAAGTCGTGGCGGCTCGTCGAAACGAGTATTGACCTTTGCGAGCGAACGAAATCGCGCGACCGCCGCAACGCCGGCCGCGCGAAATCATTCAGACCGCGGCACGCCGGCGCCGCGCTATCGCTTATAGACCGACCAATCGTCGTAATTCACCAGAATCTCCTTGCCGACGATCATGTAACGGCGATGCGCATCCGGCACGTCCTCGATGCCGTCGAACGAGCGTTCAAACCATTTGCCGGTGTAGCCGCCGGACTTCAGCAGCGTGAAGTCGGCGTGCGCATATTCGACTTCCTCGGGCTCCGCATCACTGGTTGCGCCGAGATCAAACACAACCAGGTCGCGCATGCCGTGGAGCGGACCGTCGAGCAGCGCGTCCTTGCGCTCCAGGCGATAGCTGCCCAGCTTCAGCTCTGACGAAATCGCCTCCAGCACCGCATCGCCGAAAAACTGCTGGAATCGCAGCAAATGCGCGGCCGCGTCGCGGCGAACGGCGCGCAATTCGTTGTCGTCCAGCGCGACCAACCGCACCGGCCCCATGAAGGCCGGCCGGGTTTTGGCCAGATAGCGATCCGCGTAGTCATTCGGAATGATGAGCGCGCCGATCTCGTCGAGCAGCACAATGAGCCGCTCGAGCGCGAAGCGCCCGGGGCTGTTGTTCAACGCCAGCGCGATGCGCTCGGGGTTGTTCCACTCAGTCAGATTACGCAGCGCGATGTTCGGCGCATCGAAGAAGTCCTCGTCGTATTCAAGCAGGCTGCGGACACTCGTGATGAACTTCTCGTAATAATCGGCCCCGAGCACCTGGTCACGATTCGGCGAGTCGCCGATGAGCTTCGACATCATCAACATGCGCGTCGTCGCGGTCTCCCACACTTCTTCCGGCACATTGCCCGGAAAACGCTGCGGGTTGAGCAGCGTTTGCGGCTTGTTAATGCGGTCTTTCTGCAACGTTTCGAACATCATGCCGACGCGCATCCGGCCGAGGCGGTCGAGCGGGTGATCGGAGCTGGTGACCAGCGGAATCTCGGTGCGGCTGGTCGGCTCCTTGGTGATCGGCAATTCGAAATAGCCCAGATGCCGGCCTTCGAGCAGGTTGCGCTGCTCGCGCTCGTTCGTTGGGAAGCTGACGCGAATTACGAGGTGCGTCATCGAGCTGGATGTATCCGTGCGCTCGCCCTGCTCGACGCCCGTCAGAATCGACGAGCCGGTTGCGTTATTGCTGTTTCGCGTCACATACGATGACAGCGGCGTCACCTGATTCGGCTTGAGCTGAGTCGTAAACGATGTGAGATCGTTGGCCGCGCCGAGTTGCGTCGTGCCTGGGGCCTGAACAATGTTGCCCTGGCTGCTGAAGAAGTTGATCGCGATGACGGAGTTTTTCTCTTTCTTTTCGATGCTCAGATCCTCGGTCGTCACCTTGCGGCGATCCTCGAGAATGCTGCGATATGACTTGCCTTCGCGCGCCATGCGAACCGGTTGATTACCGTTCTTCTCAAAATATCGCGCGAGCATCTCTTTGAGTTCCGTGCGGGACGTGGTGCCCAGAAACGCCCGCTTTTGCTCTTCATCGACGAACGGATCGCGCAGCAGCATCGTCAGCATGACGCGCGTATCGACCGATTCAATGTCCTCTTCCGTCAGCGTTGTCGACGAACCCGGCAACGGCGTGATCTCGAAATCCTCGATTACAAGCCACGTGCCGGCCGTGGCGTCGATCGTGCTGACCGCGTTGCCTGCCGCGAGAATGATTTTCTGATCTTCCTGGGAAATCAGCGCGGCCAGGCCCTTGAATTTCTTGTCCGACGGTCCGACCGGCACGGCGAATTCGGTTTTCACGTTGCTCTTGCGAATCTTGTGCACCACCAGGTTGCGCTCGATGCGATCCCAGAATTGCCGCAGACTGTCCACCGCGTCGAAAGACAGCTTGTGCTCAATGCCATCCGGACTGACGTATGAAAATCCGTAACTTTGCTGGCGCCCGTCGAAGAAGATCGGGTCCGCGCCAACGGAAAACGTGCTGCCCACAGTTGTCGAAAGCGGCGCGAATTGCGCCGGCGGAAGCGTGGGCGGAGCGATCTGAATCGGCGAGACGCCGGCCGGGAAGCCGCCCCCGGCCACCTGCTGAAGCGTGGACACCTGCAATTGTTGATTGGCGACGGCGAGCAGCGCGTTCAGGCCCAGTTCGCGGATCACATTTTGCGTTTGATAGCGCTGCACGTCGTGAACGCCCTGAATCTGCGCGTTCAAACGCGAAGCGACCGCCCCGGTGAAAATATCGCGATCCGTCAGGCGCACCGCTTCGATGCTGATGATCGCATCCTCAGCCATGCGCTGCTCGACTTTGTCCGCGATCTCGAGAAACGTCTTGACGCGCGGCTTCGGTAGAACGACCTCAACGTCTTTTACGTCCGGGTCGAAGTAAATACCCGCGCGATCCAGTACGCCCGGCGGCGCGAAACCGGCGAGCTCCATTTCGGTATTGATGCCGTCCACCAGCGGCTTGAGGCGGTCAATAAACTTTCCGTCCTTAATGATGTACGTAAACCGTCGCGTCTCGCGCTGCCACTGCGGCTCGCCTTTCCAGCCACCGCCACCGTCAGGCTGTAAACCCAGCGCTGTCGCGACTCGGCGGGTCGCTTCTTCTTTCGATTTCTTGTCGTCCGCGGCTTTCTTTTCCTTCTCGCGCGCGGCTTTCAGTTCTTCTTCGGCCCGCGATTTCATGTATTCCTTGCTCGAACGGTCATATAGCGGAGAGCCGGAGTCGATCATCACGCGCGATAGCTGCACCACGCGCACCACGAGACTCGTGTATTCCGCGTTGGACAGATCGTGAACCAGAAAGCCGGCCACGTCCCGCGCCGGGCCGGTGAATTTCTTCTCCATGCGATCGGGCGTTTCGATCGTCACCTGCTTATCCGTGGCTACCGGAACATAAATCACATCGTGGTCGGGATTGAACTTGCCCTTGAAATTTGCGTCGAGGTATGCGCGAAGCTCCGTTAGCACCGCGCCCATGTTTACTTTATCGAGCGCGGCCATTGTCGCTTCGCGCTCCTGCTCAAGCGAGACGGCGATTGGCAGCGAGCCGCCCTTTTCGCGAATCAGCGCCGCCAGATCGTTTGCCGTAAATCGTCCGGTGAATCCCGGCGCGGGAGCGGGCGGCGGTGCGGGCGCCGCGGGTTTGAGTTGCACAGTCAGCGTATCGACCGCGGCCGGTGGCTTGTCCTGACCTAGTGCGAGCGACGAAAAGCCGGCCACCACAGCGACCGCCATGAGGGGTGATTTGAAACAGCGCATGTTGATCATCCTTTGACGTGACCGTAATGAAAGAAAGTTAATGTCGAGTTGTGAGTGTACAGCGCCGAGTCGCCACGAAAAGCCGACCGACGAAAAAAAAGGCAGTGGGGCCGTTTGGGTAGCATCGGCGTCTCGCCGGTGCGAAATCGTTAGAACGCACCGCCTGGAAGGCGATGCTCCCCTACCTCAAACCCAAACGGACCCACTACCAAAAAAAAACGAAGGCGTTGCGGATTGCTCGCAGCGCAGGTAGGCTTGCCTCATTCTGTTCCCCCGGCATCGATGCGGCGCGTCGGGCTTATGAAATGAGGTTCGAATTCGCGTGCCGAGGGTGCTTTCGATCCATCGCGTTTTGCGGAGCTGTTGCGTTTTTTTACACTGGAGCGACTGAAATGTTTGCACTCATCAATCCGCTGCTTTACGCCGTGCTCGCGGTTGTCATGCTGCCGGCGGTGTTTCGATTTTTCATTGGCGCCTTCGATCTCGGCCTCGGCACGACACCGGCCTGAGCCGCTTTTTTCGCGAATCATCGCATCGCACCAAGCGCGTCAGCCGCCCGCGCGGCATGACCGGATTTTTTTTTCCGCCCTGAGGCGGCGGCTGTCAGCGGCCAGCTCGCGTAACTTCCTGCGCGCCCCCTCCAAACTGCTTGAAGCCCGCATTCAAATCGGGCAAGATGCCGTAACCAATTGCACGATCCGCGTTCAGCAGAGGGTCGCTGAACCATAACGCGATCTGCGCATTTGCACCTTTATTCGAAAGCGCCGGCGCTTGAACCTGATCAAACTGTGCGTCGATCGGCCGGTCGGCGTTTCCGTCGGCGTCTTGCTGCTCATCTTCTTCGGGCTTCTCGCTCTGTTCGCTCTTCCGGTTCAGCTCACGCCAAACGTGGATATTCCCGTTGTCCAGATTCAAACGCTCTGGAACGGCGCCAACCCGCAGGAGGTGGAGCAGGAGATCATCGACAAACAGGAAGAGCAACTGCGGAGTGTCAAAGGCCTGAAAAAAATGACCAGCTCCAGCGGCGACAACATGGGCACGGTCACATTGGAGTTTTACAACGGCGTCGACAAAGCCGAAGCGATGCGCGAAGTCAATGACAAGCTGCGGCAGGTCTCGGATTATCCCATCGAAGTCGATCAGCCGACCGTTGCCCTGCAAGACCCTGCCGTCGATAGCCCGATCGCCTGGCTGATTCTGCATCCAACGTCGGGCGACGACGCACACATGCCCGAGCTGTATGACTTTGCCGAAGATAACATCAAACCATATCTCGATCGTGTGCGCGGTGTCGCGTCTGTAAAAATCTACGGGGGGCGCGAGCGCGAGGTTCGCGTCGATGTCGACGCCGGCAAGCTCGCCGCGCGCAGCCTGACTTTTCGCCAGGTGCAGACCGCACTTAGGCTCCAGAATGCGAACATCTCCGCCGGATCGCGCGCCGAGGGAAAGCGCGAATACGCCATTCGCACCGTCGGCCAATATCAATCGATCGACGAAATCCTCAGCACCGTAGTCGCTTACACCTCCGGCGGACCGGTATACGTGCGCGACATCGCAAGCGTCAGCAATGCGTTCGCGCGCCAGCGGTCGTTCGTGCGAAGCAAGGGGCAGAATGTTTTGGCCCTGCCCGTGACGCGCGAGGTCGGCACCAACGTCATCGAAGTAATGGACGGCGTGAAAGCCGCGATCGCCAAAATCAATCAGGAAGTGCTGACGGGCCGCGACCTGAAACTGGAGCTTGAGCAGGTCTACGACGAGACCATCTACATCAACCAGGCCATCGGAATGGTGCAATCCAACGCCATCTATGGCACCATTCTCACGATCATCGTGCTGATGGCATTTCTGCGCAACGCCCGTGCGACGCTGGCTGTGGCGCTGGCCATCCCGATTTCGGTCATTGGCACATTCGTCGTGATCGTCGCGATGGGGCGCACGCTGAATGTCATCAGCATCGCGGGAATCGCTTTCGCGATCGGCATGGTCGTGGACAACTCCATCGTCGTACTCGAAAACATCTTTCGCCATCGTGAATCCGGCAAGCCCATGTTGCGCGCCTGTGTCGAGGGCGCCAGCGAGGTTTGGGCGGCTGTTCTGGCGAGCACGCTCACAACCATCATCGTTTTCATCCCCGTGATTTTCGTTCGCGAGGAGGCCGGCCAGCTTTTCCGCGATATCAGCATCGCCACTGTGGTTTCCGTCAGCCTGTCTTTGCTCGTGTCCGTCACCGTGCTGCCTGTGCTGGCGCACACGCTACTGCGAAATACGCATCTGAAAGGCGACACCTTCGGCGGCGAAATCGCAACGCTCGATCGCGCTCGCCTCGGTTTTTTTGGGCGAATCATCGACTTTGTGGGGCGGTCGCGCCTGGCAAGCGCGGCGATTCCGCTCGCCATCACGTTGGCGTCACTGGGGCTTGTGCCGTTGTTGACGCCCGACGCAACGTATCTTCCCGCCGGCAACCGCAATCTGGTGTTTGGCTTTCTCCTGACGCCTCCGGGCTACAGCCTCGACGAGTTCAAACGCATGGGAACCGTCGTCGAGGCGGTCATCGCCCCCTATTGGCAGGCCGCACCCGGTTCACCCGAGCAAAAAGCGCTCGACGAGCGCTGGATCAAGCAAGTGGAAGGAATGCTCGCCGCCAATGCAATTCCGGAATTGTCGGCGGATGCCGGCGGCGGCATGCTGCAACGCGACCGCACCCGTCGCGAATGGCTCACGCCGCCTCCGCTGACTGACAACTTTTTCTTCGTGGCGTTTAATGGCGGATGTTTCATGGGAGCGTCCAGCCGCGACCCGATGCGCGTCAAGCCGCTGGTGAGATTGCTGCAAACTTCCGGCGGCCTGATCCCCGGAACTTATCCGATCTTCTTTCAAACCAGCCTGTTCAGTTTCGGAGGCGGCAACACCGCCGAGATCGAAATTCGTGGAGACGATCTCGACAAAGTCAATTCATCCGCGGCGGCCGTCCGCATGGCCTGCATGCAAAAATTCGGATTCGTGCAGGCAAACCCGTCGAATTTCGACCTCGGACGACCGGAGGTTCGATACCTGCCTGACCGCGAAAAAGCGGCCGACCTGGGGATGAACGCGACGGATGTGGGTTTGATCGTCGAAGCCGCGGTCGATGGCGCGTTTGTCGGCGAGTATCGGCTCGGTGGCGGCGACACGATCGACATCGCGCTTTATGTGGCCGGGCAGCGCGAGCGAGCCATCGCGGAAATCAACCAGATTCCAGTGCATACGCCGGCCGGCCACGTCGTCACGCTCGCGTCGCTGGTGCGCACGCTCGATACCACCGCGCCCGAGCAAATTAACCGCTCTGAACGCCAGCGTGCGGTGACGCTGACGATCAATCCGCCGGAGGCCATGGCGCTCGAAACCGTTATTCGCACAGTCCGCGAGCAGATCGAAGCGCCGCTGCGCGCCAGTCGCTCGATCGATCCCGATGTCGTGATTACGCTGACCGGAAATGCGGACAAGCTGGCGGAAGCCAGAGCGACCATGATCGGTGAGTGGAAAGGCCCCAACCTCGATTCGCTGCTGAACCTGCTTCAGAGCCGGTCGTTTCAATCGGTGCTGGTGTGTTATCTCGTCATCGTGGCGCTCTACGAAAGCTGGATTTACCCCTTCGTCATCATGTTCAGCGTGCCACTTGCCATCTTCGGCGGATTCCTCGGGCTGTGGCTCTGCCACAACGGCACGTTGCTGACAACCGACCAGCCGGTGCAGCAACTCGACGTGCTCACGTTTCTCGGATTCATCATCCTGGTCGGCACGGTCGTGAATAACGCGATTCTGCTCGTCGATCAGGCTTTGCAGAATTTGCGCCTCCACGGCCTGTCCCCGCACGACGCCATCGTGGCCGCTGTGAAGAGCCGCACTCGCCCGGTGTTGATGACCAGTCTGACGACCGTTTTCGGCCAGTTGCCGCTGGCGCTGATGCCGGGAGCAGGCAGCGAGCTATATCGCGGCCTCGCGGCGGTGATGTGCGGCGGAATGCTCGTGGCCGCTTATGGCACACTGATCGTCGTGCCGTTGATGCTGTCGATCGCCTTCCTCGTCAAAGCGCCTGGTGCCCAATCCACATCAGCCGGCAGCGCTCCAGGCGAAACCGGCTCGACTCCGACGCCGTCATAACGCAGGCGTCAAACAAAGCGGTCGCTCGTGCGAGATTCCTGTTCGCGCGGGATTTCCGCGAACGCGGTGCGAGAAAAGATTCTCGCACCATCGTTTCGCACCAACTTGCGCCTGTTCAGGCGGTCTGCCGATAAGTATGCTGATGGCCGGTTGATGGGAGAGCACTATGCGGAAAGATGTGGTCGGCGCGGCGGTTTTGAGTGCAGCGGCCATGTTCGTTATTCTCGCCGCCGGCGCGGCACTGTTCAGCGGCTGCGTGCCTGCGGATAGTGAACGGCCCGCGCCAATCGTGGTTGCGCCGACGGTCAATGCCGAATACCTGGCCGCGGGGATCGACCAGCCGGCGGCTCTTGCGTTTCTGCCGGACGGCCGAGTTCTGTTCGCGGAAAAAAACACCGGGCTGATTCGCGTCATTTCAAACGACGAGTTGCTCGATGAGCCGTTCGCGGCGCTCGCGGCGAACACGGCCGGCGAACGCGGATTGCTTGGCGTCGCGGCGCACCCGGATTTTTCGAAGAATAACCGAGTGTATGCGTTTTACGCGCGCTCCGACACTGGAACGGCAACCAGCGATCCGCGAGCGATCGTCGATTATCGAGTGGTGTATCTTACGGCCGCAGGTGATGTGGCCGACGGCGGCGAGGTCTTTGTGGCGTCGATTGCGGCGACGAGCGGCACAACACGGATTGGAGGGCGCATCGCCTTCGCGCCCGATGGCAAACTGCTGATCGCTCTGGGGGATTTTGGCGATGAGACGACCGGACAATCTTCGAGCTCGCCAGCCGGCAAAGTCTTGCGCCTGAATGACGATGGCTCGATTCCCACGGACAACCCGACCACCGGATCGGCTGTATTGGCCCGCGGCATTCGCGATCCGCGCGGATTAACCGTTGAACCACTGAGCGGAGGGGTGTTCCTGGTTGATCGAAACAGCGGCGGCCATGAGGAAGTCAATCGGATCGACGCCGGCGCGAATTACGGCTGGCCGAGCGTAGTGGGCGTCGCGAGCACGAGCGATGAATTGGCGTTTGCGGCGGCAAACGGGAATTATCGCGATCCGTTCTACGAGAGCGGTTCGAGCGCTCCCGGGCTTTCGGGTGGCGGTTTCAACCCGAGCGGGCGCTACGGCCCGCGCGTACAGAATGATTTCTTCTATGGCGAAGCAGGAACGCGGCGCGTGATTCACGCGGTGCTTTCCGCCGAGTCCAGCGAGTTTTCAGCGCGGACGATCTTTGCGGACGGATTTCCATCGGCGATTGTCGATGTCGCGTTCACGCCCGCCGGGACAATGTATGTCGCGTGCGAGACCGCCATTTTGCGGCTCGCGCCTGTGAGGTAATGTCGGTCGCCTGGTCAATGCGAGATGCTCACTGTCGCGCGGCTGGTGATCGCAGCGCCCTTCCCACCTTCTCACCTTTTCACTTTCTCACCATACCACGCGCTTGCCCCTGTCACGTCGCCGCGCGAGTTTTCTGCGCCGCCAGCGCTTCCGAAAGAAATCGATCGGTGTAGGACGGATCCACGTTGCGGCACGTGCGCGTCGCGAGGTCGGCGATTTCCTGAAACTCCGGATTGTCGGTGAACGTCAGAAATTCGCCGGACAAAATCACCATGCGGAGCAGGTGGCGCAGGACGAGTCCTTCCTGCTTGACAAGGTCCGCGGATCGCACGAGCTTGAAAAACTCGCAATTGAAATGCACCGCGCTCCCGGTGATCCACTTCGGCTGAACGAATTGCGGCTCGGGCGTCGTCAGCTTTGATTCAAACCATATCCTGAGCATCTCCGGCACGCTCGGCGGATGCGCCTCCGCGTCGTCATCCCAGTCATCCTCGAATTCCTCATCCTCGTGCGCCTTGTCTGATTCAGCCGCGACCACCCCCATCTGCACCATCAGCGGATCGAGCACGTTGGTGCGCAGCGGGCCGTGCGGCATATCGTCAGGAATGGGCAGCTTGCGCTCGATCATTGGCGGCAGTTCGAGCAGCGCGTCGAGCGTCATCAGTTTCTCGTCGAGACTCGCGTACTTGAGTTGCTCGCACACAAACGCCGCGAAGAGCGGATCGACGCTGCGAAATGTCGTCAGCTTTTGAAGCGAGTCGTGGATCGTGACTGATTCGCCGTCATCGCCCAGCGCGATGTAGCCGAGCGCGGCGAGGTTGCCCAGCATCAGCGTGAGTTGTGATTTGAAACGCTCGATTCGTTCGGGCGTGGTGAAGCGCTTGTTCAGAAACCGGTGCAGATCCGACAGGCCGCCGGTCTTGATCAGCAAGTAGACCAGCACTTGGTACGGAATCATGTTGCGACTGTAGAGCTTGGCCGGCCCGGCTTCGATCAGTTGCTTAAAATGCCCCTCCATCCAGTATGTCTCGGTTTTTCGCCGCGTGGGGCGCTTGCGCTCCAGCTCTTTTCTGGCCCGCATGATGCCGGGGTCTTTGGAGTGCGGGTCGATCTGGTCGTAGCGCTTCTTCCACTTGAAAATGCGTACGTCATCTTCGTGTGCGACCGCGAAGACATAGCCCTTCGCATCGAATTGCGGCCGACCGGCGCGCCCGAAAATTTGGTGCGCGGTGGCCGGCGCGACGAGTTTTCGCTCGCGGCGCGGACCTTTCAGAAGCGTGGTCAGCACAACGGAGCGCGCCGGCAGATTGATGCCCGCGGCGAGCGTTTCGGTGCAAATGACAAACGGCGCCAGTTTGCGATTGAACAACTCTTCGACGATGGCCTTATGCTTCGGCAAGACGCCGGCGTGATGTACGCCGACGCCGCGCAGCAACATCTGGCGCAGTTTTGGCCCGACGCCGTCAGCGAGATCGTCGCGCCGCGTGCTCAGGTACTCCTCGATCTGCTGTTGCTGCGCGGACGCGATAATCGCGAGCCCTTTCAGCCGCTCGGCCACCTCCCAGCATTCATCGCGGTTGAAGCAGAACACCAGCGCCGGCGTGCGGTTTTTTGCATCGTCGCTGCTGACCATTTCAGGCAGCAGTTCGGTGAGCAGCCGGTCCTCGACCCATTGCGTTTCGAGTGGAACCCGGCGCTCGGCCGTGGTGACGAGCGTGATGTCGCGCTGATGCTCCTTTTTCATCCACTGGCAGAATTCGAACGGGTTTCCGACCGTGGCGGAGAGCAGCAGCACGCGCACCGTCGCCGGCAGCAGCACCAGCGACAGCTCCCAAACGATGCCGCGCTCGGGATCGTTGAAGCTGTGGAACTCATCCATCACGACGCTGCTGACCTGCGAAAAATCCGCGACGGCCGGGTCATGCGCCAACAGATGGTTGAGCAAAATTTCGGCGACAACGACGCGAACGCGCGCATCAGGGTTTTCGCGGCGGTTGCCGGTGATCAACCCGACATCATCGCGAGAAAAGCCCCAGCGCTCCGCGAGGCTCTGAAATTCGCGGTATTTCTGCTCGGTAAGCGCGATCAGCGGCGTCGTGTAATACATATGCGTGCCGCTGTGCAGCGCTTCGAACACGGCCGATTCGGCGATGAGCGTCTTGCCCATGCCGGTCGGCGCGCAAACCATCAACCCGCCCGTGGATTCAAACCACGCAAGCAGTGCCTCCTCTTGAAACGGGTACAGCGCATACGGCACGGATTCGATGTATCGCGAGCAAATATCGGCGCGGGTCAATGTGCCGGGGGCGGATGTCATGCGAGCAGAATAACCGGATTTCAGGTTTTAGAGCGCCTACCAAAACGCCCCATTGTGCATCTCGCTCAGTGCCACCGCTTCAAGCAGTGCTTCGCGCTCCGTGCCGCTGCTTCAACCGGATCTCGCACGAAGTAAACGCGTGCGAAATCCGGTTCAAGCAGTGCGCCGCGCTCGGTGCCACCGCTTCAAGCCCCACCACCGCGCCACGACTCAATCGAAGTCTGCGCATCCCCTGCTCCATCCCGAATCGCTCTCGAAGCCAGGCGATGTGCTCGTGAAAATACGACCCATTACCGCCTGATCTCGAACTTGACCCCGATTCACCGCAATTGCTGCGGCAAACGATTACATCCACGAAGCAATCAATGCGCTGAGGCGAGGGGCGCGAGTTTCCCCGACCCACACTATGCCGACCCCCACCGGCTCGCAGTACTTCTCGTTCGTGCGATTTTTGAGGAGCGGAGCCGTTTTCAGGTCGGCAACTTTCCCACGCCGGTTGAGTCGGCATGAAGATGTATGAAGCGGGGCGCCTTGCCGGGCGTTCAGTCTGACGCCATAAGGAACTACCCGCACAAGGAGCCCTTCATGCATTCTAATCCAACGCAGCCGGCCATCGAACCCAACCACCGAATCGTTGCGCTCGACGCCCACTGCAAGTTCACCGAACTCGTTGCCATCTCCCCCGACCGATCTTCCATCCCAGACCGGTCTTCGATCCCAGACCGGTCTTCAGCCGGTCGGCTCTTGCCGCCAACTTTTAGTTGGTGGTTTGCGGCTCCCTCCTCTCTCATTTATTTTCCCAATACCCTTAGCCGGCTTCAGCCGGACTTTCGATCTATTTCAGCTTTGGGGACCGCGCCATGGCCAGCCATGTGTACCATGAAATTTTCCCGCACTTCAATTGGCACACCAAAAGCAACGCCGCGCTCCTTCGCGGGCGCGTGGAGGAAGAAACCCACCGCCAAGTCCTCGACAAGGGTTGTCGCATCAAAGGTGTTTCGCTCATCGAGCTCGGCGGCACGGACGACCATGTTCACCTGGCGATTCGCATCGCCCCATTCGTCACAGTCAGTGACTTGGTGCAGGAGCTGAAGGGCGCGTCGTCGCACGAAGTGAACAAAGTTCTGGGCACCAGGACGCTCGAATGGCAGCGCGGCTATGGCGTGGTCAGTTTCGGGCGGCGGCATTTGGAATGGGTGCGCGATTACATCCGCCGACAGCGCGAGCACCATGCGAAGGGCTCCGCGATTGCGCGATTGGAGTTGTGCGAGGAAGCCGACGGGGATTGGCGCGGCGGGGCAGAGGCTGAAGCGGAAGAAAAGTCCGGCTGAAGCCGGCTGAAATTCAGAAATCAAACACGTTTCCCACCAGCTAAAGCTGGAGGCAAAGACCGATCGGCTGAAGCCGACCAGAGCCGATGCATCGGTCGCGACAGCGCCCATTGTTACCGGTCGATATGGATGTTTGGAAACCGTCTTCGTATTTCCTCGGTTCCCGCGTCCGTCACCTGCGTGCTGTAGAGGCTCAGCGTGGTCAGGGCCTTGAGTCCAGTGTCCGCGCGGGCCAGTTCCTTCAGCCCCGCGTCCGTCACCTGCGTGCCGCCGAGGTCCAGCGTGGTGAGGGCCTTGAGGCCGGTCTCCGCGCGGGCTAATTCCCTCACCCCCGCGTCAGTCACGTTCGTGTAGCCGAGGTTCAGCGCGGTCAGGGACTTGAGTCCAGTGTCCGCGCGGGCCAATGCCTTCAACCCCTCGTCCGTTACCTGGGTGCCCAAGAGGTCCAGCGTGGTAAGTTGCTTGAGTCCAGTATCCGCGCGGGCTAATTCCCTCACCCCCGCGTCAGTCACTTGCAAGCTTCCATCGTGCAGAAATGGAACTCCATCCGTCAGTACTTTTTCTTTCAAAATCAGCGTAGTCAGAGCCTTGAGGCCGGTGTCCGCCCGGGCCAATTCCTTCAACCCCGCGTCCGTCACCTGCGTGCACCAGAGGTTCAGCGTGGTCAGGGCCTTGAGGCCGGTGTCCGCGCGGGCCAGTTCCTTCAGCCGTGCGTCCGTCACAGGCGCGCCAACGAGGTCCAACGTGATAAGGGCCTTAAGGCCGCTGTCGCGCGCGGCAATCAATCGAAACGTTTCATCGAGATCTACGTGAGCATCAGAATCAATATCAATCCAAAGCGATTCCGCATGCACCCCCGCCATGTGTCGGACCGCCCCGGCTGATGGCGTTTCCTGCAGCGTTACACTCCGAGTTTTAGCATTGAAAGAGCCACAGCGCATGAATGCCTCAGCGTCCGCTAACCGCTGCTGCGCGGCGGCTTCGGCCATGGCGCTCGCGACTGCGATCTGCGATTGCCTCCGCGTTTCCGCTTCGCTCGCCAGCGCACGATCGCGCTGTTGCGCCGCTTCGAATGCAAACCACCACGAAACCCCCGTGGCCAGCATCATTACGACGCACACCATCGCCCCGGCGACGGCCGCGGCTTTGTTGCGCTTCAACAGTTTTCCCAACCGATAGACTGCCGAAACCGGCCCGGCCAGCACCGCTTCGCCCGCCAGAAAGCGCTGCACATCCGCGGCGAACTGGCTGGGCGTCTCGTAGCGCCGGGCGCGGTCCTTATCCAGCGCTTTTAGCACAATCCAATCCAGCTCGCCCCTGACCAGCGCACTGAGCCGACCCGGCTCGACCTTGCGGGCCGCAGCCGTGCTGGCGAGTTTGTCCAGCGAGCGCGAGATCTTCATGCTCGGCGCGGGCGGCTCCTCTTCGCGAATGATCCGCTGCATTTCGGCGTATGCCGCCGCGCGCAAGCGGCTCGCGTCGAAGGGCGTGACGCCGGCGAGCAGTTCGTAGAGCAGCACGCCCAGCGCGTAAACGTCCGTTCGCGTGTCCAGATCGGGCGAGCCTTCGGCTTGTTCCGGGCTCATGTACTCTGGAGTGCCGATGAGCTGGCGATGCTCGGTGAACAGCGTTTTTTCGGTCAGCCGCCCGCCGGTGGCTTTCGCGATGCCGAAATCAATCACCTTCGCGTGCGCGCGGCCGTCAACCATGCTGACCAGCACGTTGTGCGGTTTGATGTCGCGGTGAATCACGCCTTTGGAGTGCGCATGCTGCACGGCGGAACAGACGCTTGCGAAAAGCTCCAGCCGGGCGCGAATGTTCAGTTTGTGCGCATCCGCGAACGCCGTGATGGGATCTCCGGCGACGTACTCCATGACGAAATAAGGCCGGCCGGAGTCGGAAGCGCCGGCATCCAGCACGCGGGCGATGTTGGGATGGTCCATGAGCGCGAGCGCCTGGCGCTCCGCCTCGAACCGCGCGATCACCTGGCGCGTGTCCATGCCCACCTTGATGATTTTGATCGCGACTTTGCGCACCACCGGCTCGCGCTGCTCGGCCATGAACACCGCGCCGAACCCGCCCTCGCCGATTTTTTGCAGCAGCTTGTACCGGCCGACGATCGTGCCGGCTTTTTCACTGAGCGGCGAAACCGTAAACGTGGTTGTCAGCCCGTCGTTTGAGTGGTGGGCAGCAAGCAGCGAGAGCACCTCCGCCACAAGATCCGCGTCGTCCCCGCACCGTCCGCGAAGAAAGGCATCGCGCTGCTCAGCCGGCTGTTCGAGCGCCTCTGAGAATATTTGTTTGGCCTCGTGCCAGCGTTGTTCATGCTTCGCCGTGCTCATTACGATTCTCCGGATCGGGTGCCATTTCCGCGCCAAGCTCGCGGCGCAGCCAGGCTTTCGCGAGCACCCACGCGCGCCGCGCGCTGCGCTCGGACATGCCAAGCATGGCCGCAGCTTCTTCATGCGGCAAACCGGCGAAGAATCTCAGCCGGACCAGACCGGCCAGTTCGCCGTCATGTTTCTCCAAGCGGGAGATGGCGTCCTCAACGGCCAGAAAATCCGTCGGATCGTCGTGGGCGGCTCGTTCGGCGGCGTCCAGCGATAACTTGCGCCCGTGCAAGCCGCCGCTTGTCGCGCCGCCCCTTTTCAGCGTTAACCTGGCCCGCGCGTGATCGATCAGGATGCGCCGCATCGCCTCCGCGGCGGCGGCGTAGAAGTGCGCTCGATTCTGCCACGGTAGCTGTCGGTCGCCAAATAGCCGTAAATACGCCTCGTGAACCAGGGCCGTCGCCTGAAGCGTGTGCTCGGCCCGCTCGGCGGCCATCAGGCGTTTGGCCTCCGCTCGCAGTTGCTCGTAGACGAGGGAGAGAAGCTCGCGATCAGCCGAAACGCCTTTTTCCAACGCTTGAAGGGCGCGCGTGACATCGTCCATACGGGCAATTCTACTATAGCGCCTCGAAATTAACGGCCCGTTTCCGAACGCGCCGGGTGCCCTGCCGACGGCCGTTGCGTCGGCAGGCAGGGCCGGTGGCATGCTTTCGCGGTACGCCGCGTAAGCATGTCTTCGATATACCGGCTGGTACGAAATTCCGATGTGCTCGTTTTGCGTTCCGGTGGCATGTTTTCGCGGTACTCCGCGTAAGCATGTCTTCGAAATACCGGGCGGGTGGCATGCTTTCGCGGTACTCCGCGTAAGCATGTCTTCGAAATACCGGCCGCTGGCAGTCAAGTTCTCAGCGGCATCGCGCTTTTTCCCCGCCCGACAGGGCGCACGACCGTTGCCGGGCGGCTTCAGCCCCCGGCCGTCGCAGCGCTGGATGATGCGCGAGGTCGATCTTGATCAGAGCCGCGACCTCCAATCTGATCAGAGCCGCGACCGTAAGGGAGCGGTTGCTGCGCCTCTGCGGTTGATCTCCGCCAGGGCAAACGCCAACGATTCGATTGGTCTATCAATGCACGGGATTGACGGCAACTACAGCGGACGTTAAACCGTTGCCGGGCGGCTTCAGCCCCCGGCCGTCGCATCACTCCACAACCCCTTCCTCGCGGCCGTGCCGCCCCGTCGTTCTCTTTCTCCCGCCCGATCTTCCACTTGAGCATTTGTCACCTCGCTCCCTCGTACCTTTGTCCTTTTGAGTGCCTAAACGCCTCCCTGTCTTCGCAGCGACCGCTCCCTTACGAGCGCGGCTGATCAGGCAGAGCAACCGCTTCCTTACGGGCCCGGCTCTGTGGTGCTAGGTTATCCTTGTGACTTGGTTTCTGTATTCCCCGCTTTCTCGCGACAAAATCCGCCCTTTCCCCGCAATCCGCGCGTTGCCATTCGCCAACGCGCTCTCGCCCCCTACCATCCTCGTCGGGAGATGCCCATGAACGTGAATTGTCGCGCAACGATTCGCCAACCGCTTTTCTCGCATGGGTTCCCGAAAACCAACATGCTCAAAATGGCGCTACAAAAACACGAGCGCCTTGAGCGCCTTCGACGATCGGCGGCTGCCGGCAGGCTTTCGCTGGCCGCTTGGCCGCCCACCATGTCCCGTCGGCGGCGGGCGCGCATGGGCTATACTGTGTGGTGGAGCCGGGGCGGTTTGCCCCTGCCGGATTGGGAGAGATCGCATGAAGCTGCGCGAGTTTTTCAGCGAGTTGGATCAGCATCACACGCGCGTTCCGCTGGATGAGTTGATGCGGCAACTGCGAAAGCTTGAGCTACATCCCGACGATGTGCGCGAGTTCATGCATTTCAACCCGGAGCGATACCAGCGAAATCTGGTTCACGAAGGGCCGGGCTATCAGGCGCTTCTGCTCTGCTGGCGTAACGGCCAGCGCAGCCCCATTCATAATCACCGCGGCTCGTCATGCGGCGTGCGCGTCGTCGTGGGGAACGCGGTAGAGACTTTCTTCGAACGCAACGAGGCGGGTTTCATTTTTGCGAACGGATCGCGGACGCTGCGTGAAGGCGAAATCTGCGGTTCGCAGGATGACGACATGCATCAGATATCGAACATCCAGCCCGCCGGCCGCGACCTCGTCACGCTGCATATTTATTCCCCGGCCCTGTTGCACATGCAGGTCTTTTCGCTGGACGACAACAGCATTCGGGAATTTCACGATCCCATCGCGTTACTGCTGGACGGCGCAGGCATCTAACCTGTCCGATGAGCCGCGTGCGTTTTGCAAACGGCAGGCCGGGCGGACAAAATAAGCCCCGCTCACGGCGGATTTCCACAAAATAGTGTTGCCCGGACACTGTCGTCTTGTTAAATTGTTGATCGTTGGGTCGGGGAAACCCACCTCGACGCAAGCCCGCCCCCCTTCCGTCGTTTTCGGGCTGCGTCATCCTCCCCGCGAAACAATGTGCCGCTATACGTCGCAGAGTGATTCTCTGCGCAGGAGGCAGTTTGCCATGATGGGTGCGCCGCGCGCGATGTCCGCTGGTACGAGAGTTCGAGTGGTGGAAGCAGGTCCCGTCCCGTCGACTTCGACGTGGGACGACGACCACAATCGCACATCCACCTCGCTGAAGCGCCGTCTTCAGCAAATGTTCTTTAACGGCGACAAGAAAATTCAAGCCGAGATCGTTTTCATCGGCAGCGAATCCGAGCGCGATTCGCTCCGGCGCAAGAATCTCGTCAAAGTCGCCGTGCGCGATCCGGCCGGCAGCGCCATCGTCATTACGGCCGAATCCAAGAACCTGATTCAAAAATAACCTTTAAGCTCGCTGGGCGCGCGATTGGTTTGAGTCAGAGGTCGCGCCTCGACCGACATCAGGAAACGCGCCGAATGATCCGCGGCGCGGTCGAACCTGCGCTATCGGTGGGTGTGGCGAGCGGCAGGAAGAGGCGTGCGGTCGTGCCTTCATCCGCCGTGCTGTCCAGCCAGATGCGGCCGCCGTGCGCTTCAATGATGCGATGAGCCCGTGGCAATCCCAGCCCTCTCCCACGCCCGGCTTCGCGATGCGAGAAAAACGGATCGAACGCTCGCTGTGTCACCGCCGAGTTCATTCCGCATCCCGTATCGCGCACTGAAATCTCGACTCCATCCGATTGAGGCGCCAGCCGGCCGGTGATGAAGATATGTCCCCCATTCAGCGAAACGGCGTACGTCGCGTTCTGAAGCAGTTCGCGAAGCACCAGGTCGATCTGCTCGACATCGCCCCGCACATCCGGCAGACTATCCGGCAGCACGATCGAAAGCCGAGCCGGGGACAAACCGACATCCGTCGCCCAGGTCGCCGCTTGATCGCGAATGCGGCGCGTGAGATCAAATTCGACGGCTTGCGGTGGGCGTGGTCGGGCAAAGTCCATCAATTCGCTGACAATCTGGCTGCATTCGTGCGCCTTCTGTGCGATGATCTCCAGGCTGCGCCGAACGTCGCTGTCATCAAATTCGCGAGCGAGCATCTGGGCCCGGCCGGAAATCACTGCCAGCGGGCTGTTCAGTTCATGGCCCGCTCCGGCGGCCATTTCCGCGATGATTGACAGCGCCTTGGCCCGCAGCGACTCAATCTGCGAATGTTGGATGCAGCGATTTGCCTCTGCAAGATCGTCGGACAAGCGCTGCAATTGCGCGCAGTCGATCGCCAGGCCGATGATGCGGGCGGCGTGATCGAAATACTCCTGGAGCCGCTCTGTTTTTGGGTTCGCCGACGACGAATCATCCGCGTTTCGAAATAAAACGGCAGCGCTCGGCAGGCCGTTGCGGCACAGCGGCACGAACCAGATTCGCCCGCTGCCGTGATCTCGCAGCGCCCCGGCAAAGCATTC
>JAEUIR010000530.1 GCA_016795025.1 Phycisphaerales bacterium
AGGGTCAGGCAGGCGGCCAGCGCCAGCGTGGGGGTGGGGTGCAAGGTCTTCATGGCGGGCAAGGGTCGGCAATGTCGCGAGCTTGCCGCGGCGGCGCCGCAGGCAAGCGCCGGAACAGGGCTTGAGCAGCGCCGCTTATCCGCCGCCGCCGCCAGCCGGGTGCACCCCCAGCGCCGCCAGGGTCTGCACCAGGGCGCCCAGGTCCACCGGCTTCACCAGCCGCGCGTCGGCCAGGTCGCGGGTGTCGATGCCGCCGGCCAGTTCGACGTTGTCGCCCGAACACACCACCAGCGCCGGCGCGGCGGGGCCGCCGGCGTCGGCGCGCAGCGCGCGCAGCAGCAGCGGCACGCCATTGGCAGCGGAGCGCATCGGCGGCGCGACGGCAAATGCGTCAAAGACAATGCTCAGCGCGAGCGGCAGCCGCGCGCAGCGCAGCAGCGCGCACACGGCAGCTGCGGCCGAGGCCTCCCACACCAGCGCCGCCTCGCCAAGCAGCGCGCGCAGCGCCTCGCCCCGCGACTCGCCGCGAACACGCAGCGTCAGCGGCCGCTGCCGCCGCGCACGCAGCCTG
>JAEUIR010000531.1 GCA_016795025.1 Phycisphaerales bacterium
TGTTTGGTACGAAATGCAGCATAATCTTGTTCGATATCATGGCATTGTCGACGAGTTTTGTCACAGACATCCAATAGCCTAGAAAAATATATCTGTGCTTATTGACCTTTTGTCTTGAGAAGATTAACTGACTCTTTGATCTGTTGACGATGTTTGTCATTTTCTCGACGTAAAAGTCCGACTTCGTGTTCAAGATCATAATTCGTTGCATCTAATGTTTCCGTTTGTTTACATTTCGCATTCAGTTGTTCACGAGTGGAGAGATATTTTGAATGTAACAACTAGAGAGAGAGAGAGAGAGAGAGAGAGAGGAAAGATCAAGGTTTAATCCTCTCTATTGTTTTTTTCTTTCGTTCTCTGTTCGTACTTGCATATCACATTGTTGATCATCGAGTTGTTTTTGTAGCACATTGATGTAATTCTGTAATTCTTGATTACGTTCAAGAAGATATCGACCAAGTTCAGCTGCTAATCGAAGATCTACATGATAGAATAGATAAGAGAGATGAACGAGTCGATTAGAAAACCTTTATCATAATCATCGGAATTCGATGAAGAACTTGTTGTTG
>JAEUIR010000532.1 GCA_016795025.1 Phycisphaerales bacterium
CCACGATGAAGCCCTCGGCTTCGGCGGCGCCGATCTGCCCGTAGCGCTCGTCGCTGGCCTGGTACTCCATGTGTCCGCCGCCGCCGTGGAACGACAGCAGCACGGGCATCGGTTTCGTGGGCTCGTAGCGGCGCGGCACGTGCACCATGTACTTCCTGTCCAGGCCGCCGTGACGGAACTGGAAGGTGTAGGTGCCGGGCCGGCTGATCGGCGCCGGCGCGCCGGCGGCGGCCTCGAACGGATGCCCGGCTACCGGCACGCATTCAAGCCCGAGCGCCGGCGCCGTCTCGCCCCAGACGAACAGCCGCGGCGGCGCGGCCGGGGCTTCGGCGAGCACGCAGGCAAGCAGTGCGGGCAGCGCAGCCCGCGGACAGGCAAAGCCGGCGAGGGGCGCATGGCGCAGCACGGCCCGCTCCCCGGTCAGCCACAGACTCCAGCCTTCCTCGTCCGGCCAGGGCAGCAGCAGCGCCTCCGGGATCACCCGGGCCGGATGCAGGCCGACATCGGCCAGCGCCTGCAGCCAGCCGTCGAGCGTCTCACGCGCCAGCACCGCGCAGGTGAGCGGATC
>JAEUIR010000533.1 GCA_016795025.1 Phycisphaerales bacterium
GTAAAACTTCATTCAAGGAGTTAGCAGTGACACACACAGACATACAAAGAGGGTAGGAAAAAAAACACATTTGCATTTAAAAAAAAAAGAAGAAGAAGAAGAAATCGAGATCGAGGAAAAGAAAGAACGTTCGAATCGATCAGAGGAATATTTGTTTTCTTGATCACACACGTGCAAAGTTCATCTAGATTTTCTTATTGGAAAGAGAAGAAATTCGTTTTAGTGGTCATCGCACTCGTTGATAGATCACAAAACAACCGATGACTATTGCTTTTCACAGACGAGAGAGAGAGAGAGAGAGAGAGAGAGAGAGAGAAAAAAAGAAAGATATTGACATCGAGATTCGAATACAAGAGGAATTTTCTTCAACAATATTATTGTCTGAACAGTCACTGTTAGCATTAGAACATGTGCGAAAGACACGAAGAACACAGAGAACGAGAAAGGAAAGTCTAAAGCACGATTAAACTGTACACGTTCCAATGGAAGAAATTGAGCTGACAAAAAAAAGATACAAACAGCACCGAAGGAGAAAGAGGTTGGCTTTTATGAAGAAAATGTTCCGTT
>JAEUIR010000534.1 GCA_016795025.1 Phycisphaerales bacterium
GTCGCTCGCCGTCGCCGATGACGAGGAGACGCGGGCGCCGCTCGAGGCGGAGCTCGCGCGCCTCGCCGCCGAGCACGACGCCGCCCACCTCGAGCAGAGCGTGCTGGGACGCGTCGGCCACGCGCTCGAGCCCGCCTTCGCGCCGCTCGGTTGGGACTGGCGACTCACGGTCGCGGCGCTCGCCTCGTTCCCGGCGCGCGAGATCATCGTCTCGACGCTCGGCACCGTCTTCAGCCTCGGCGGCGACGTCGACGAGGAGTCGGACGACCTGCGCGCGCAGTTGCGCGCCGCCACGCGACGCGACGGCACGCCGCTGTTCGACGCCGCGGTCGCGCTGTCGGTGATGGTCTTCTTCGCGCTCTGCTGCCAATGCGGCGCGACGGTCGCCACGATCCGCCGCGAGACGCAGTCGTGGGGATGGGCTTGGTTCACCTTCGGCTACATGAGCGCGCTGGCGTGGGTCGCCGCCTGCCTCACGTTCCACGCCGCCCGCTGGTTCGCATGAGGAGCGCGCGATGACGGCGGGCGAGATCGCGGCACTCGCCATCGCGTGCGCGGCGCTGGCG
>JAEUIR010000535.1 GCA_016795025.1 Phycisphaerales bacterium
CTTCCTCGGCCTGAGTGCGCTCGCGCTGGTGTCGGAGAGCATCCACAAGGCGATCTATCCGATGACGAAGATCTTCACTTTCCTCGGCGTGCTGCTGCCGACCTTCGGCGCCGCTGTCGCGGGCATCCGCTATTTCGGCGACTTCGAACGCTTCGCGGCGATTTCGGAAGTGACCGCCGAAAAACTCAACGCCGTCCACGCACGCATCGCCACGCTCATCGCCGCCGGCGACAGCGGCGCGGACTATGGCCTCGTCTCCGATCTTGCGCATGCGGCCGACGACATCGTCGTCTCCGAGATCGAAAACTGGCAGGCCGTGTTCGGCGGCAAGTACGTCACAGCCCAGGTCTGAGCGGACGATCCCGTCTCAATTCGTCGTCGGCAAAGGCGGCCCGGTGAACTCCGCTTCGATCATCACGGTGACATCGTCGCCGACGCCCATGCGCGTGCCGGGCGCCGGGATGCCGTAGCTCATGCCGTGCGCCGACCGCTTGATGACGCCCGTGGCGGAGAAGCCGATCCGTGCATTCGGGTCCATCGGCGCGTAGCCCGGATAGCCGCCGTTG
>JAEUIR010000536.1 GCA_016795025.1 Phycisphaerales bacterium
GTTGCGCGGCGCGCAATCGGACATCCTGCTGCACGATACCGCCGCCGAGATGACGACCCGCGGGCCGCAGGCCCAGCTCGTCGAAGTGCCGGCGGTCGGGCATGCGCCGATGTTCCTCGAGGAATCACAGGTGCGCATCGTCCAGAACTTCCTGCTCGCCGATCCGGGCTGAGCGCAGACCTTGCCGTATACAGGGCGCCACCTACTTCCCATGAAAGTCGCGTCAGCGACTCACGAATCTCCCCTCTCCACTCGCAGGAGAGGGGTCGGGGGAGAGGGAAACGGTCAGGCTTTCATCATCCGGGGTGTCTCACCAAGCCATGACCGTTTGGGTATGGTGGCGCGCTTGTTCCCTGTGGTCTTCCCGCCATGAATCTCGCGCATCTGCTCGCCCGCACCGCCCGGGTCTTCCCGGAGCAGCCGGCGGTCGCGCTCGGCAAGAGCGAACTGTACTCGTACGGCGAATGGTTTCGCCGTGCAGCGACGATCGCCGGCGGTCTGCGCGCTTTGCCGGGTTTGCAGACTGGCGATCGGGTCGCGCTGTTCATGGCCAATTGCCCGCAGT
>JAEUIR010000537.1 GCA_016795025.1 Phycisphaerales bacterium
CCGTGCCCCCGGGCGTGCAGCGCTGCGCCGACCTGCGCGCGATGCTGCCGCGCTGCGATGCGGTTTCGATCCATTGCGTGCTCGACGCCGGCACCCGCCACCTGCTGGGTGCAGCCGAGCTGGCGTGCATGAAGCCCAGCGCGTACCTGGTCAATGTCTCGCGTGGCGAGATCGTCGACGAGGCGGCATTGGTCCAGGCCCTGGCGGCCGGGCGGCTGGCGGGCGCGGCGCTGGATGTGTATGGCCGCGAGCCGCTGGCGCACACCGGGCACCCGATGTCGCCGCTGTTTGCGCTGCCCAACGTGCTGCTGTGGCCGCACCTCACCTTCTACACGGCCGAGGCGATGCGCCGGTTGGAGGACGAGACGCTCGATCGGTGCATGGAGGCGCTGGAGGGTCGGCCGCTCACCGTGCTTTCGCACGATCCGCGGCTGCGCGCGCAGGAGCGCGGGGTGCGCTTCGTCGGCTGAGCGTTGCCGGTCGTCGAGGCCGGACTGGGGCGCCGCTGGGCAGGGTCGAGTTGGCAGAGCCGGCGTCGGCGTCTCGGCCGCCGGCCTGTGGCCG
>JAEUIR010000538.1 GCA_016795025.1 Phycisphaerales bacterium
ATGGGCTGCTCCTTCCGGTTGGCGGTGGGCTACTGAAGATTGACCAGGACCAGGACCAGACCCGTTTCGCCGGCTTTCAGTTCGCTCATCGCCTTGCCGATGATCGCGCCCTGGGCGCGGAGGTAATCCGTGACCTTCATCGCGTGCCCGGGCGTGTCGGAGGTGGTCAGCAGGTCGCCGGGTTTGATCGCGCCGCCGCTTGCGTCGCAGTAAACCCATACGCGACCCGAGAGTGCAATCGGCAGGGCGTCCTCGTGTCCGGGCAGATTGCCGAGCACCGCGCCCACCGACAGGCCGCCCGCGCCGCTGACGACGCCGGCCACGCGGCGGTTGTAGGCACCACTCGCCAGGCGAAGCTGGCCGGGATTGTCGGGGTCGATTTCGACCACCATGCCTGGATCGACCTTGCCGCTGACTGGGAACTTTTCGGCGATGTCGGCCCCCGTGATTTCGAGAACACTGGCGCTCACGCGCCCCGCGAAAAAGCCGGCGTATCCATCGGGGCTATCGGTGCTGCCGTAGACTCCAACATTGATGCCAGTGTTTGCTGAGGCGTGCCCGATG
>JAEUIR010000539.1 GCA_016795025.1 Phycisphaerales bacterium
GCAGGCGGCGCTCTTCGGCTCGACGAGCCCCGAGCACACGCCGCCGCTGAACCCGCGCGCCCGCGTGCTGTGGATGAAGGACGAGCTGGCGCTCGATTGCGCGCCGTGTTTCGATCGCGTCTGCCGCTTCGGCCACACGCGCTGCCTGGCCGAGCTGCCGGCGCAGCGGCGCCGAAATCCGCCCCAGCCGGTGCGCCGCCTTCACCGTGCTCGCCCCGACCTTGGCCGGCGCCGCCGACCCGAGCGTCATGACGGTCGCCCCGGTCAGCGTCAGCCCGATGGCGGCCAGCGCCACCTTGACCTCGTCGACGGCGTCGCCCGAGATGAAATTCCCGGCCTCGACCGTCAGGTCGCGCAGATCGCCGAAGCCGGTGAGGTCGGCGGCGACCGCCCCGGCCAGCGCCGCCTCGGTCGTCGCCTTGCCGGCGATGAAGCCTTCCCACGCCTGCGCCGGCGCCTGTCCGCCCTCGGTCGCGACCGCGCCGTCGACGCGCTGTCGCAACGCCGGAGGCAGATCGACGCGGCGCAGATCGGCGAGCGCCACGAGGCTCGAGGCGAGATCG
>JAEUIR010000053.1 GCA_016795025.1 Phycisphaerales bacterium
CGCGCTGTTGAATATGTCGATGGCCGACGCTGCGATTGCCTGCTGGAACGCAAAGTACACTTACGAGTTCTGGCGCCCGGTCACAGCGATCCAACTGGGCGACGACGATGAGAATCCGTGCACCTTTGGCGATCCGACGTGGTTGCCGCTGATCACCACACCGCCGTTTCCGACGTATACATCCGGACACAGCACGTTCAGCGGAGCGGCCGCGAATGTGTTGGCACAGTTTTTCGACAACGACGACATTGCGTTCGACTCCACTAGCGATGGTCTGCCGGGCGTGACGCGGAGCTTCACGAGCTTTTCGCAGGCAGCCGGCGAAGCAGCCGACAGCCGCCTCTACGGCGGAATCCACTTCCGTTTTGATAATGAAGCCGGATTGTTGGTGGGAACCGACCTTGGCTATTACGACTATCGCAATTATCTGCGGCGCATGGGCGACATGGATTGCGATGGCAACTTAATCGCGGCGGACATCGACGCGTTTGTCATGGCGCTCGAGGACGAAGTCGGCTATCAAACCTGTTTTCCGGCGTGCAACCGCGAGCTGGCGGACATGAATCACGACGGCCGTGTGAACAACTTTGACATTAACCCGTTCGTCGATGCGTTGATGAGCGGCGGATAATCACCAACTTAAGCCGATTGGCGCGACGGAATGCTCAGAGCAAACGTCGCGCCATATCCGTCATGATCTTCTAAACTCAGGTCCCCGCGCAACTCTCGCATCAGGCCGCGCGCCAGCGCCAGCCCCAGCCCCACGCCTTGCGACGCGGATTGCCCCCACGATGCTGTCGCCGCAGAGCGCTCAAACGGCTCGAAGATTCGCTGGGCGTCCGCTTGCGGAATTCCGGGGCCGTAGTCGGCCACGAAAATGCGCAGCAACCCGTGAGCCGCTTTCGTCCATAAGTGAATCCGCCGATCATCAGCCGCGCCGACATATTTACAGGCGTTGTCCACCAGATTCACCAGAACGCGCTCGAGTGATTGAACGTCGATCTCGACGATGCGATCGGCCGCCTCAGATACATCCACGACCAAACGCATATGGCCGTCCGCGGCGCGGCGTTCGAGCGCGGGAATAATCCGCGCCAGCGCGGCCGACGCGGCGACACGCTCAACGCGCGTGTTGCCGCGCAGGTCCGACAGCCGCGCATACCACAACACGTTTTCGACGATGCGCGTCAGCCGTTCCGACTCGCGCCGCAGCGTAGATACATAGTCGCGCCGCGCTGCTTCGTCCGGCACCATGTCGTCGTCAAGCATTTGCGTATAAAGGCAAAACGTCGTCAGCGGCGTGCGCAATTCGTGTGTGACGGCTGATACGAAGCGGCCGCGGCGTTCTCCCAGTTCCGTCAGCGCGTGCATGACAAAGCCAACCGCGAAAACGCCACCCAGTAATCCGACCCATGCCACGAGCAGCGTCAGTCTGGTCGGCGTGAACATGGGCTGCGCCACTACCGGCGTTCCGCCGGCGCGAATCGCCGCCGGAATGCTCGCGAGCGCGTTGCCATCCTGTGCGAATTCCTCGCGAAGAGGTTCTAGCCGGCCGGTCGGAAGCAAGTCACGCACACGTTCTTCAAGCGACGTGCGCAGCGTCGGCCAATCGAGCCAAACGCACTGAATCACGTTGCGAAGCTCCAAAGTAACCGGGCGAACCAGAAGCAGTTGCGGCTCCGCTTCGCCGGTTCGCAGCCACATCGGCACGAAAACGCCCTGGCTGATGAGCGTGCAACCGACATCGAGCGTCTGCGCGCCCTTGGAAACTTCGTCGATATACATGTTGCGTGTGTTATCGACGGCCGCGACGCGTTGCTGATATTCGCTTTTCGCGGCTTGTTGCGGCGTAGCGATTTCCGTTTGCTGAGATTGTGCGGCGACAGTCGGCGCCGGCGCGGCACGCTGTGCGCGAGGAGCGGCCGGGGATTCGCGGCGCGTGGGGGGCGGTCCCACCAACGCGTTATCGGCGGCAATGTCCGCGCCGAGCAAGTCCGAATCCGCATCCGCCTCTTTGTCGCGCGCGCCGCGAACACCGCGCGCAACCTCGCGGCCTCCTCCCCCCGAGCGGTCCTGTGTGGCATTGTCGTTTCGAAACGCGAGCGTCGATTCGGTCGCACGGCGCGCAGCAGCCGCCAATTGCTGGCGATCCGCGATGCGCCGAAATTCCTCCAGCTTGCGCGCCCCCTCGATCATTGAATCGTCGAGCACGCCGTTCTGGAGCGCCAGCGCGTGGAGATTGGTCGGCGGCACGCGCGGCGAATTCACTTCGCCGTCGGCTTCCACCTGAATATGCAGCGCGCAATACTCGGGAATCGTGGTGAGCAGCGGCGACGCGACCAGCGCCTCGCCGGGTGCAACCGGCTGCAACATGCGGTTATACGCCTGATTCACCGGAAAGAACGATAGGTAATGAAAGTAAGGCCGGGCGGATTCGCGGGCGAGCAGCGGTGCGAACGCCGATTCCATCCGCCACAGCGCCAGCCCGATGCGCTCCTGTTGATCCGCCTCGAGCTGCGCCCGTGCCTCGCGCTCTTCGAACCGCAGCAACATGGCCGTGACAACGCCCATCGCGCTGATCAGCAGCACGGCAAACGCGCCGAACATCGTCCAGGTTCGCCCGCGCCGTTTCATGCGCTGCTCACCCCGTCGCTAGCGGCCAGCATATAGCCCTTGCCGCGCACGGTCAGCACGATCTGCGGCGCCTCCGGGTCGTCGCGCAGCGCTTCGCGCAGCCGCGCGATGTTCATGTCCACTGTGCGCGTGTGAATCCCGCGCGGATCGACGCCCCACACGCGCGAGAGCAACTCGTCGCGCGTCAGCGCGCGCCCGCGGCAACTCGCCAGGTATTGCAAGAGCCGGCATTCCATTTCGCTGAGCGCCGCGCGGCTCTGATCCGCGAACGCCACCTCGCGCCGCTCGAAATCCACCACGCGCCCCGCGACCGAAAGCGACGAGACGTGGGCCGGCCGCCCCGGAGAGCGCCGCAACACCGCATCGACGCGGGCCAGCAACTCGCGCGCGCTGAATGGTTTGACTACGTAGTCATCCGCGCCGCCGCGCAGGCCCCGAACGCGATCCTCTTCCGTTCCCCGGGCCGTCAACATGATCACCGGCAGGGCCGGTCTCGCCGAACGCAAGTGCGCCAGCACCGTGAACCCGTCCATTCGCGGCAACAGGACATCCAACAGCACCAGGTTGGTATCCGGCCGCAGCGCGGCTTGCAGTCCGGCCTCGCCGTTTTCGGCTTCCACCGGCGTGTAGCCGCTGAAGCGCAGTGCATCGACGATGCCACGGCGAATCGCCGCGTCGTCTTCGATCACCGTGATGCGCGCCAGCGACATGACAACCTCTCACAGCACGATCAGCGTTCGATCACTCCCCTCCCTTGCAGGAAAAGGAGGGGTTGGGGTGCGACAAGTCACGTGTCGGGGCGATTCGTCGCTCTCTTCATTCCGCATTCTTCAATGGGTATTATTGCATTTCCGCCGCTCAACACCCTTCATCAATCTTCGGATTCTTCACCAATACGCGCTCCGTGCCGACTTGAATGTACACTTCGCCGGAGATCGAAATCAGGGCGCTGCGGCCTTCCACGGCCAACTGCTGCGCCAGATCAAAATATTCCGGCGTGCCGAACTCCACGGTTCGTTGCGGCTCGACCTTCGCCTCCGCATCCGGCCCCATCATCAAACGTGAGTCGATCCAGCGGTCGCCGCGGCGGAATAGCGTCTGGTCGCAGACCTGCTGCACGGAATTCACCGTGACTTCGCGCATTTCCTCATCGTAGTACCGGTTATCAGCGTTGGCGCAGGACTGTGCCTGCTGGGCCTTGATGTTCATTGACTGGTTCACTGCGCCGGCGCCGCCGCGCACCGTGACCGCGCGTCGTGCGACATTGTCCATCGCCAGGCCCACGGCCGCATCGCGATCAATCGTCGGAGCCGCCGCAACGGCGCTCCCGGAATCGGTCGTCAGGAATGACGTGTACTCAGTCATGATGCCAAATTTCGTCGATAAGCGGACGATTTCGTCGACCAGCTCCTTGTTGACCGGCACGTTCCCTCCCGCACCGCCGCGCTGCCGAATCTCGTCCACCAGAAAACCGATGCGCCGGCTGGCCCACAGCCGCGGCACATGCCCATTCGCTACGGAGGCTTTGTCGAGCGCGAATTTCATCATCGTCGTTTTCTCGACGCCGGCGTGTTGTCCGGTCAGGCGCAGCGCAAGCGGTCCGTCGCCGCGATAGCGACCGAGGACGATGAGCTGATCGCCGTCGAACAAATCCGGCAACTCCACGGGCATGACATCGTAGATGACGCGCGTGTCGATCTCGCCGCGATCGTCGAGCGCCGCGATCTTCGGAAATTCCAGCACCGGCCCCACCAGCCGCTGAAACACCTTGCTGACCGCAACTTCGATATTCTCGTTGGGGAGCACGTTCGTGCTCGCGCCGCGTCCCATCGACGCGATGCGATCGAGCAGTGGTGCGTTCAGGTCATATCCCACGCCGAACGTAAAAATGCGCCGCTTGTGCTTGTTGGCTTCGGCAGCGTGACCGCGAATTTCCACTTCGCTCGTATTGCCCACGGTCGGCAGGCCGTCCGTGAGAAACAGCACCATCGGCAACGCTTCGGCGTCGTGCGGCTGCGCCATGGCATGCAGCAGCGCGTCATGAATGTTCGTGCCGCCGTCCGCCTTCAGCCCCGCGAGATAGGCCCGCGCGTCCGCCAGGGTTTTTGCGTCCTTGGCGATCGGCTTTTCGGCGAATGCGGCGATCGTGTTGGAGTAATCGATAATGTTGAAAAGCTCGCCCGGCGAAAGCCCCTCAATCACCTGCGTCGCCGCGCTCCGCGCCTGTTCGAATTTCTCGCCGCGCATGCTGCCCGAGCGGTCAAGCACAAGTATCACTTCGCGCCGCATCGCCGGCCGATCCGCATGCGCGCGGGCCACGCCGGCCGGCACGCCGGTCAGCAGCAGAAAATAGCCGTCTTCGCCGCCGAACGCCGGATATGCGATCAGCGAATTCGCCAACCCATCCTGGCCGTGCAAAATACTCAGCCGGAATGATCCCGGCGTGGTTTCCGCGCGTGGCGCGAGATTTACCGTTCGATGATTGGGGCCGCCTACGGCGACATCGATCATGTGACTGGGCGAATACACCGTTGCGATGGTCGATTTTGCCCTTACGTTGACGGTGATCGACCACGGCAGCCGCACTCCCTGAATCGACTCGCTGCGCGGCAGCACATAGTCATATCGATCGCTTTCGGCCTTCAGCACCTGCTCATACGTGACCCAGACGCGCTGCGTGCTCTTCGCGGGAACGGGAAACGTGCTGGATCGAATTGCGTTCGTGCCGGCGAATTCCAGCAGGCCCGGGTCGCGGCTTTTCGCGACAATCGCGTCATACAGCCGGCGGGCCTCGTCGCGCGGCAACAATCGCGCCGTCGTCTCGCCGCTCGCCCCGTCATAGCCGAACGATCGAACCACGGCGTCGCCGGGCAGCGGCACGAGCACCTCGGACTGTTGCGGTTGATGCCAGGGGTTTTCGAGCGTCAGCGTCAGCGTCGTCGTGGCCACCTGATCCGCGATCTCCACCGCGGCTTTCACGGAGGTGAGTCTCACGCGCTCCGGCATGGGGCGCGGCGTGGGGTGAAAACAGCGGCACGCCGGAACGACGACGCAATCGGCCGGCGCCGTCGAGTAGCTCTGTGCATGCCCGAATTGCGCGATGAGCAGCGTCGCGCCGGCGACGGCGGCATGGAAACGCGAGCGAAGAGTACGCATAGTTGGTTCCTTAATATCGGCGACATGGCCGCCGGAATTGGACGACCGCGCGGCCGACCGGTTCTCATTGGAGCATACGTGTTCCGGCCGCAGCGGTGGGTCACGCGAGTGTAACAAGGGGTTCACCAGGGGGCTGGGCGGCTCCGCGAGACTCCGTGGGTTCCCGGCACGAATCTTGACGCCGCGCCCCGCCCGGATCGATACTGCGCAATCAACCGTATTCGGGAATTGCGTCGTCGGCGCGGCGGCGCTCGAACGCGGCGACTCCCAACCGGAGCAATCCATGCGAAAGATGACGAACGCGATGGCGCTGCTGGGCGTGCTCGGCACGGCCTCGGCGGCACTGGCCCAGGACACCACGAACGGCGGCTTGCTGGGTAGTCTGGCGGGCATCGGCATCGGCGGGCTGGTCGTTTTGGCCGTGCTGGTCTTTGTGCTGTTCCGCTTTTTCTTCAACAGCGGCGGTTAAACCCACTATCTGTTATCGGGAAGTTGCCCGCTGCCCGCGCGTGCCGATGGTCGGCCGGCGCGGGCAGCGTCTTTAGCGTCCGACAGAGCCGCGACCGTAAGGGACGGTCGCTGCCGGGCCGACGCGAGTGTTCCGTCATTCGTGTATTGACGGAAGGGAGCATCGGCGTCTCGCCGGTGCGCACCGGCGAGACGCCGATGTTCCCCGTCAATTCAGAGTTGACGGAACACGAGCTGCGCATCGCTCGTTCGGTGGAATATTGGGACGTCTGGTTCTCTGAGGCGGGGCCTGGAGAGCGTTGCTCATCTGCCGAGCTAGGATCATAACCGGCGGGTTTGCTTATGGTTATGGCAAACGCCGCCCGCCCGGCAAATTGTTAGCGGAATGTTGGGGCGGGGGTTGTTTTGACGATCAGGTAGTTGTAAGATTTTGTACGATCGAGCACGAATCTAGCGCGAGCGGCGTCGGGCGCCGCCCGCTTTGCATGAATCGTACGAACTTTCGAGGAGTTGCTCCAATGTTGCGTCGGTCATCACGCCGGTTCTCAGCGTTTACGCTGATCGAGCTTCTGGTCGTCGTGGCGATTATTGCGCTGCTGTTGTCCATTTTGTTGCCGGCACTTTCGCGCGCTCGCGAGCAAGGCCGCATCGCGGTTTGTACAGCAAATCTCCGCAGCATCGCGCAGGCGGCCGCTCAATATCAACTCGATGGCCATGACGATCTGCCGTGGGTTGTTCCCGGCGGCACTGTACAAATACCCGGTCGAGGCACGTTCAACCCATCCTACTACTCAGAAGTAGTTTGGGGCGGCGCGCTGCCGGACCGGGATTTGAATGCCACGCCTTTCAGTCAGACGACTGGCTATCCCGATCAGAATGGTCCCTTGGAGACGGGCGACAACTACATCGTTCCGCCGCGGATGCGCCCGATGAACAAGTATTTGTCGTCGCAGGTAAGTTGGGACAACGGCAATCGTGACACAAATGCTGCGCGGGAGCAAAAGAAAGCCGAAATACCGGGATTTTTCAAGTGTCCGTCCGATTCGATGCCGGCGATTCCGCTTGTCGGGTTTTCGAATCCGCCTGTGAATCCGGATTCCTCTTTCTCGACATGGGATTGGTGGGGAACCAGCTATCCAATCAATTGGTACTGGCCGTATTACTATACGCAGTCCCAGCCGGCGCCCTATAACGACTTCCTGAGTGTAATCGGGGCGCGCGCAGGAGCACCCCCCGCAGGCGCGAATCGTCGCGGGCTGGGGCGCGAAATGATGAAAGACAAGGGTGGTCGCTGGGCAACCGAGTTCGTGACGTTCTACGAGAATATCATGAACTATGCAATGGAACGGGCCGCGCCTCCCGGGCACAACGGCGCTCCATGGTCCGGCGGCGCACAGCGAAAACAACTCATGGGTTGGCATGGAGGTAAGTCTCTGCACGTTGCCGCCTTTCTTGACGGGCATGCGTCATACCAGAAATTTGACACCCGTTTTAATTATGGCGCAGGTTGGACCACCTGGCCGAACAAGCCATGGATCCCGCCATGGGATGCTTTTAATGACATCCCGCCAACGGATCAGAACGCGAATTGACGTGGCGTGGAGTGAAGCTCCTGGCGAGCGCCGCTGCGCCGTACCGCCCCTGCGTTGAGACTGGCTCTTTTTGCAGAAGGGAACGATTCATGTCTTTTCTCAGAATGGCGATCGCCGGTTCTTGGGTCATTGCAATGGCTGCGTCGCTACAAGGACAGACCAGCCGGATAAGCATTAGCACATCTGGTGCAGAGGGCGATGCAAACAGTGGCTGGTTCTTGGGACATGAGACGAATTGGTGGTATTGGCAGAATCCCGGAGGAGTCGCAATTTCGGCAGACGGTAATCGCATCGTTTTTGAGAGCAAGGCGGAGAATTTTGCGACTGGAGATGCCGACTCGAATTCGACGGACGTCTTCCTCCGCGAACGGAGCGCTGGGACCACTATTCAGGTGAGCCCGCTATCGACAAGTACGAGCTATTTTTTTGATCCTGTGATATCTCCAAATGGCTCGTATGTGGCATACCAAGCGATCGTACCGGGCGAGATCCCCTATACCGCTCGTTACACGGTCTCGTCCCAGACGCGGTGCGTGGTGAATCGTGACGTACCGGGATACGATGGGCTCAATGGTTGCTATCAAGCTGCGGTTGCTTCCGATGGAGCGGTTGTTTTTGAACATCATTATTCGGGCGGGTCCGCGCACTTTCCGACGGGATACTGGTGGAATGGCTCTGACTACATTTGTCCCATTACTGAAGCGGGCGCATCTTGCGACACGGACCAAGGTTCGAATTCAGGTACCGCGTGTGGGAACAGCGTTACCATCGCATACTCGCGTCCAGCCGAATTTAGCCCCGGACCATCGCCTTCGGTTTCAGGTGACGGAAGTGTCGTATCCTTTGTGGGTCTCACTTACTACATTTTTTGTGACGCGAACGCTGTAGCTCAGATATTCGCTAGAGCCACTTCCTCATGCACGAATGGAACATATGAGCTAATAAGCAAAAGCAGTGGCGGGGCGGCGGCTAATCAGGATTGCATAGATCCGTACATCTCCAACACCGGACAGTTCGTAGTTTTTGCCTCGGCAGCAAGCAACTTGGTGTCTGGCTCTTCGAACGGGTATTTGCAGATTTACGTGGTTGACCGTACCGCAAACACCATACGCCGGGTGAGTGTGTCAACGGGCGGAGCGCTTGCGAACGGCGATTGTCGCAAGCCCTCCATCACTGCGAATGGGAGATATGTCGCGTTCGAAAGCGAAGCGACGAATCTTGTCAGCGGCGACACGGAAGGCCATACCGATATTTTTGTAAGAGATCGCGATCTGGATGGCAACGGTACGTTGGATAATCCGACGCTCGGCAATACCGTGGCGACGTATCGCGTGAGCGTCTCCAGCAGCGGCGCTGGCGGCAATCAAAGCAGTTTTGGACCCTCAATCGCCGCGACGGCGTCCCCGGTGGTAGTCGCGTTCTCAAGCGACGCCTCCAACCTGGTATCAGGCGATACCAACGGCTTCATGGATGTGTTCGTACACGTTGGATTGCCGTGAAATCGGTTTAAGTGTTGCCGAGAATTTCAGTTTCTAAAATCCGCACGGCCGGCGCGCTCCGCCCCCAAATTGCGTGAACCGCTGCTAGCCCCCGTTTCCCGGATAGTCATCCCCTACGTAAACGATTGAGGACCGGCGCCAACGGCGGTGTTGAGCGATATATTCATCGCAGCAGCGCCCACGCTGCTGCGTAGGTTTTCGCACCGACTGTTGGTTTTCACCGCGCCCCAAACACCTCTATCGCGCCGAATCGCTCCCAGACGGCATTCCCGCCTGCGGCGCGCCGATTGCTCAATCCATTGTTGCATCGGGCTTTCTGCGTAGGCCGGCGGGTTAAGCGAAATCCGCACCAACACTCGCCGCCCGCGAAGAACACGAGGAGCTTGGTCATGTCCGAAACGCGGGCCGCGACGCTGAAACCATCCAAACAAACCGCTGCAAAAACTGACGTTGCAACAGTGGTCGCGCCGGCCGGGCCGGACCAGACCGACGGCGCGCTCACTGCCCCGGTGACGCTCGACGCCAACGAAGCGGTCGCATCCGTTGCGTATCGACTGAGCGAAGTGATCGCGATTTATCCGATCACGCCGTCGTCGCCGATGGGGGAGTTTTGCGACGACTGGACGACGCGCGGGCGGCTGAATCTGTGGGGCGCGCTGCCATCGGTAACTGAGATGCAAAGCGAGGGCGGGGCGGCCGGCGCCGTGCATGGAGCGCTGCAAGCCGGCGCGCTCGCGACGACGTTCACGGCGTCGCAGGGCCTGCTGCTGATGATTCCGAATATGTACAAGATCGCGGGCGAGCTGACGCCATTCTGCATGCACGTCACGGCGCGGACGCTCGCCACGCACGCGCTTTCGATCTTCGGCGACCACTCGGACGTGATGGCGTGCCGCCAGACGGGATTCGCGATGTTGGCGTCGAACTCCGTGCAGGAAGCGCACGATTTCGCGTGCATCGCGCACGCCGCGACGCTGGAATCGCGAATTCCGTTCTTGCACTTCTTTGACGGCTTCCGCACGTCGCACGAGATTGCAAAGATCGAAATGCTGAGCGATGAGCGGTTGCGAACGATCGTTCGCGAGGACGCGATCGCGGCGCACCGCGCACGCGCGCTGACGCCGGATCGGCCGGTGCTGCGCGGAACGGCCCAGAATCCGGACGCTTTTTTTCAGGCCCGCGAAGCATGCAACCGGTTTTACGATGATTGCCCGGCCGCCGTGCAGCGCGTGATGGATCGCTTCGCCGCGGCGACCGGCCGGCCATACCGACTCGTCGAGTACTTCGGCGATCCCAATGCGGAGCGCGTGATTGTCGCGATGGGTTCGGCGGTCGAGACCGCGCGTGAGACGGTTGAGCACTTACGGGCGCGCGGCGAAAACGTGGGCGCCATCGCGGTGCGGCTGTATCGGCCGTTTCCGGCCGACGCGCTGCGAGCCGCGCTGCCGCCCGCTGTGCGATCGATTGCGGTGCTTGACCGGACCAAGGAGCCGGGAGCGATCGGTGAGCCGTTGTTGCTGGATGTGATTGCCGCGCTGCGCGAGGACGTGGCCGGCCCGCACGCGAAAGCGCGGATCATCGGCGGGCGTTATGGGCTAAGCAGCAAGGAATTCACGCCGGCGATGGTCAAGGCCGTGTTCGACGAGCTCGCGAAGCCCGCGCCGAAGGCGCGATTCACGATCGGCATCGTCGATGACGTCACGAATCTTTCGCTGGCGCATGACGCCGAATACGACATTGAGCCGCCTGATGTCATCCGGGCGGTGTTCTTTGGCCTCGGCGCTGACGGCACGGTCGGCGCGAATAAGAACTCGATCAAGATCATCGGCGAGGAAACCGATCATTACGCGCAGGGTTACTTTGTCTACGATTCCAAGAAATCCGGCGCGATCACGATCTCGCATTTGCGATTCGGGCCGCGGCCGATCCGCTCCGCGTATCTGATTCGCCAGGCGCAGTTTGTCGCGTGCCACCAGTTCGGATTTCTCGATCGTTACGACGTTGTGGATTACGTTCTGCCGGGCGGCGTGTTGCTGCTCAACGCGCCATACGCGCCTGAAGAAGTCTGGGACCATCTGCCGCGCGAGGTTCAGGCGGCGATTCTTGAGCGCAAGCCGCGGCTATACACGATTAACGCCAACGAGGTCGCGCGGCTGACCGATATGGGCGGGCGCATTAACACGATCATGCAAGTGTGCTTCTTCGCGATCTCAGGCGTGCTGCCGCGCGAAGAGGCCATCGCGCAGATCAAGAAGTCGATTCAGAAGACGTACGATCGCAAGGGCGACGACGTGGTGCGGCGTAACTGGGCCGCGGTGGACGAGACGCTCGCGCACCTGCACGAGGTGACGTATCCGGCGAAGGTCACGGCGCCGCGCGGCCGACCGCCGACGGTTGTGGCCGACGCGCCCGAGTTCGTGAAACGCGTGACGGCGGTGCTGATGGCCGGGAAGGGCGATCTGCTGCCAGTGAGCGCGTTTCCGGTGGATGGAACGTGGCCGACGGCCACTTCGAAGTGGGAAAAACGCGGCATCGCGGCCGAATTCCCGCTATGGGAAGCCGACATTTGCATTCAGTGCAACAAGTGTGCGCTGGTTTGCCCGCATGCGGCCATCCGCGCAAAAGTGTTCGATGCGGGTTGCATGGACGGCGCGCCGGACGGGTTCGTTGGCGCGGACTACAAGGCCACAGATTTTCGCGGCCGCAAGTATCGCATTCAAGTGGCGCCGGAGGACTGCACGGGTTGCCGACTGTGCGTGAACGTCTGCCCGGCGAAGGACAAGGCGACGCCGCGGCGGAAGGCGATCAACATGTCGCCGATGGCGGGCGCGCTGGAGCGTGAGCGGGCGAATTACGACTTTTTCCTGAGCCTGCCGGAGACGGGCGCGGCGCAGTTGCAGCGCTTTGACGTCAAGAGCGTGCAATTGCTTCAGCCGTTGTTCGAGTATTCGGGCGCGTGCAGCGGCTGCGGCGAGACGCCGTATGTCAAGCTGGTGACGCAACTGTTCGGCGATCGCACCATGATTGCCAACGCGACGGGCTGCTCGTCGATCTACGGCGGCAATTTGCCGGCGACGCCGTATGCGAAGAACGCCGACGGCCGCGGGCCGAGTTGGGCGAATTCGCTGTTTGAGGACAACGCCGAATTCGGGTTGGGCATGCGGCTGGCAGTGGATGAGCATGGGGAGCACGCGCGCGGGTTGCTGCGCGAGCTCGCGGCGCGGATCGGCGATGACCTGTCAACCGCGCTGCTCGCGCCGGCGGGGCGCGATGACGCGGCGATTCGAGCGCAGCGCGAGCGAGTCGCCGCGCTGAAAGCCAGATTGGCGGGCATGGATGATTGGCGCGCCGCGCGGCTGACAGCGCTGGCGGACTATCTCGTACCCAAGAGCGTGTGGCTGATCGGCGGCGACGGATGGGCATTCGACATCGGCTACGGCGGGCTGGATCACGTCCTGTCGCTGCAACGCGACATCAACATTCTCGTGTTGGATACGGAGGTTTACTCGAACACCGGCGGCCAGGCATCCAAAGCCACGCCGCTCGGGGCGGCCGCGAAGTTCGCCTCGGCGGGAAAGGCGGTGGACAAGAAAGATCTCGGACTGATGGCGATGGCGTATGGGCATGTGTACGTCGCGAGCGTCGCAATGGGCGCGAAAGACGTGCAGACCGTGCAGGCGCTGCGCGAGGCGGAGAGCTATCCGGGGCCGTCGCTCATCATCGCGTACAGCCACTGCATCGCGCACGGGTTCGATTTGCAATTCGGCCTGGACCAGCAGAAGCGCGCGGTGGAAAGCGGCATCTGGCCGCTGTATCGCTATGACCCGCGGCGCGTGGAGCAGGGCGAGCCGCCGCTGCTGCTCGATGCGAAGGGCGGCGGGGTGCCGGTTGCGGAGTATCTCAGCAACGAAACGCGGTTTCGCATGATCGAGAAGATGGATCCGGCGCGATTCAAGCGGCTGTCGCAGGATGCGCAACGAGCCACCGCGCGGCGTATCGCGATCTATGAGCACATGGCGAATATGAGAGTGCCGGGAAATGGCTGACGGCCGGCAATGCGCGGATCGCTGTCCGCGCGATGGATATGGATAAGGACGATCCGATGATCGACTTCACAACCGACTACCTGGGCCTGACGTTGCCGAACCCGCTGATCGTCGGCGCATCGCCGCTTGCGGATGATTTGTCGCTGGCGCGGCGTTTCGAGGACTCAGGGGCCGCAGCGATCGTCATGCGCTCGCTGTTCGCGGAGCAGATTTCGGCGGAAGCGCTGGCGCGGCATCGCGCGGTCGATCCGCACGTATTCGCGCATGTGGAGGCGGGATCGTATCTTCCTGATCCGGAGGAATACGCGCTCGGACCGCAGGAGTACCTGTCGCATGTGCGGCGTTTGAAAGAAACGCTGAGTATTCCGGTGATTGCGTCGCTCAATGGCGACACGCCGGGACGATGGATGGAATATGCGTTATTAATTGAACAGGCGGGCGCCGACGCGCTGGAGCTGAACATCTACGGCGTGCCCAGCCGCGTGGATGAGGATGCGGGCGCGGTCGAGCAGCGCATCTGCGGCATCGTGGAGGAAGTGCATCGCCACGTGCAATTGCCGTTGTCGGTCAAGCTGTCGGCCGGCTTCACGGCGCCGTTGAACTTCGGCGCGCAGTTGAGCGAGGCGGGCGCGGACGGCCTGGTGATCTTCAACCGGTTTTACGAACCAGATATCGATGTTGACGCGCTGGAATCGGTGCCACGACTGCTCTTGTCGTCGTCGGCCGAGTTGCTGCCACGCTTGCGCTGGTTGGCGATGATGTCAGCGGAGCTGCCGTGCTCGCTGGCGGTTACCGGCGGCGTTCATACGGTGCCGGATGCAATCAAGTCGATCATGTGCGGAGCGCACGCGGTGCAAATGGTGTCGGCTCTGCTGCGGCACGGACCGGCCCACGTGGCCTCCATCATTCATGGCATGTCCGAGTGGCTGGTCGAACACGAGTATCGCTCGCTGGATCAACTCCGCGGCAGTATGAACGCGCGCCGCTGCCCCGATCCGTCGGCGCTGACACGGGGTAATTACATTCATACGCTGCAATCCTGGGGAGCGTGAACCGGAACCGGCGCGATGGCCACGCCGCCCGTGGGCCGTCGAGCGACGTCTGGTGTCGCCGCGCCAAGCATGATTATTGGCACTCACCCCTGCCAGCACGATCGTGCGATTCAGGCGTTGTAAGCCGCGCGCCTGCCCCGCTACACTTCCCGGCTCTGCGGTGTTCTCGAATCGCACCTGTTGCTCAAAGACGGATGATCACATGCCGAATCGCGCTCTTTGTTCGCTTGCGCTCGTTGTGGCGCTAATCGTCGCCCCCACCCGAGCCGGAGAAATACCGGAATTCGACGGTCCGGCCGTCGTAAAGAATGCCACCGTGATCCCTGCTCCGGGGCAGATCATCGAGAATGCGCACGTGGTCATCGTGGGCGGGCGCATCACCGCGGTAGGCGCGAACGCGATGATTCCAGCCGGCGCGCGAGTGATCGACGGGACCGGTTTGTTTGTTTACGCGGGGTTTATTGATGGATTGTCGCGCGCCGGACTGGGCGAAGCGCGTGGCGGCGAGGCACTGGAGCGCCGCGTCGAAGACGAATTTCTCTCGACCGACACGGGGCCGCGCACGTCGATGGACCTCGCCAATCGCCACGGCATCTTCGCGCAACGCAGCGTGAACGAGCTGCTGGATGTCAAAGACAATACATTTGACGACGCGCGACGCGCGGGTTTTACGTCCGCGGTCGTCGCGCCGCCGAAGGCGATCCTGAGCGGAAACGCGAGCCTGCTTCAACTAGGCGATCGCCCTGTGCGGCGAAGTCTGCTGCGCAGCAATTTGTGGCTGAGTGCATCGCTGGACCCGCCCGGCCAACGGGCGATTCGCGGGCGCGATCGTTATCCATCGACGGGCTTCGGCGTGACGGCGCACCTGAGACAGTTTTTTTATGACGCTGCGTGGCTGCGGGAGCTGGAGGCGTGGAGCGGCCGCCATAGCGATCTGATCGCTGATCTTCCGAGTGATGACGATTTGCGGGCGATTCGCGCGGCTCTCGACGGCGCTCGATCCATCGTTTGGGAAGTGAATGATTCCGAAGAAATCCTTCGCGCGTTGCGCTTTTCGGACGAATTCAAGCTGAAGCCGATGATCGCCGGCGCGACCGAGGCATACAAAGTACTGGATGAACTGAAGGCCAGGCGCGTGTCAGTGTTTGTTTCGCTGCGCTGGCCGGGCAAGGCGCGGGAGTACAAGCTCGACGCCAGGGAGCTGCGCAAGAGCGCGGATGATTCGACAGTATTCGGCAAAAACTGGACCGCGCGGCCATTCTGGCCGAAGTCGGCCTTTGACGCCGCGGCGAAGTATCGCGAGGAGTTGGTGCGAAATGCGGCGCGGCTCGATGAGGCGGGGATTGAGTGGTGCGTGATGACCGACGGTAAGAAACCGGAGGAGACCATTGCGGCGCTGCGCGAAGCGATCGAAGCGGGTTTGAAGCCGGACGCGGCGCTGCGCGCATTGACGACGACGCCCGCGCGGCTGGTCGGCGCAGAGCGCGATCTTGGATCGATTGAGCCGGGCAAACGGGCAAATCTGGTCGTACTGAGCCACAAGCTCGAAGCCAAAGAAGCCAAGACTCGTTACGTTTTCGTGGACGGCAAGCGTTACGAATTCGATGCAGAAAAAAAACGCGATCGAAGCGGTGAAAAGGGCAAGGATGGCGAGCGCGGCGCGAAGCCCGGCAACGCGCCAACCACCACCGCCGAAGCGGATTCACAAGCCGCTGCGTCTTCGCAATCGGCGACGACCGATTCGCAACCCGCGCCCACGCCCGTTGATGACATTCTTCTGCACGAGCCGCTGGGCGAATTGGAATTCGCCGCGGATCGCGATCCGGGCATCAGGCTCGGCGGCAACGCCCTGCTGACGAACGTCACGGTTCTTACTATCTCCGGCGATGACATTCCGAACGGGTCGATTCTGATTCGCGATGGCAAGATCGCGACTGTCGGAAAGGACATTCAAGCGCCGGCAGGAGTAACCACGCTGGACCTGTCGGGCTGCACGGTGATGCCCGGCGCGTTTGATCCGCACTCGCACATCGCGCTCGACGCGGTGAACGAATTTTCATTGAGCGTCGTGCCGGAGGTGCGCTGCTCGGACGTCGTGCGGCCGGATGACGTGGATATATATCGCGCGCTGGCCGGCGGCTGCACGATCATTCACGCGATGCATGGTTCGGCCAACGCGATCGGCGGGCAGAATGTGGTTCTCAAGATGAAGTGGGGGAGACCCAGCGATGAACTGATTGTGCATGCGCCTCGCAGCGTCAAATTCGCCACCGGCGAGAATGTGACGCGCTCCGGCCGACCGCGCGGCCGCGGCGAGCGCGAACGCGATGGCGGCGTCGGGCGATTTCCCGGCACGCGCATGGGCGTTGAAACGGTCGTTCGCCGCGCGTTCCACGACGCGCGGGCGTATGCCGAATCTCGCGCGGCGGCGCAGCGCGACAAGACGGCGGGCAAAGACCCGCGGCCGCTGCGGCGCGATGTGCGGCTGGACGCGCTGGCGGACATTCTGTCTGGCGACATCTGGGTGAATATGCACTGCTACCGCGCCGACGAGGTGCTTCGGATCATGCAGGTTTGCGAGGACTTCGGCGTGCGCATTTCAAACCTGCATCACATTCTCGAAGGCTATCGCATCATGCCGGAGATCGCGCGGCTGGGCGCGGGGACGTGCACATTCGCGGATTGGTGGGCATACAAAGTGGAGGCGTACGACGCGATTCCATTTAACGCGGGCATGCTGTTGCGGGCCGGCGTGAACTCGATGATTAAGTCGGATTCGTCGGATCTGATGCGCCACCTTCCGCTCGAAACAGCCAAGGCGTTGCGCTACAGCGGCTTGTCATCCAATGAAGCTCTGAGCATGATCACGCTCAACGCCGCGCGCGGATTTGGGCTGGAAAGTCGCGTCGGCAGCATCGAAGTCGGCAAGGATGCGGATCTCGCGGTGTACGACGGACACCCGCTCGACACGTTCGCGAAGTGCGTGCTGACCATTATCGAGGGGGAAGTTTACTTCCGCCACAGAGACTTTGACCCGCGCACGCGCCAGGCGCGGCCGGCGCGACCGGAGATCGGTCCGTTCACCAGCAAGCCCGGGCCGGGCATTGACCTCGCGGAGTCGTCCGCTGTCGATCCGAAGGTCTCAGCAACTGGAGCATATGCAATCGTTCTCGCCACCGTTCATCCGATCAGCAAGCCAGTGATGAACGAGGCGACGGTGTTGATTCAAGACGGAAAAATCGTGGCCGTTGGGCAAGTGCTGCAAATCCCGGCCGGCGCGGTTGTGATCGACGGCAAGGGGCTGCACGTGTACCCCGGCCTGATCAACGCGGCCACGACTGTCGGCCTGAATGAAGTGGGAATGGTGGATGTGACGGTGGACACCGGCGAGACGGGCACATATCAGCCGGATATTCACGCGCTCTCGGCGTTTAATCCGCACAGCGCGATGGTCGAGGTCACGCGGGCCGAGGGAATCACGACATGTCTCATCGTGCCGGAATCGCCGACGATCGCTGGCCAGGCGGGTTTGATCGATCTCGACGGCTGGTCGATGCCCGAGATGCGCATCAACGATTCCGCCGCGCTCGTGATTTCGCTGCCGGGCCTGCGGGCCAAGCCGCTACTGGAGCGCGAAAGCCGGCCGGACGCCGAGCATGAGCACGATGAACCCGTGGCACGCCGCCGTTCGCGCGATGACGAGCGCGAGAATGAGGAAGCGCAAAAGGCGCTGCGCACGCTTCGCGATCTCTTCGAAGACGCTCGGCTGTACGCGGCGGAAGTTGAGATAGCCGCCCGCGAAAAGCGTACGCCCGCGACATCGGCCGATCCGCGGCTGGATGCGCTGATTCCTTACGTAACCGGAAAGCGACCGGTGCTTTTCCGCGCCGAGAGTTATCAATCGATATTGGAGGCGCTGCTTTTCGCAGAGCAAGCCGGCGTGCGGCCGGTGATTCTGGGTGGGCGAGATGCCTGGCGCGCGGCGGATTTGCTGTCGCGGCGGCGCGTGCCGGTGATTTATGACAGCGTGTTCGACGTGCCGCGCGAAGTGCCGGGACTGGACGGCGTTTCGGAAGCGTGGGATGCGAACTATCGCGCGGCCGGCTTGCTGGCGCGCGGCGGCGTGGAATACTGTTTCGCGAACGGCTCGGCGTCGCTGGCGAAACTGGTGCCGGTGGAAGCGGGGTTCGCAGTCGAGCACGGACTGGACGCGGACGCGGCGGTACGGGCGATGACGCTGAGCGCCGCGGAGATACTGGGCATTGCGGATCGCTACGGCTCGCTGGATGTGGGCAAGGTGGCGAACGTGATCGTGACGACGGGGCATCCGGGGCAGGTGACGTCGGTCGTGCGGCACGTGTTCATTCGCGGCCGGCCGGTGTCGCTGATGAGCAAACACACGCGCGAGGCGATCAAGTTTGCGAATCGGCCGAAGCCGGAGCTGCCGCCGGCGCCGCAGGGGTTGAAGGGGAATACGTCGCGGACGATTTCTCGGTAAGCGCGAAGAGCGCACTCGCACCGGCCCGATGTTGCGTTCGTGCAGTAGTGGCGGGGCGCGAATCGCCGTTCGCCCGCGATACACCCCGGTGCATCCGAATCGCCGGGATCACTGAATCGTTGGGCGTGGTGTGGCGGATTTGCTTCGCGATGTGGAATCCGTGTCGTTCATTAAACGACCGCGCGCTGCGCGTCGCGCGCGCAGGCAGACCGTAGCGCAACGCAAAAGACTTATTTCAGCTCCGCGCTTCTCATTGGAACCACTGACGCAGTGTTTCTGTCAATCGAAGAAAACTACGATCCGTACACCGGCAAATGCTGACTTTTCGCGCCAGAGTTCCGAAAATCGCGGCGGATGGGGGGATGCGCTTTTCACGAACCGCGAGTTCGAAGGCCTTTTTGGGGTCGAGTGGCTTGGGAGTATCGGGAGGCCACAGATTCTGAGCCGCGAGCCACTTTTGGAGTTCCTCCCGCCTTTGCCATCCGAGTGCCTCATGCACGTGCGGTGAATCGCTCCAAATCCAAGCTTCGATTTCGGGGGCGATACACACGCAACGGGCGCGGTCCCCCCAAGTACGTTTGCACTGTTCCTCGATTTTCGATTCGATTTCATCGCATGTCGAGGGCGGCGCGCCCTCCCATTCCCGATCGAGCAACAGGAGCGCGAATCGCGAATCGCCGGAAAAAGGGGCGAGCAGTTGAAAGCCGGAATGGAACACCCCGGGATCCCTGCCGGGATGCACCAGAATGCGCCATTGTCTGAGCGTTTTTAGGTGAAGCGACTCTCGCTTTGCCTCAAATAAGCCCAGCAGGCTCTGTTCGATATCCTTATCTGGAACGACCGCGACGAGATCAAGCGTCACTGCAAGACTCCCGACGCGAACAGGGTGCCCAGATCGATCTCGCCCTTCCACTTCCGAAGTCGCGCGTGCTCATCGCCGCGAACGATGTCGGTTTCACCAAACTCGGTTTTCGCAAAGCACAGCAACGCGGCCGGATCCGCGAGGCCGAGTATCACCGGGGAGTGCGATGCACAGAACACTTGCCCGTCGTATACAGAACGAATGGACTGAAACACGGTTTCCACCGCGCGGGGGTGAATGCCGTTCTCGGGTTCTTCAATCAAGTAGATCCCGTCAACGTTCTCAACGTACGCGAGCAATGAAAGGGCAAGCAGCCGCAGCGTGCCGTCCGAAACGACCCACGAGGGCGCTTTTAGTCCATTGGAGTACTCAATTTCCAAGTAGCGGCTGTTGTCCTCCGGCCGGACGATGGTCGTGATGCTGACCAAATCAGGGATGGCGGTCTGCAAATGCTGAATCCACTTTTCGAAGCGCTCTCTATTTTCCTCATAAAGCGCCATGATCGCCCAAGGCAGGTTCGATCCGTCGGGCCGGAATTTGGATGGTGATCCGGGCGGGCTCGGACGGCGGATGGTTTCCGCATTCAACACCACCCTTCGAACACCTTCCATCAGAACTCGCTTAACCCAAATTGCGACGGGAAAGCGCTCTTCATCTTCAGGAAGGTTGGCCAGCGCGGACTTACTCGGACCCAGTCGAAAAGAATTATTCCACTGCGTCGTTTCAGACAGGAAATAGTCGTTTCCGGAGCTGACGATCTTGTTCAGAACCTTCCGCTCGCCGGGGCGGCCCTTCTGATTTTCTCCCAATACCAACTGCTGCGGCGCGTTCGGCGACATCGGGAAAAGAGTCCGCTCACCACGCCCATCGGAATTGCCGTTGCCGGGAATTAGCAATAAGTTCTCGCCCGCCAGGCGGATCTCACGATTCTTTCCAACGCTTTCGATTGCAACCGCGTAGCGAGCGCGCTGATATCGCGAATCTCCAAGCAATTCGAGTTGACGTTGTGGGATTGCTAACTCAACGGCAAGCTCAAACCTGCCGCCGGCGCGCATCCACGTCACTTGGGAAAGGTCGGCCGCGCGGGGCGCGACGGATCCGCCGTCGCCATGTATCGCAGCGTACGGACCGACACGCAAAAGATCTCCGAGGAATGCGACAACATCAAGAAAAGAACTTTTACCTGACCCGTTTGGGCCTATCAGGATTTGGAATGGCGACAAGCGCTGCGATACGTATCGCAGCGATCGATAATTAAGCGCTTCGATTTTTGTTAACACGGCATCCCTGTGGGGACCGATCACATATGCGAAATCACAGCCTTCCCAAACTCGCTGCACTTCAGCTTCTTCACCTGCGTATCGCCTTCCGCCTTCATCAGCCGCTCAAAGTCGTACGTCACGGTCTTCGCGCTGATCGCGCCGTCCATGCCCTTGATGATGAGGTCGGCCGCCTCGGTCCAGCCCATGTAGCGCAGCATCATTTCGCCGCTCAAAATCACCGAACCCGGATTCACCTGATCCAGATTCGCGTATTTCGGCGCGGTCCCGTGCGTCGCCTCAAAGATCGCATGGCCGGTGACGTAGTTGATGTTCGCGCCCGGCGCGATGCCGATCCCGCCGACCTGCGCGGCCAGCGCGTCGCTCAGGTAGTCGCCATTGAGGTTCAGCGTCGCGATGACATCGAAGTCCTTCGGCCGTGTCAGCACCTGCTGAAGCGTGATATCGGCGATGCTGTCCTTCACAAGCAGTTTGCTCTTCCACTTACCGTCGCCGTGCGTGGGCCAAAGTTTCAGCGCCGCGTCCACCTCAGCCACGATCTTCGCCCGTTGATCCGGCGTCATCATGTCATAGCCGGGGTCGATCATCCTGGCGTTGGCTTCAGATGACAGGTCGGCGTTTGATTCCTTGTTGCCGAGGATCCAGCTTTCGCGCTCGGTCACGATCTGGTCGCGGAAAAAGTGCTGCGCGATCTGATATCCCCAATCCTTAAAGGCCCCCTCCGTAAACTTCATGATGTTGCCTTTGTGGACCAAATTGACGCTGCGGCGCTTGTTCTTGAGCGCGTAGCTGATCGCGCTATGCACCAGCCGCTCGGTGCCGAGATAGCTCACGGCCTTGATGCCGATTCCGACGCCGAAAACGCCTGCGGCGGTGACGTCGCGCGGCGGCATGCCGATGCCCTCGAGCGCCTTCTGCCACGCCATCGCGGCGTCGCGCGTGCCGAAGCGCACCTTTGAGAATTCCTTCGGAAATTCCTTCGCCCAAAAATCGAGAATTTTCTGCGAATCCGCTGTGCCCGCCGCGTATTCGATGCCCGCGTAAATATCCTCCGTGTTCTCGCGGAAGATCACCATATCGCAATCTTGCGGACGCTTTACGGGGCTGGGAACGCCCTTGAACCAGCGCACCGGCCGCAGGCAGACGTACAAATCGAGAATCTGCCGCAGCGCGACGTTCAGCGAACGGATACCGCCACCGACCGGCGTCGTTAACGGGCCTTTGATGCCGACGAGAAACGTACGGAATGCGTCGAGCGTCTCGTCGGGGAGCCAAGTGTTGAATTTGTTAAACGCCTCTTCGCCGGCGAAGACTTCCATCCAGGCGATCTTCCGCTTGCCGCCATACGCCTTCTCA
>JAEUIR010000540.1 GCA_016795025.1 Phycisphaerales bacterium
ATGCTCGACGCCCACTGGGAAGCCGCGGCCGAGCGAATCGCAGCCTGGATCGAGCGGCAGCCATAGGCTGGCACATCGCTCGTCCCTACACCGACGCCAGTCAGTTTTCCAGCCGCCACTCGCCGATGATACCCAACCGTTGCCAACGCCTCCTCGCCGCCATCCTGCTGTTTGCCGCGCCCGTGCATGCCGAGACGCTGCTCTGCCACGTCACTTACGGCGGTGAAACGCAGGATCTGGAAGCGCGGCCGGTCAGTTCGCCCTACACCGTCCCGGTGCAGCCGATCGGCTCGTATTTCCTCTTTCGCATCGTTTTTCAGAAAGAACCGGCAGACCTGGCGGCGATCAAGCTCTATGTCTTTGCCGATCGGGACAGCGGACCGCTGCCGATCCAGCAGGCAACACACCCTTACCCGCCGCTCGCAGGCAAGGGCGCAGGCTTCGGCTTTACTGGCCTCCACCAGGTCTATGAGCCGATCCGCGATGGCGAGCTGCAATACTGGTGCGAATGGTCTCCCAGCAGCGGGCCGGCACGATGAGTTGGCGAGGCCGCTTGCGCCTG
>JAEUIR010000541.1 GCA_016795025.1 Phycisphaerales bacterium
TCCCGAACTGGCTCTGAGGGGACCGACGGCCTGCGGTGACCGGTCGGCGGCATGGAGCGGCGCTCCGGAGCAATACCGCCGCCGCGCGAAGGCATTTGGTCGCGCCGCGAAGGCATTGGGTCGCACCGCGAAGGAATGCCGCCGTCGCGCGAATGCATTTGGTCCCGACGCGAAGGCATTTGGTCGCGCCGTGAAGGCATTGGGTCGCGACGCGAAGGAATGCCGCCGCCATGCGGCGGCATTTGGTCACGCCGTGAAGGCATTTGGTCGCGGCGTGAAGGCATTGGGTCGCACCGCGAAGGAATGCCGCCGTCGCGTGAAGGCATTGGGTCGCGGCGTGAAGGCATTTGGTCGCGCCGTGAAGGAATGCCGCCGTCGCGTGAAGGCATTTGGTTGCGACGCGAAGGCATTGGGTGACGCCGCGAAGGAATGCCGCCGTCACGCGAAGGCATTTGGTCGCGGCGTGAAGGCATTGGGTCGCACCGCGAAGGAATGCCGCCGCCACGCAGCGGCATTTGGTCGCGCCGTGAAGGCATTGGGTCGCGCCGCGACCAAATGCCTT
>JAEUIR010000542.1 GCA_016795025.1 Phycisphaerales bacterium
CGGCCGTACAGAGTGGCCGGCGAGGCCGCATCGAAAAAGGCGTTGGCGGTCACCTCCTTACTCGCCTGCGAGGAAATGATCCCGTCGATGTTGGTTGAACTGTTTGCCATTTAATAGACTCCGGACGGAATTTCAAAGGGTGCAGAGGGTGGGGTGAAGTTGGACGAGTACAGGCAAACATCAGACAGCCGAACCTCGTCGAAGTAGGCGTAGGAATAGGACGGGCCGCCGGAGTAGTACCCCAGCCCGATCCAGGAAAGGTCTACCGCGGCGGCGTTGCTGCCGGTCGCGCCGCGCTGAACTCCGCCCCAGAACACCCTGACGGCGCCAGCCTTGCGGGTGACCGCCAGATGCACGGGCGATCCAACGTAATCGATGCTGCACCCGGAGACGACCACCACGCCGTTGATCCGCAGATTGTCGCTGTACATGGAGCATGCGGCGTCGATCATCGGCCCGCCAGTCTGACCGGTCACCCACATCTCGAACGTGAACTCGCCCAGCGCCGCGGCATTGGAAAACCCCAGCCAGACGAATCCGGCCGAATTCGCGTAGAAAGC
>JAEUIR010000543.1 GCA_016795025.1 Phycisphaerales bacterium
TTCGGGCTGGAAGAAGCTGGGCCAGCCGCAGCTGCTGGCGAACTTGCTGTCGGCCTGGAAGAGCACGTTGCCGCATACCGCGCAGGCGTAAGTGCCGATGCCTTCGAAGTCCCAGTACTTGCCGGTGAAGGCGCGTTCGGTGCCCTTCTCGAAGGCGATGTAGTAGAGGTCTTCGGGCAGGAGTTTCTTCCACTCGCTCAGCGGCACGTTCAGCTTGGTCGTGTCGGTGTGCGAGTAGTAGGGATTGCGGCTGTGGTCGTATTGGTGCTCATGGCGGGTGCTTTCGGTGCTTGTCCGTTGCTGATTCCGCAGGCGGCGAGCAGCAGCGCCGCGAGCAGGAAGGGAGAGGTGACGCGGGGGTTCATGCCCGTTGGTCGACTGAAGCGCATGGTCATGACAAAGGTCACCGCATGAACCCTTGAGCCGGGCATTCGGTTCGGACGGCAAGGCTGTTGAAATTTTCCTTCCCCTAAAGGGGAAGCGACCCCGATGGCCGAATCCTCGTCACGAATCGCGAGCGGCGCCCTTTTATTTGCCGCCTTGAAAATCTTCGGGGAAG
>JAEUIR010000544.1 GCA_016795025.1 Phycisphaerales bacterium
GAGTTTTTCATAGAGTAAACTCAAATGACGACATTTTTCTTCCATTCGTTCACGAGGAAGTTTTTGTTCGATTAATTGTCGAGCATAATCATTGATTGTTAATGATGTTAACGGACTCGAACGAGTTAAACGTTCCATACTTCGACTAAAAACTTCTTCGAATAATTGACATTCATTCAGATAGACATCACGATTGTAAGTAGCTTCGGTGAGGAATGCACGACGTTGATCGAGTTGTTGTTTGTTTAAAGTAATCATCGATTGGAGGGTGAGGATGATTTCGGATGGAAGAGAAATGTTAGCTCCAGTTTCGAGAGTGAGATTTTGTGCATGTTGTTTGAAATGATTTAACTCGAGTTGATATTGATTTAATTCTTCATTTTGATTCGAAAGAAAGAAGGGAAGATCATTGATCGAAAGAAGAGAGAGAGAGAGAGAGAGAGAGAGAGAGAGAGAGAGAAATTACATGAAGAAACTGTAATTGTTCTTCGATTGAATCGTATGGATTGGATTTTCATTGTTTGAATGTATTTCATTTCTCTTTGAGGAAATTCACTTC
>JAEUIR010000545.1 GCA_016795025.1 Phycisphaerales bacterium
GTGGGGATCGTCGTAGTGGTCAGTCTGGTGACATGGTGGTGGCAGCGACCGACCCCGATCACCTCGCGGGCCACCGCCGATACCAATCAACTCGTCTTTCGAGATAACGACGGCCAAGAAACGACGAAAGCGGCCGCCGACGATGAAGCCGACCAGCCGCTTGATCGTTGATTTCAAACTGCCGAAGAGAGGACTCGAACCTCCACTGGATTGCTCCAACCAGCCCCTCAAGCTGGCGCGTCTGCCAATTCCGCCACTTCGGCTTAAGATGAATCACGAGTATGCCAAGACATGACGTCTCGGCGTTTCCGACCCAATGTTGTTATCGGCGTTATCCCGGCCCGTCAAGGTAGCACTTGTAACCGATCTTACGGCACCGGTGCCGAAGGGGCCGGGCTTGGCGATGCTTCCGGAAGTGCCGGCTCGGCCGGTATCTTTTCAATGGCCGACGGATCTTCCTTTTCGATCGGCGGGGTCGGGATGGCCGACAATTCGATCGTCAGCCGTCGAATCTCGCCGCTTCCCACCACTACCAGTGAGACATTCCCCGAGATCGCC
>JAEUIR010000546.1 GCA_016795025.1 Phycisphaerales bacterium
GCAGAGCGGCCCTCCGCCGTCGCGCGAGCTGCTCGGCATGAAGCTTTCCCCGTTGACGGACGAGCTCCGCAAGCTCCACAAGCTGGACAAAAAGGTGGTCGGCGTCGTCGTCACCGATGTCGAGGGAACGAGCGCAGCCGCGCAGAAGAGCATCAAGCCGGGCGACGTCATCGTCGAGGTGGCGCAAGATCAGGTGGCGGTTCCGGATGACGTGGCCCGCAGCCTCGAGAAGGTGAAGAAGGCCGGGCGCAAGGCGGTGCTGCTTCGCATCGAAGGCGCCAACGGCGATCTGCGTTTCGTTGCGGTGCCGCTCGGCTGAGCTGTTTCGCGCACTGTTCCCATGGGGCGCCGGCTACGGCCGGCGCATCCATTTCATGAAACTTCAAACGAACCGGAGGTGATCCGCGTGTCTAAGGGTCACGGTCTCATCGAAACGATCCTCGGCAGCCTGGTGCCAGTGCACTCGGACGGCCACAAGTTCATCGCAGTCGCCGCGCTCGCCGCCCTGCTGTTCTTCCTGCTGTGGCCTCCGCTCGGCTGGGTGCTGGTGGTCGTC
>JAEUIR010000547.1 GCA_016795025.1 Phycisphaerales bacterium
CGCGGCAAAGCGAAACAGCAGACCTTCGAGACTGCGCAAGCGCCGGTCCAGGCGGTCGACGACCCGATCCTGTGCAATCCCTACGAGTGGCCGACGGCGTTCTGGGAGTACCGGGCCGGCGTGCCACAGAAGGCGCAAGGCCGGCGGCCGGCGAGCTACTGGTTCAAGGAGAAGCGCACCGGCGGCGCGGAGAAGGACCTGTTCGAGGAGGAGAACCGCGACGACTTGCCGCTGGTCAATAGGCTTCGCGAAGACGTGAAGCGCTGGCGCGATGCCGGCTACCGCGGAGCGACGGAAGTCACCAAGGACCTGCTCAAGCACTGGGCGCGCGCAGATCGTTCGCGGCGTCTGTTCTTCTGCCAGCGTGAGGCGGTCGAGACCATCATCTATCTGCTCGAGCTGCGCATCCCTGGACGTTCGAGCCGCACCGGGTTCCACAACTTCGAGTGCTCTGACGAGGACCTTCAACGGCTCCTGCGCGGCGAGCGGCCCGGATTCGCTCTCGCTGACAAAGACTTCTTCCCGAAGCTGATCGACCAAGCGGCGGATGCGTCG
>JAEUIR010000548.1 GCA_016795025.1 Phycisphaerales bacterium
GAAGCTCAGTGCCACGCTTGCGGGTCCGCCTTCGCGCGTGGGCGCCAGCACGATCACGCGTTGCGCCAAGTCCAACGCCTCGTCGGGGTCGTGGGTCACAAAAAGTGTCACGGTGCGGTGTTCGTGTGTGATTGTGCGCGTGAGGCCGTGAAGCTTCTTGCGGGTGACCACATCGAGCGCGGAAAACGGCTCATCCATCAACAACACCGCCGGTTCGCGCACCAGCGCACGCGCGATGGCCACGCGCTGCGCCATGCCGCCGGACAGCGCCTTGGGGAAGCGTTCGCGGGCGTGCGAAAGACCGACTTCGTCGAGCGCGCGATCGGCCAATGCCTTCGCTTGCGGAACCTCCACGCCGAAGGCCACGTTGTCGCGCACATTGAGCCACGGGAGCAGGCGCGGTTCCTGGAACACCATACCGATGGGGCGATCGCGGTGAGGTGTTTCGATCACGCCGTGAAAATCGGCGTCGAGACCGTTGATGAGTTTGAGCAAGGTGCTTTTGCCGCAGCCGGATGCGCCGAGGAGGGCCGTGATCTCGCCGGGCGCGGCGT
>JAEUIR010000549.1 GCA_016795025.1 Phycisphaerales bacterium
TGGATGATCTACGTCATCATGACCATCGGCGCGCTCGACGGGCTGATCTTCCCTGCCATGACGGCGCTTCTGTCGCGCGCCGCGCCGGGCGACCAGCAGGGCGAGCTGCAGGGCGGCGTCGCGGCGATCCACGCACTCACCGCCATCGCCGGTCCATGGCTGATGAGTGAGACGCTCGCGCGATTCACCGAACGTACGGGCGAGCTGCCGTTCTTTCCTGGCGCCGCGTTCCTGCTTGCGACGGTGCTCGCGCTGCTTGCGCTCGGCGTCCTGCGGATCATCGCGCGCAGGGCTGCGCCCGCCTGACCGTCGCCATCGGCGCGCCTTTGCAGTAGACTGCGGCGCGCGGGGCATGGAACCGGAGGCAAGTCGCCATGAGCCTGAAAGACATCCTCGCGATCGTGCTGGGTTCGGATGTGGACGAACCGGCCATCGCACTCGCGGAACATCTCGCCGATGCGTTCGACGCGTCGCTCTCCGCGACCTTCCTGACCGCGCTGCCGGACGAGCCTCTCGCCTACGAGCCCACGGTTGTCGCTGGTGTCTGGGCGGAG
>JAEUIR010000054.1 GCA_016795025.1 Phycisphaerales bacterium
ACCGCGTGCTTCGATACGACGCCGCCCGGGCCGATCTGATCGTCACTGTGGCCGTAGCGCCTGATCCGGCCACGGTTGGCGGCAATCTCACGTACACCATCACCGTTACGAACGCGGGACCGTCAGCGGCGACGAACGTAACGCTGACGGATACGCTGCCGGCGGGAGCGACGTTTGTTTCGACGACTGCTTCGCAGGGCGCGTGCAACGGAAGCGGGCCGGTGACCTGTGCGCTGGCTACGATCGCGAGCGGGGCAAGCGTCACGGTTACAGTGATCGTCACGCCCACGCAAACCGGCACGGCGACGATGACCATTAGCGTCTCCGCCTCGGAGATCGATCCCAACGCCGGCAACAACTCCGCAACAGCCGCAACCACGGTCAACGACGCCGGCACTGGCGGCGGCAACGAGAATTCGAACAGCGCTGGCGGCAACGAAAACTCGAATAACGGCGGCAATGCGATCACAGACACTGATGGCGATGGAGTCGAGGATGCGCTAGACAATTGTGTCGATGTCGCGAACCCGGATCAGGCCGACGAAAACGCCGACGGCATAGGCGACGCATGCGACGACTCGCTGCCGACGCCGGCCGCGTGCGGCCTGTGCGGTTCCGGCGTCGTGAGCATGAGCGCCGCGCTCATGCCGCTGCTGCTCATTCACCGCATGGGGTCGCGCAGACGCTATGTCGCGAAACACGTGACATGAAACAACCGGATCGGCAGCGGATTTTCTCCCGGCCGGGGAACGCTGTCACGCTCGATGCGCACGGCCAACCCGCACGCGCCGACCGCCTCGGAAAAGGCATCCGCCGGTCGCCGGCCAGTGTCGCACACCAGCGCGAAACCGCCCGGCCGCAGATGATTTTGAATGAATCTCGCGATCGGCGCGATGTGCCGATCTTCATACAACACTTCGCAGGCGATGATCCGGTCAAATTCCATCGTGGGATCAAACGTTGTCCAATCCAATGTGCGGGCCGTCGCGTTTGAAATGCGATTGCGACGGATGTTCTCCTCAGCAAACGCCACGGAATCATCGTCATAGTCCGTCATCGTCGTCGGATAGCCCAAATCCGCCGCGATCAATCCCACCAATCCCAACCCGCAGCCCAGCTCCAGCACCGTCGGTCGCGGCGCTGACCCCGCCGGACCCCATTCAAGAAGCCGCTCGGCCATGACGCGGGCGGCGGGCCAAAATTCCGCCCAATAGGGCAGATACTCATCCCGGGCGAAACGCTCGGCCACCGCCGCTGTGTCGATAAGCTGGTCATAATTCGCCGGACCGATGATCTCGTAGTCGCGCCGCCCGATGCGAATCGTTCGCATCAGCACGGGATAACCGCGAAAAGTCTCCAACTCGCAATCTCCGAATGACGCGGACAGCGGCGCACGATATCATGAATCAGCGGGTGCGACGGCCGGCCGCGAAAAAGCCCAACTCGGCGAATCATAAGCCTGAAGCGGCGGCCTGACTCGAATTGAAAGAGCGTTGATGAGCACTATGCCGCGATCAAGCCGCGCGACGACGACGGAAACGAGTTTGCGCGCGTTCGATCAGCGCGAGGCCGAGGCAGTCGCAGGCTGGATCAACGGCGACGACGAAGCTTATCGCATTGCGCCGCGCACGCCGCCGCCGCTCGATGCTGGTGCGATTCGATCCTGGCGCAGCCCGACGCATCACCAGTTTATGCTGATCCACTGCGCTACGGGATCGCCGATCGGATATGGCGAAGTCAACTTGCTCAATGCACAGCGCCGCGAGTATTGGCTCGGACATCTTGTGATCGATCCGGCGCTGCGCGGCCGAGGTTATGGCACGGCTCTTACGCGGCGATTGCTGGAGTTTGCGTTCGTGCGCTGCAAAGCATCGGCGGCGACGCTGGTTGTGTTTCAGAACAACGATCCGGCCATCCGCAGCTATCGCGCCGCTGGAATGGTCGATGACGGGTTCGAGCAGCACTACTTCCCAGCATATGGCCGGCAGGAGTCGTTGCTTCGCCTGCGCTGCACGCAATGGAATCCCGTGCGAGCGTCCGCAGCGGCATCTTCTCCATAAAGCTTTGCAAGCCAATCAGTTGGATCGCGGTGGTCTTTCGCAGCCGCTTCGAATTCCGGCATACACCCGACTCGAACACTTTCCGAATTTCGGCTGAATTCCACTGTACATCGACCGCTGTTGACTGCTATCCTGTGGGTAAGCAGCGTCGTTTGCCGTAACACGCGTTCATCGAATCTGGGGATCGACATGTCCGACCTGGTTGCCGACAAGATTGCGATTCGTTGTGCGTCCTGCAACGCCGGATTCCGCGTTTCCGCGGCGTCCGCAGGGAAGAAAGGCAAGTGCCCAAAGTGCGGCGAGGCCTTCCTCGTTCCATCCGCGACCGAGTCTGGCGAATCGGCACGTGACGGGACGCTACCCACTGAGCCGGCCGCCGAAGTCACCGCCGACGGGCGCATTAAGTTTCATTGCGCCGGTTGCGGCGGCGCGCTGAAAGTCGCATCGGATGCCGTCGGCCGCCGCGTGAAATGTCCAAAGTGCGGCTCGCCTGCGACTGTGCCTGATCCCGCCGCCGATGGCGGCTCAGCCGGTGATGACCTGCTCAGCGGGCTTGCCGGCGGCGTCGCGCTGGACGTTCCGCGAGCCGCGCCCGCAGGCCTCGGCCGCGTGATCGCGCCACCGCCGCCACTGGATGGCGGCGCGGACACGAAGCCTGCGAAAACGTCGCGAGGCGGTTTCGCGAGCGGTATCGGCGGGATGCTCGCAGGCGGTAATTCGCTGATGCTCGGCTGCATCTTCAGCGCCGTCGGTGCGGGGATTGGCGGACTCGTCTGGTTTCTGATCGCATACAACGCCCACTATGAGGTTGGTTACATCGCCTGGGCGCTCGGCGGGCTGGCCGGCCTCGGAATGTATCTCGGCTGCCGCGATGCGAATCAGGTCGGCGGCGCGATCGCCGCGTTCATGGCGATCCTCGGCATCGTGATCGCGAAGTTCATGGTGTTCTCTGTGATTCTCGAACCGGTTTTTGCCGAAGTGCAGAAGAACATTCAAGGCGGAGACCGCGAGGGATTGGTCGAGGCGATGGCGATCGCCGAAGTTGAACGCTCGGGCAAAGCCGAGTCGATGAGCGAAACGGAATATGAGAAGGCTTTTTCCGCCGCAGAGGAAAAGGCGAAAACCAAAGTCGCGGCAATGACCGATGAGCAGGTGAAAGCGAAGCAAGCCGAACTATCCGACGACATTGTGTCAACCGCGCGAAGCGAAATGAAAAACGCCTTCTTCTCCGTCATGTTCAGTCCGATGGACATTCTCTTCTTCGTGCTCGCGATCGCGACGGCTTACAAAGTCGGATCGACGGGAACCACCAAGGCCACGTAATGTAGTGCGTCGAAAATACTGGCCCGTATCAATCGAGGGGAGCATCGGGTGGGGCGGGGACGCTGCCCGCCCGGCAGGTTGGCTGCGATGTAGTAGGGCAGCGTGAATGTCCACCCCACTGCCAAACGCCCTCTGAATGGCAACATTCGCGGGACGCACTCCACGCGCGAGGCGCAATGCCCGTTGGCTGGTCAGCCCCACGACGCAGTGATACGATGAATCGCAACCGGTCGTCGCACACGGCGTATACGATCGTATCGGCGCGGCTCGCGGTCGCCCGCTATACAAGAGGGTCATCATGACCAGTCACGCATCAATCGGCTTGCGGCGGATTGCCCTGGCGATCCTGCTGCTTGCTTTGAATTTCACGTCGGTCGCTCAAACAACCACCGCGCCTGCGCCGGCCACGCAGGCGACGAGCGCCCCCCCGCTGATGCCGAATCGCTCGACGCGGATGCCGGCGCCAATCGAAGTCGCGGAACGCTCACCACTCGAATCGCTTGTGTTGCCGCAATTCAGCTTTCCCGCTCCTGCGCTATTCGGCGCGCTGCTGGTGCTCGTTCTGTTTCTGACAAATCGCCCGCTCGCGACCGGCCGCAGTCTGGATGCATGCGTGCTCGCGCTCGGGTGCTTGCTGTTATCGTTGCGCGGCGGCGTGCCTGATTTATTCGGACCGAACACCGTTTGGGTGACTTACACGCTTCTGACGATGATTGGGGCATACTGGCTGGCGCGCGGCCTGGTGTTCATGCGGGCTTCGTCCGTACCGCGAGCGTCGGTGGGCGTTGGTGAATCCGCGCAAGGTATTCTCGCGCTCGCGGCACTGCTGTTCGGCATGCATACCATCGCAAACGCTCCGCTGTCCAAGGCCTCTCAGGACGGCATCGTCGGCGGTGTGCATTTGGCCACAACCGGCCACATGCCGTATGGCGAGACAGTCGGCTATGACGGACAGTCTCCGCTCGTCTATGCGATTCACGCCGGCGTCGCAAAGCTCATGCCTCCGGAAATCGCGGTGGGCAGCGAACTCGTTCCGCTCACCTGGGAGAAACGGGATATCTGGTCCGGGTTCGACTGGACCGAGGCAGAGGGCGCAGCCGCGGCGCGGATGGTGAACGCGATTTTGTTCATCTTGTGCCTCGTTGGCCTGATGATGCTCGGGCGCTGGCTACACTCCGCCGCGATGGGGCTCGCCCTTGCGGCTGCGTTCGTGGTTTTGCCCGGTGTTCACGAGTGCCTGTCGCGCCCGGATATTCTGTTGCCGGTCGCGCTGCTGATCTGGACGTTGCTATTCGCAACGCTGCCTGGAATCGGCGCGCTCGTGGCCGGAATGCTGATGGTTCTCGCCGGGCTTGCATGGCCGTGGTTGTGGCTGGCGTTGCCGGCGTTGTTGCTGTGGTTCGCGTGTCGCGGTTGGGTCGGCACCGCCGGCGCGATCGGCATGCTGGGCGGAGCGGTCGGCGCGGTGTTTGTTTCAATCGGGCTGACGGAGCCTGCCCCGCCGCGCGTGAATGGGTCGATCACCGCCGCCGGCGCGACCACGACACACATCGCGCGGCTGGATGGCTCAATCGTTGTAGTTTCCGCGCAGCCCGGATTGACGGGTAGCGCGAGCGGAATGCGCGCGAAGCTGTGGCAAATGTTGCTCGATGGCGAATCCGGCGCGCATCTTGTTCGCGACGGAAACGTGCGATTCGAGGGCGGGGCGTCGCCAAGCGAGCTTTCGTTCCGCGATGTGGCCGCTGGGCCGGAGGCTCGCGAAGCGCTATTGCCCTATTACCGCCTGGCGGTTTCGTCGAATGGCTATCTGCCGCGTTTGCGCACCGTGCTTGAAGCCATATGGTTGCCGGTTGTGCCGGGCGACTCGACGGCCCGCGGCGCGTGGTCGGTTTGGGGCAGCGATTCCCCGGAACGCGCGGCGCAGCTGATTTCGATTCGCCGCGCGCTGAAGATCGCAGCGGGCATTCTCGCGCTTCTGGCGGCTGTGATGGTTCTCGTCAATCGTCTGAGCCAGCCTTATCAACTCATCGGCGTGATTACCGCGATTTGCGCCGCGACGTTGATCGCGTCGGAGTCCGGCGCCGTCGCCGATCTCGCGCTGCTCCTCACGCCCGCTTTGATTCTTTTCGCCGTGGATGGCACGGCGGGCCGTAATGGCGATGCAAAGCGCGCGCCGGTGGATGCGCCGCCGCCGCCCGCGGCGCGTGGTTCGTCGCCGCGAATCACCGTCGAATAACCGTCAGGATTCTGAATGTCGCGCCAAACGATCGCGATTCTCGATTTCGGTGCTCAGTACTCGCAATTGATCGCGCGCCGCGTGCGCGAAAACCACGTGTACTGCGAATTGCTTGCGCCGGATGCCTCCCCGCAAGCGCTGCGTGACAGGCAGGTGCGCGGCATTATTCTCTCGGGCGGCCCGTCGAGCGTGTACGAGTCCGGCGCGCCGCATTGCAACCCCGGGATTTTTGATCTGGGCGTGCCTGTCCTAGGCATCTGCTACGGCATGCAACTCGCCTGCCAAGCCCTGGGCGGAAAGGTCGCGCCGGCGGAAGATCGCGAGTACGGGCGAGTCAAGCTGCGCGTCTCCGCGCCAGAGGCGATCCTGGCGCACTTCCCGACTGAGACGTCGGTCTGGATGAGTCACGGCGATTCGGTGCGAAGCGTCAGCGGCGACTTTGTGTCGCTCGCCCAGACAGACAACTGCCCGATCGCCGCCGTGCGACATCGCACGCGGCCTGTATTCGGCGTGCAGTTTCATCCGGAGGTGACGCACACGCCGCTCGGTGCGCAGTTGATCCGCAACTTCGTCTACGAGATTTGCGGTTGCAGCGGCGATTGGCGCGTGGAGCGCGTCATCGATCAATCAGTCGAAGCGATTCGGTCGCAGGTCAGCGACGACGGCGTGGTCATCTGCGGTTTGTCCGGCGGTGTGGACAGCAGCGTGGTCGCCGCCCTGCTGCATCGCGCGATCGGCGATCGGCTGGCGTGCATTTTCGTGGATAACGGATTGCTGCGACGCCGCGAACGCGAGCTTGTGCAGGCCACGTTTCACGGCCACTTCGGCATTAAGCTGCGCATCGCGGATGCACGCGAGCAGTTCCTGTCCGGCCTGAGCGGCGTCACCGACCCGCAGCAAAAACGCAAGATCATCGGCAAGACATTTATCGACGTGTTTCGCGACGAAGCACGACAAATCCCGAACGCGCGGTTTCTCGCGCAGGGAACGATCTATCCCGATGTCATCGAATCCGGCCACGGTCCGGCGGGCAAGTCCGCCGTGATCAAGAGCCATCACAACGTCGGCGGCCTGCCCGCCGATCTCGGCTTCGAACTCGTGGAACCGCTGCGCATGTTGTTCAAGGATGAAGTGCGCCTGCTGGGTGAAGCGCTCGGTTTGCCCGAGGACCTCGTCTGGCGACATCCATTCCCCGGCCCCGGGCTGGCGGTGCGCGTCATCGGCGCGGTGACGCCCGAGCGGCTGGAAATCGTTCGGTCCGCGGACGAGATTCTGCTCGAAGAGCTCACTGCGGCCGGCTGGTATCAAAAAGTGGCACAGGCGTTCGCCGTCGTCGTTCCCGTGCCCAGCGTGGGCGTGATGGGCGACGGGCGCTCATATGAAGGTCAGCATTTGATCGCGTTGCGGTTAGTGGAAACAACCGATTTCATGACAGCGGACTGGGTGCATGTCGATTCATCGCTGCTCGCGCGGATCAGCAGCCGCATCAGCAACGAGGTCCGCGGCGTGAACCGCGTGGTGTATGACATCAGCAGCAAGCCGCCGGCGACGATTGAGTGGGAATAGGCGGCTTGACCCTGACGAATTTATTCAGGTTTTCAGCATCTTCGCCGCCCGCATCGCAATTTCCAGTCCGGTGATCAAATTCAACGGCGTCTGGCCCGTCAGGTTGCGGTCCAGGCTGCGGCCGATCACTGCGCGCAACCCGTCGTTCGTGTAGAAAGCCGCCGATTTCATCTTCGACACATCCAGAAAATCGCCGAACAGCGAGCGATACGTCGGCTGATCCGCCACCGGCGGCAGGTCGACCGTCTTGTGGAGCAGCTTCTTGGTTACTTTCTTTCGCAGCTTGTTCAGATCGAGCCAGGCCCACTTCGCCCGCTCGCCAGGGCTCATTAGTTCGGGCGGGCGCGTGGTGTAGCCCTGATTATTCGGAATCTCGCCGCAAGCCGACCACGCGTGCCAGATCACCCAGCGCTGAAACGCGGCCGCGCTGCGCGCGTCGCGCTTCAGGCGATAGATCAAATCAAACGTGTTTTGCCGCACCATCGGGATATCCGGAATGATCCACCACCCCGAGCTGAACATGTGCAGCGCCGCCCAGCGCCGCACGCGCTCGATGGCATAAAGCAAGTCCAGCCGGCTGAGCCGCTCAACCGCCTGCATCTCGCGATCGTCCGCGTAGAGCAGCGCGAGCACGCGCTCGCGGGCCTCAGCGCGAAACGACGGTTCGAACGCCTCATACGGTATGTGCCCGTCGCCCGTGCGCCAGTTGATCAACCGCTCGTATTGGTCCTTGCCCTTCAGCAGGAACGCGGCGGGCTCGTGCTTGGACCAATGGTCCTTGTATACTTCGCCGCCAATTCCCCAAAGCATGACGTGATTTTCGTTGGCCAGATCGACCGACCAGCGCGACAGAAAGCTCAGCGGCTGTTTCTCGCCGTCCGTGAGATAGCCCACCAGCGTGAACAGCTCGCGCCAGTCTTCGGGCGATGTCCTGCCGACCGGGTGATACTCCCAGTCAAGCTTCAACTTCTCAACAATGCCGCGCGCCAGATCGATGTCGCTCGGGTTTTCCGACTCGCCCGTGAAGTATTTCACCGGCAGATTCAGCGGATGAACCAATGCCACGAGCGACCGCGTATCCAATCCGCCCGTCAGTGTGCAGATGATCCGCTCCGCATCGCCGAAACGTGTGCGCAACGTCGCGATCTGTTCATCCACAAACCGCTTCGCCAGTTCGCGCGGCGGCTCGCTCGCGGGTTGGCCCATCGGCGGTGTCCACCAGCGCTTCACGCGGACAGCACCGCTTTCGCACGTCACCAGTTCGCCGGGCATGATGCGGCGAATGCCCTCGAACAAACTAAGGTCGCGAAGCGGATAGCCCACGACGGTCAGGCACGCCCAGCAGTCGCGGCTCAACCGGGTTGGATGCACGCATGCAATCGCCAGCGCCGACGAAGCCACCCATACGCCGTGCTCATCCGCCGCGTAATATGTCCCGACCATTCCTGAGCGGTCGCAAAACACGTCTAGCTTGCGCCGCGCCGCATCGCGATGCACGAATGTGTACAATCCTTCGCAATCATTCAGCGAAACGACGCCGTTCTCGCCCGCATCGCGCAGCCAGTCGCGGATCGCCGCGCGCGCCGCAAAAATGCCGGCCGCGCTGCGCGTCGGCGTGCCCCAGCCGATCAGCGCGTCGCCCGCATCCGTGGCGGCCAGCAGGGGCCGCATGCCGGTGTGATGACATATGACAGCCGCGAAACCCGGCGTCGAATGCGTGGACCAGGTTGCCGAAACGCGTAAATGACGAACGGCCGCCGCCATCGCATCGGCGTCAAGCGGACGCCGGGGGTCGTAGTCATATCGAGCAAGAAACACGTAGCCTCACTTGCCCTGAATCGGGCGCGGAACCGGATCGGGCGGCGGCGAAACGCCGGGAACGCCCCACGCGGCCATCATCGCCTGCGCGCTGCTTTCGATCGTGAAATGCGCCGCGAAACGCCGCGCCACATCGCGCAGTTGCGGTTGCTTTTGCACATCTTCGAGCGCCGTGAGTATCGCATCCGCGAACCCGTCCACATCGGTCGGCTCGCGATGGTACTTGAAAAATTCCTGTGCGACCGCTTCGCGGGCCGTCGGAATGTTGCATGCAACGACCGGCAGACCGGCCGCCTGCGCCTCCAGTTGGGCATTGCCCAGGCCTTCGATTTTCGAGGGAAAAGCGAAAAGATCCATCGCCTGGTACAGCCTTGGAACATCGCGCCGCACACCCGTCAGGCGAACGCGCTCCGTCAAGCCCAGTTCATCGATCAGCGCGGCGAGTCGCGGCCTGAGTTCGCCGTCTCCGATGAGCACAAATCGCGCGTCCGGCCGCTTCTGAATCACGCGCTGCGCCGCGCGCACGAGCAATTCGTGGTTCTTTTGCCACACAAATCGCCCTACGTGCCCAATCAGAGGCGCGCCGTTCGGCACGCCCAGCTCGCCCCTGATCTCCTCTCGCCCGTCCGCTTTGGCGAACATGTCAAACGGAATGCCATAGCGAATGACGCGCATCCGCGGATCGCTGCGCCACTGCTTCGGAAACCAGAATTGCAGCCCCGCCCAGGTTCCGCTGATCAGGCCTGTCGAATGTCGCATGACGCTGCCGTGCAGCCAGCGCTCGACCAACTGGCGAATGATATCGTTCTTATGCCCGCCCGCCATGTTGTGATAGTGCGACAGCCGCACCGGAATGCCGAGGCTGCGCGCCGCGCTCAGTGCCGGCCCGCCGAAGTTGCTGGCGTGCGCGTGCAGGACATCGAATGTCGGCCGCGAGCGCAACTCGCGTCTGAACCGTCGCGTGAAGCTGAAAAAATTCCGCTGCATGCGACAGCCCCAGACCTTTACGCCGAGGCGCTCGTATTCGCTCGCCAGGCCGCCGGGCGCGTGACCGAGATAGACCACTTCGTTGACGATGTCGCGGCGCGGCAGCGCCGCAATCACCTGCAGCAGGAAGTTCTCAATCCCGCCGGCTTCGCTCAGCCAATGCACAAGATGCAGAACGCGCATGCGACTCAAACTCCGACAAGGCGCACTCGACGAATGATCGGATCAACTGATGATCGGAGTGAGCGCAATTTGGATCAGACGCTGCGCGCCGGCTCGACACAGCAAGCCGCGGCGGTTGCGTTACTTGTTATAAAACTGTCGATTGATCTGAACGTATTGCTTCCACTGCGACGGCGTGTCTTCTTCCGTGAAAATCGCCTTGACCGGGCACTCGTCCACGCACAGTCCGCAATCGATGCACGTGTCAGGGTCGATGTATAACTGCTTGGCTTCGGTGAACGGCGCTTCGTCCTTGCGCGGATGAATGCAATCCACCGGGCAAACGTCGACGCAAGCCGTATCTTTCGTGCCGATGCAGGGTTCGGCGATGACATGGGTCATCGGTAATTTCTCCTGAATCAACCAAGGGCAGGTCGGTCCGAATCCGACCGGGGATCGAATTATACCGCTCACGCGCCGCCCCGCGACCTGCGGCCCTTCGCCGATCGCGAGATCTTTCCGATAATATCCGGACGCCAAACGGCCGCCCGTGAGTTCCCTTGGCCTGCAATGAAGCCGGGGGATCGGCGTTTGGCCATTACGAGGCACGCGTGCGAACGGACGAGTTTGAGGAAATTCTCCGGCGTGCCCGACAGCACGACGCTGACGCAGTGGAGGCAATTTTCAACCTCTATAGCGCGCGCGTGTATGGATTGCTGTACCGCCTGACCGGTTCGCGCGACGACGCCGACGACTTGTTGCAGGAGACGTTTTTGCGGCTCGTGCGTACGATCAGTCGATATGAACACGACGGCCGCTTCGATGCCTGGTTGTTCCGCATCGCGGCGAACCTCACGCGCGATCGCGGCCGAAAGCATCGCCGGCGAGCGCCAAGCGCACCGCTGGATGTCTATGCAACCGGCGAAAACGACAGCGCCGACGACAGAGCGCTTGCAGTCGATCGTCCGCCGGACTTTTCGATCCTTCGGAACGAATCCGAAGCGAGGCTGGCAGAGGCGATGCAGCGGCTGACCGAAGTAGAACGCGAAGTACTTGTTCTTCGGCATTATTCCGACTTGCCGTTTCGCGAGATCGCGAAGCTATTGGAGATACCGCTTGGCACGGCCTTGGCCCGAGCGCATCGCGCATTGTTGCGGCTGAGAGCGAACTTGGCCGACGTGGATCGGTAGAGCTTTGGAGCAACTTGACCATTGAATAGACCGATGAACAAATCATGACCGACGAACGATTCAGGCCATTGGAGCAAACTTGCGAAGCGGCGTTCCCGCTTCGGCTTGATCCTATCGTTCCCGGCGACGCCCTCGTCGGACGGTTGCGCGGCGAATTGCGTCGTGAGGCGCACCGATTGAACCGGGTTCGCCGCTCGATGACGCTGCTGCGCTGGGCCGCGTCAGCCGCCGCAGCCGTCGCAATCACAACCATGTTCATAGCGCCGCCAGACGAGCGCCACGACGCGCGTATGCTGGCGAATGCCGACGCCGAGACGCTTCAGGATTTTGCGGGCGCGACCGCGCAATCGACCGCCGCGCTTCAGCGCCTCATCGCGGACGACTGGCTTATGATTGACGCGGATAGCCCGGATGCCGAGTTAGACGCAATGCGCGAGGCCTTGCGCCGTCTGGGAGATGTCGGAGCATGACGCTGTCTGGCGCTTGTCTGCGATCGTCTCACGCGAGCGCGTGCTGTGCGGCGCTGCTGATGCTGTTCACAACCATTGCGGCGGCTCAAAATCGCGAACCAACCAGCAATCCAGAACGCGACGAACGCCGCCAGCGGGCCGCCTCCTCCAAGGAAAAGCACGGCGATGCGCGTGGCGATCGCGAACCCGCAGACTTCTCCGACGGCCCGCGAAATATCTTCGAACGTTTGCCGTTTGGGCCGACGCCGGCGGATGCCGGCCCGCTGCGCGAAGGCGAGCTTGAAACGCTGCGCCCGTTCCTTGAGCAAAATCTGCCCATGCTGGCGCGAATCATCGAACGCATGCAGAACGCGGATCGGCCGGAGCTTCGGCGTCACATCGACCAGATCGCGCCGTACATTCGCTTTCTGCATCGCACCAGCGAGGAAAACCCGAAACGCGCTCGCCTCATGCTCGAACACGTCAAGTCCGGGTTCATGCTCGAACGAGCGCGGCGCGTCATGGCCAATCCGCAGCGCGGCCCGGTGGCGCGTGAGCGGCTCGCCGCCGACGTTCGCGCGGCGGCAACGCGCAGCGTTCAGGCTGAAATGCGGCTGTTGATCGATTACGCCGACGAATTGCGCGATCAGTTCGATGACCGGACCACACTCCGATTCGAAGCGATCATCGCGGATGGAGCGCCGCTTGCAGACGTCTCGCCACAGCTCGCCCACCTGCTGCACGAGCGCGCGAGCGCGACAGGAGACGCTCTCGCAGAGATCGAAAATCGCATTCGTGCGCTCATCGCCGGCGAAATTCGCGAGCAGATTCGCGCTTGGCGCGAGCGCGCCGAAGCCCTGCGATCAACCGCTGACGAGGAAATCAACCAGCGCGTCAGCGAAGTGCTCGGCCCCGAGCCATCGAGTGAAAACCCCGCACAACCCACCCATAACCCAACGCGGCCGAAACGCGACGATCGTTAGAGAAGCCGTGTCTGCTCGCGCCGCCCAACCCATGCCGAATCGCTGCACCACCAGCGACCTTGATCCGCCGGATTCATCGATATAATTCCGCGTCATGCCCTTTCAAAAATGCTATCGTGTCGCGGCTGCGCTCGCGCTATGCCTGAACGCCGCCGCACAGAGCCCGACATCGCCACAGCCCGCCGCGACCACGCAGCCGCCGCCTTACATCGGGGTCGAAGCCGAAGTCATCGCGAACGTATTGAATCAGCCGATCGGCTCGCACACCTTGGCCGATCTCGCGTTGCCGCGCGAGTTCATCGAAGTCATCGCCGATCGCGTTATTCAATCGTCGTTTCAGGAGCGCTATCGCGCGGTCGTGCGCGACCCGGCCATGACCACCCGACCGGCGGCCGCACCGCAGCCGCCGCGCACTTCAACACAGCCGGCCGAATCCGCCGAATTCGCCATCAAGGCCAATCCGCTCGATACGCAAATGCATGAACGGGATCGCTGGGAGAAGGCCGGCGAACGTAGACTGCCGCTTTCCGGATTTCGAGTTTGCCCGTCCGGCGAACAACTCGCCTATCCGGCCTTTGAGATATCGCCGCGCGCATCGGCGGCAGAGCGCGACGCGGCTCTGATCATCGCAAAATCGCTGTCGCGCGAAGGCGTGGTCGCCGCGGCGGCTCGTGGCGTTCTCGCGCTCGGTCCGCAAAACTTCGGCGAAGACCGCGACGTAAACCTCCGCAAGTTGGCGGAAGTGGGACTGCCCTCGGATTTGCTGCAATTCTTTTTCGCTTCCGGGCGCATCGAGCCCATCAACCCGAAATGGCTCGCCGAGCGTCTGGCTGAAAACCCGACCATCGACGAACGCTTCGCGCCGGCGGCGTTCGAGTTTCGATTTACGCAGTCGCACGCGGGGTTTGTCGTCGCCACCGAAGACGGGCGCGAAGGACGGCGCTCTGTGCGGATCCAATTGACGCGCGGCGACGATTGGATCGGCCCCGGCGACGGTAGCGGACTCGACATTTTTCGGCAGATCGTCGGGGCTCTTCGCGAGTTACCCATCGTGGTTCACGTCGAGTCGCGCCACCTCGGGCCGTTGTTGGAGTCAATGAACAAATGGGGTGTCAGTAATCCCGAGCGCTTGTTGCTGCTTGCCGAAGGGATGATCGTTTCGCAATGGGCAGCCGACAACTGCAAAAGCGGCTCTGCGGCGGTGGCGGGTAAGTCCCATCGCGAGTTCATCACACTCGCTCCGCGCTACACAAGCCGCGGCGAGGACGGCCCCGTCTTCGTCCCTGGGGATACGCGCTTGCTCGCCTCGTTGACCGCGACCGGACGGCGCTTGGCGTGCTCGCCATTGCTGTTCCAAGGCGGCAATTTGCTGGCGTATCGACCCTCGCCGGATGATGGCGTGCTGCTGCTCGCGGGGGAAGCCGAGATTCATCGAAATGTTTCGCTGGGACTAACCTCGGCACAGGCCGCGGAGGCGCTGCGCGTGGAGTTCGGAGCCGAGCGCATCGAAATCCTTCCGGCTGCTTCGTTTCACATCGATTATGAATTGTCCTTACGCGCGCGCGAGCACGATGTCGTCGCGTTCGTAAACGACTCGCACGCGGCGTGCGCCGAAATCATACGGATCGGGCTGAGCGCGTTGCAGCGCGGCGGCCACCTGTCGGCCGATGACGAAAAGCAGGCGGGCGAGTTTTTGCGATCCGGGCAAATTGACGCGCTGTTCGACCTGATCGCTCCTGCCATCGGGTCGCTCGCCGTCGCATCCGGGCAATTCGCCGAGTCGCGCATCGCGGCTTTCGCCACGAGCGAGGTCGATTCGGCTGTCGGCAATTTTCAGCGGTTCTTGTTCGCGCTCGATTTCGAGTTGGCTGCCGGCGAGTCGCCTCGCGAGCGGCTTGCCGATGGACACACACAGGCTTATTTTCGCTCGCTTCGACGGATGGAAACGCGGCGGCGCGACTTGCAGCAGCGACTGGCTGCGCTGGGATTAAAGGCGTATCCCGTCCCGTCGCTGTCGGCGGATCGGCTCAGCGTGAACTACACCAACGCGGTGCAAACGTACAGCCACATGCTCATCCCGGCGTATGGAGGTCTGTTCGCATCGCTGGATACGAACGCGGAACGGCTGATTCGTGGCGGATTGCTGCCAAACGTTCGCGTGAGAAGGATCAACTGCGCGGAGAGCCAGCGTCGCGGCGGCGGGCTGCATTGTTCGATCAGCGTGGAATAGCGGATCGATCATCGGGCCATCGTGTGTCTCAATGCGAGTACGCAGGCTCAACCCGCGGCTCAAATGGTTTCGCGAATTCCGGCATCGCGCCGGACATCATCTGCCGCACTTTCGCCGCGCGATATAGCCCGCTTTCTCCCGCCAGCTCGAACAAAAACTGTCCGTCGAATTTCACGCCGTCCAGCGGCTTGATCGCCCGCTCGAACGACTGAACCAGGCCGTCTTCGTTGACGAAGCTGCCCTCGCGCTCCGCCCAGGCCGCGCCGGGAATGACGACGGCGGCCGAGTCCCAAATCCTGCTCTTGAACAAGTCATGAACGATGAGTGTGCCGATCTGCCCGATCGCTGCGGCGGCCGCATCCGACACCCATGCATTCGGATAGCCACCCACCACATATGCTGCGCGGAACTTACCCGCCCGCGAGATGAACTCGTCGAACGTGCAGCTCGGTCCGCCGGCCGCTTCGATCACGCGCTGCACACCGCGCCGATTCGGGCATTTCTCCGCGCTGATTCTAAAGCCGTTCTTGAACGATTCATTCGAACCCGCGACCGGTGCGAAACCAGCGACCAGCGTCGCTTGCGACGCGATCGAGCGCATGGACTTCGTCAGCAGCCACGCCTCTTCGCACGACATCATCGGACTGAGCACGATCGCCACGCCTGCGCCGCTGTCCGGGCCGGTCGCCGCGCTCATACGCGCGCGAATTTCACCGGCCAGCGTCTCCCACTGCGTCGGCGCGAGTTTGCCGTCCTGCCGCATCAGTGGCGCATCCAGACGCTGGTCGCTGTGGACGTACTTCCAGCCGAAACGCCCCTCGTCGCACATCCACCATTCGTTCACTTTTTCGTTATATCGCGGTCGCAGGCGCTTAACGGCTCCGTCGTGATGGTCGATTTCAATCGTGCAGCCGCGGCTGCAACCGGGGCAAACCGATTTCGAAGACCGTAGCTCCCAAACGCGCTGCTTGAACAGGAAGTCCTTGTCGAGCAAACAGCCCACCGGGCAGATATCCACAACATTGCCCTGCAATTTGTTCGCCAGCGGCTCGCCGGGAAATACGTCGATCTCGCCGCGGCTGCCGCGCTCCACAACCGCGAGTTCGCCCGATCCGGCCACTTCCTGGCAAAAGCGCACGCACCGTGTGCACAGCACACAGCGATCCTGATACAGCAGCGTGTGCGGGCCGATATCCTTCTTGGGGTTTTTGTGCTTTTCCTCGACCATTCGGCTGGCCGCCGGACCGAAGTCTTCCGTGTAATCCTGAAGGTAGCACTCACCCGCCTTGTCGCACACCGGGCAATCCAGCGGATGATTCAGCAGGTAATATTCCATGACATGTTTTTGATTCTGCTCGACGCCGGGCGATGCGAAGCGCACTTCCAGGCCGTCGGCCACGGGCGTCTGGCAGCTTGGCACCAGTCGCGGCGACCAGCTCATTTCGCCACTTTTGGCGTCCTTAACTTTCATCTCCATGAGGCACAGCCGGCAGCTTGCGACGACGGAAAGCCCGGGGTGATAGCAGTAGTGCGGCACTTCATAGTTGGCTTCGAGCGCGGCGCGCAGCACGGGGATCCCGTCTCGGCACTCGATCTTCTTTCCGTCAATCGTAATCGTTGGCATGAGGCCTCACCGAACCGCGGAAAATCAACGCGAACCGACCGGCGGCGGCGTGCCGCGCGTGACGTATTCGCGCCGAGATAATAGCAGAACGAGCCGCGGATTCCATGCTGACGCGGGGGGGGGGGGTAGCGACTCGGTCGGCGCATAAAGCCGGCAGGCCCGCGATCGCTCGCGAGCCTGCCGGGGTTTTCCATCCTGCTTACTTCGATTGTCCGTCGCTCTGACGAATCAGATTACGGGCAGCTCGACGTGAGGCACTGCACGAACGGGTCGATGTCGAAGTTGTTGACAACGCCGTTGTCATCGATGTCGTTCACGCACAGGAAGTCGCAACCGGCCTGGCCGCACGTGGCCGTCCAGTTTGCTTCACCCGTCGCCACCGCTGCCACGAAGCAGTCGATGTCGAAGTTGTTGACCAGGTTGTCGCAGTTCGCGTCGCCCTCGGGATCATCGCCGCAAGGATCGGTCACGCACGGATTCGGCGTGCAGCCCGAGCCGTCGCCCTGGTACGTGCCGGTGCAAGCCGCCTGCGTAGTGATGCTGCAGGTCGCGCCGACGCAGCAAGCGCCCGTCGGAGCCGGAATGCAGGGGTTCGGATCGCAAACGCTGCCGTTACCCTGGTAGGTACCGCCGGCGTCGATGCAGGCCTGCTCTTGCAGGTCAGCAACGCAATCCTGGCCGATGCAGCAAGCGCCGATCTGCGGAGCGATGAACGCCCACAGCGAAATCGCGCCTTCGGTATCGACGAAGTTGCAGGCCGCGGCCGGCAGAGCCGGCAGAAGGAAGCATTCCTGCTGAGCGACGTCCCAGAAGACCGGGTTAGTCTCGAGGTTCGTGTCGTTCGCCCACGCGGTGAACTCATCCGGCGGGTTGTTGATGTCCGGGTGACCGGGGCGGATGTGGTTCGGCGGCGTGTTCGTGCCGTTATCGCGGAAGCCCCAGATCATGTACTTCGGCGAAGCCAGCGTGGCATTGTTTCCTGCGGCGGCCGCGTGATTCGCGCCGGTCATCAGGAGAGGGCTGGTTTCAGTCGCCGGCGTGATCGCCTCACAAATGGCGACGGTCATCGCGCCTTCGCCGTCGGTCGGCGTCGGTGTCGGCTGAGCGCCGCAGAAGTCATACTGAAGGACGAAGTAGCCAGCGCCCGGAGCTTGCGGGCCGTAGTCGAGAATAAAGCCCCACATCGGCGAATCGGCCGGCCATTCGCTGCCCCAGAAAGCGGGCGTCTCATCGGGGAACAACACGCAGTCGAAGCTGAACGTGTCGTGCATCGCGACGAGCAGCAACAGCGGACGGTTCGGAAGCGGCGGATCCCAGAATACGAAGAACTGGCCGGCACCGACGTCGATGCCGCGGTTCGGCGCTTCGAAGCGGACGTCTTCGACCAAAACATTCGCGTTATAGGCTCCGCCAAAGAAATAGCGCGTGCCGGCCGCAGCCACGCACTCGCCGCCGTACGGAGGGAAGCCGCTCTCAGGATCCGACTGAGCAGCGTCGAAAATCAACGCGCCCTGGCACGGCGAGAACGGGTCGCCGCCCGCGGTGCCGCCTTGATTCGTGTAAATCCAGTCGCCGACCGGACGGCCGTGGCTGTCCAGTTTCATCATACGGATCGGCTGAAGGACGCCGGCAGGCTCCATCGTCTCAAGAGGAAACTTCGTCGGGTTGGCAAACGCCAGCCCTGCTGTCAGAACCAGCGTAGCGCTACAAAGAAAACCTCGCATAATCCCATCTCCTAAGGACCGGACCAAAAGACGGTGCACACCCTGCGCTCAGTGCTCGCCTTCACGGGCGCATGACACATTTGACCACTACACACGGCGAGTCGAACAAACGAATATCTTTCCCGTCAGCCTGCGGGGTCGGCCGCATTCATCGACGAAAAGAATCTTTGACGATAACGCGCGCCCCTACCATTGCATCTTCGCGGATGCGACGCGCGGTAACTTCAAAACCTGGCTACCCAGCGGTCGGCGCATCGACAATACAACCGTGAATGCCGCATATGCGGCCTATTCCAGATTAGCGCCTCACGCTAGTATGCGCCGCCTAACTCACAATGTCAAGTTTTCACTAGAATCCCGCAGTGATTGTCGCCGTCTGAATGCCCGGGTGCCAAGCCGATCGCGGTTTTTCCGCACGTTCATGCCCTCACTCACCTCCGTCGGCAGGTCAAAAAATTACGAGCAATTACTTATCAGCCGCGGGAAGGACACATGCGGCCGCCAATCGATACAATCTCCAGAACTCGAAATTCGGAGTTGCCCGATGCAAACCACGCTCGAAAAAACGCTCGCCGCGGAACTGAACTCGCTTCGCGAGACCGGCCAATACAAACAAGCCAACGTCCTGCAAGCGCCGCAAGGCCCGCGTACCCGCATGGATGGCCGCGACGTAATCTGCCTCTCTTCCAATAACTATCTCGGCCTTGCCAATCATCCAAAGGTCGTCGCTGCCGGACAGGACGGCACGCGAAAATTCGGTCTGGGAACCGCCTCCGTCCGCTTTATTTGCGGGACCATGACGTGTCACCTGGAGCTTGAGCGAAAGATTTGCGAATTTCTTGGCTGCGAAGCCTCGACGACGTTTATCAGCTGCTGGGATGCAAATGTCGGCGTGATTCCGACGCTCGCGTCCACAGCCGAAGACGCCATCTTCTCGGACGCGCTCAATCATGCGTCGATCATCGACGCGATCCGCCTGAGCAAGGCCCAGCGATTCATCTATAAGCATCGCGATCTGAACGAACTGGAGTCAATGCTCAAGTCGGCCAACGCGCGCAATCGTGTGATCATCACCGACGGCGTCTTCAGCATGGAGGGCGATGTCGGCGATCTGCCGCAACTAAAAGACCTCGCGAACCGCTATGACGCCGCGCTGATCGTTGATGAATCGCACGCAACCGGCGTCCTCGGGGCGCACGGCCGCGGCACGGCAGAGCATTTCGGCGTGCTCGGCGAAAACACGATTCAGATCAGCACGCTCGGCAAGGCGCTGGGCGGCGCTTGCGGCGGTTACGTCGCCGGCTCAAGAATCGTTTGCGATTATCTGGTGCAGCGCGCCCGACCTCAGTTGTTCAGCAACGCGCTTCCGCCGTCGGTTTGCTACGGCTCGATCGCCGCGATTGACATTCTGATGACCGAGGGCGCGACGCTTCTGGAAAAACTCCGCGCGAATGTCCGGCATTTCCGCGCGGGAATCGCGACACTCGGCCTCAAAACCATCGAGGGCATCACGCCGATCGTTCCTGTGATCGTCGGCGAAACCGCGACGGCCATCGCCATGCAAAAAGCGTTGCTTGAAAAAGGCGTATTTGTCAGCGGATTCGGCTTCCCAGTCGTCCCGCGCGGCGAGGCCCGCCTGCGCTGCCAGATCAGCGCCGCACACTCGCGCGACGACCTCGATCAAGCGCTGGCGGCGCTCGGAGCGGTCGCCGAGCGCTTCCCCGAAGCACGCGGCGCGCACCACTGACGATGCGCATCCCACTTCGCCGATCGAGCGCGCAGATCTCAGAGTTGCTCCGCGACGCCGCCGGAGCAATTCGCGGCGAAACCGTCAGCATTCGCGATCTGCTCGATACGCTTGGTCACGACGGTTTGCTCCTCCTGTGCATTCTCTTCTCGCTGCCGTTTGCGTTTCCAGTCTCAATTCCCGGCACGAGCATGCCCTTTGGCGCGGTGATCGTTCTTATCAGCGTCGGCATGATGATGAACCACATCCCGTGGCTGCCGCGCCGGCTCGTCGAGAAGCGCTTCAACGGCCCTCGCACACGCAGGATTCTGCTCAGAGCGTCCCTGGCGTTTCGCAGAATCCAGCGATTGGCTCGACCCAGGTTGTTGATTCTGGTTCAGCCGGTCTGGTCGCAGCGGCTGAATGGCGCAATCGTGTGCTTCGCCGCGTTACTGATGATGGCGCCGATTCCTGTCATCGGCACGAACTCACCGCCCGCCTGGGCCGTAATGCTCGTGTGCTTCGGCATGTCCCAGCGCGACGGCGCGTTCGTGCTGGCGGGGTACGTCGCCACCGCCGCCACCGCCGTGTTCTTCGCGGCTCTCGCAGTCGCCGCCGCATTCGCGGGGCGGGGCATGTGGCACTGGTTGAATGGCGAGTAGGTTTGCACGCGTGGTCGAAATGATTGCGGACTCCAGAACGACGGCTGTTACGAGCGACGTTGTGCAGTTCAACCCGACGCCGACCACTCTCGAACTGGCCGATGGCCTCATTCGGCTTGCGCCACTTGAACTTGATCACGCCGCCGCGCTTCGTGTCGCAGGCGCTGACGACCAAATCTGGCGTTACATGCCGATGAAACGCCCAATCAGTCAAGACGAGTTCCGCGGCTATGTTCAAACCGCGCTCGGCGCGCAGGCCGCCGGCAACGAAGTGCCGTTTGCCATCATTGATCGCCCGAGCGAGCGCGCCATCGGCACCACGCGCTTCATGGACATCCAGCGCGCCAACCGCGGACTCGAAATCGGCCACACTTGGATCACCGCTGATTTTCGCCGCTCGCGCGTAAACACCGAATGCAAATTCCTGTTGTTGCAACACGCGTTCGAGTCGCTTCGCGCGGTGCGCGTCCAGCTCAAGACGGACCATCGCAATCATCGCTCGCAAACCGCGATCCTCCGCATCGGTGCGAAATTCGAAGGCCGCCTCCGCAAACATCGCATCCTGCACGACGGTTTCCTGCGCGATACGATGATGTACAGCATTACCGACGACGAATGGCCGCTGGTGCGGGACCGGCTGGCCGCGCTGCTCGCGGGACCGGCGCGCGGCTAGCGCTCGATCGCGTATCGCGTCGCGCCTCGCGCGCCTATACTCCGCGCTATGCCGCGAACTGATCCGCCTCTAGGCCTCATCGCTGGCGCCGGCGAGCTGCCTTTGCTGGTCGCGACCGGCGCGCGCCGCGCGGGGCGCCGCCTGAGCGTCGTCGCGCTGCGCGGCTGGGCCGAGCCATCGCTGCGCGATCTTGCCGAGCGATTTGCGTGGCGCGGCGTGGCTCAGCTTGGCGGCTGGATTCGCACGCTGCGCGCCGCCGGCTGCCGCGAGGTCATGATGGTCGGCCGCGTGAGGAAGGCCGACATGTTTTCCATGCCGCGCTGGCGGCAATGGCTCATGTACATTCCGGATCTGACCAGTCTGCGCGTGTGGTATTTTCGAACGGCCGACAAACGCAACGATTCGCTGCTCCGCGCCGTCGCGGATGAACTTCAAGCTCGCGGAATCACGATGATCGACTCAACGCGCTACGCGACTGAAGCGCTCGCCGAAGAGCGCGTGCTCACGAACTTCGCCCCGCCGACGCGTGTGTGCGACGACGCCGAATTCGCCTGGCCGATCGCGCGCCAACTCGGCGCGCTGGACATCGGCCAATCGGTCGCCGTGAAGGAGCGGGAAATCATTGCCGTGGAAGCGATCGAGGGCACTGACGCGCTGATCGAGCGCGCCGGCTTGCTGTGCCGCGCCGGCGGATGGACGCTCGTGAAGCTCGCCAAGCCAAATCAGGATATGCGCTTTGACGTGCCGACCATCGGGCCGCAGACAATCGAAAACCTTCATCGTGCCGGCGGCGCGGGAATTGTGGTTGAGGCCGGCAAGACATTTATCCTGGATAAGCCGCGCACGATTGAACTCGCGAACCAATATCGCATCGCGCTCATCGGCCGCGGCAGTTGACGCACCGTATCTTCGGAAGGCAACCAACGCCCTGCAAAACAGAGCCGCGACCGTAAGGGAGCGGTTGCCACGGCTACTCCAACTCGTCGAACATGGAAAACCGTTTCGAGGTCCATATCCTCTGTAG
>JAEUIR010000550.1 GCA_016795025.1 Phycisphaerales bacterium
GCTCATGAGCAAAGAGGGTAATTTCTTTGACATTCTGAGTTCTCCTTCTAAATTAGAGTGAATGTTAGAGTGACAGATAGGATAGTTAGTTAATACTTGCATGTAAAAAAGAAATCTGAAAGGTTGCTGACGCATAAGTAAATCAGGTTAATTTATGCGTGAAGTGTTGCGCAAATATTATCGAATTGTTAAGAATTCTGCAAGCTATTTTTATAAAAGTTTTACTAATAAATTTATTGGCTTTTCCAGGTTTACAGCTTGAAATTCTTGGAAAGAATCATTACTTTTGCAGCCATGTTTTTGCGCCCGTAGCTCAATTGGATAGAGTGTTGGCCTCCGGAGCCAAAGGTTGTGGGTTCGACCCCCGCCGGGCGCACTATTTCAGTATTTGAAACAAATCGGAGTTTCTTCATGGCAGAAAAAATCACGAAACGGTCACAGGATTATTCGCAATGGTATGTCGATATTATCATGCAGGCCCAGCTTGCCGATTATGCGCCCGTCAAGGGCTGTATGATTATTCGCCCCAACGGCTATGCGGTATGGGAACATA
>JAEUIR010000551.1 GCA_016795025.1 Phycisphaerales bacterium
CGTGCGCGACCACGATGCGCTCCTTGCCCGTCACACCGTCTCGGTAGGTCTCAGCCCAGGCGTGCAAAGTCTGGTACAGCACCGAATGATCGTCCGTGCCCGCCGACACGGGGTACAGGATCGGAGTGACGCCCTTGGCCTCCCACTCGCTCGTTGTTCGCGTTTCCTGCCCGGGCTCGCAGTCGCCCAGCGCCCAGGCCTGCGGCGTGACTTCGCCCAGCATGCGGTCCGCTGCCAAGGCGTCCATCATGTAGCGCAGCACCGGGTCGTTGATGCTGTAGCCGACGAAGCACACCACGTAGTTGCGGAACAATTCGCTGACGAAGCGCGCCGCCCAGCGCTCGGTCAGGTAGGCCAGGCCGAAGTCACCGCTGGTGACCACCAGCCGGTTCAAGGCCGTGTCGTCCGCTTTCTCGGGCAGCAGGCCGTGCAGATAGACCAGCCCGTTCCAGCGGCTGTTCTTCGGAATCGGCAACATCGGCGCCACATGGGCCTGGAACGTTTGCCCTGAGCGTTTGGCGGCGGCGTGAAAGACACGGTCGAAGTTGGTGGT
>JAEUIR010000552.1 GCA_016795025.1 Phycisphaerales bacterium
GCTGCACCACGGCATGGTGATCGTCGGCGTGCCCTACTCGCATGCCGGCCTGACCACCCTGTCCGAGGTGAGCGGCGGCACGCCCTACGGCGCCTCCACGCTCGCGGCCGGCGACGGCTCGCGCCAGCCCTCGGCCAATGAGCTCGACATCGCCAGGTTCCAGGGCAAGCACGTCGCCGAGATCACCAAAAAGCTCCACGGCTAAAGGCCGGAAGCACGCGATCCAGAGGAGGATCCCATGATTACCGTCACGCCCTTCGACCGGCTCGGCCGCTTCCGCAACGAATGGCTCAACGCCCGGCACCATTTCAGCTTCGGGTCCTATTTCGACCCGGAGAAGCTGGGCTGGGGCGCGTTGCGCGTGTGGAACGACGACGAGATCGCGCCCGGCACCGGCTTCGACCTGCACCCGCATCGCGACATGGAGATCATCACCTATGTGCGCCAGGGGTCGATCACCCATCGCGACAACCTGGGCAACGTCGGCGAGACCAGCGCGGGCAACGTGCAGGTGATGTCGGCCGGCACCGGCATCGTCCACGCCGAGGAG
>JAEUIR010000553.1 GCA_016795025.1 Phycisphaerales bacterium
GACCCTGCATCCGTTTCAGCACCCCGGTTTCTTCGAGCCCCTCGATGGCGCGTCGGATGGTACCGATACTCACGCCGAAGTCACTTGCCAGTACGAACTCGTTCGGCAGCGCCTCGCCCGCACCCCATTCGCCCTCGCCGATGCGCTTCAGCAGGACGTCCCGCACCTGGCTATAGAGCGGCTTGGGAACAGCCAATCGAGACGGATGCGGCTCGGCCTTCATCGCCGTACTTCCCCCATGGCAGACATTCAATTTCTACCTTGAGTAGCATATGAGTCGTTAATTATGAATAGGCGTGTTCAATTTTAGCCAATTATGCCGCAATTTTTTGCAAGTTTTCCACCCTCACGGGAACAACCAAAGGCTGCATTTCGGTCAAGCCCGCGCCAGCATCTCGCGCCGGGCGGCGACCGCCGCGTTGCCGGCGTCGAGCACCACGTCGGCCTCGGTCAACACGGCCCCTTCGGCCACGTCGCGTGCGAGGCGGACGCCGTGTGCCAGCCCGATCGGCAGATACCCCGCCGCTACCGAGGCCGGCGCCGGGCACT
>JAEUIR010000554.1 GCA_016795025.1 Phycisphaerales bacterium
TTGTGTACTGATCCCAGCACGCAGATTCTTCAGGTGTCACACAGTCGATCGGACGATTGTCTTGCCGTGAATCGCGGGCAGGGAGCTCTTCAGCTGGTGGATGACACCACGCGGAACTGCATTCACCCGTCGCCCACAAACCGAATGGATCAACAAACCGAATAGGTCGCCCGTAGACGTTGGAATACATGTTAACCCCATCCACATATCCCAACGGATCCCTCCTCCCCCACCTGCCCATCTCACTGACCAGAACCCGGTGCCTCACATGCCACTGGGTTGTGGCGGGGTCGAACTCGTAGCCCGCGTAGCCTTTGCGGCTGTCCACGCGGCTGACGAACCCCCGCCCGTTGCCGCCCCACGCGCCCCAGCCGTCCATGTCGGAGATGAGTGTTGCATCGGCCGAGTCGATGCTGCCGTCGCGGTTGACATCGGCGCTGACGGCGAGGTCGCCGGTGCCGAAGCCGGTGAAGTCGTCCCAGGCGTAGGTGTCCAGCACGTTCACCTGTCCGTCGCGGTTCACATCCGCCGCGGAGTAGACGAAGGGG
>JAEUIR010000555.1 GCA_016795025.1 Phycisphaerales bacterium
GGCCAATATCGACGCACACCGATTCACGAACGGCAAAGCCATGCTTGCGATATGCCGCAATGGCAGCCTGATTCCGCTTGTTGACCGCCAGAATCAGCGTGCCGCAACCAAGTGCCAGCGCGCGCTCGGCCACATGCGCAATGAGCCGGGCACCGAGACCCAGGCGCTGCCTTGCCGGCTCGACGTAAATCTTGTCGAGCTTCATTTCCTTGCCGCCGTCAACCCGCATGCAGGATGAAAAACCGGCCAGTTGACCATCGACCCGGAGCTGATCCCACCAGAGATCCGGCCTGGTCAACTCGTCGAGCAAGCGCTGCCGGTGGTAGCGCTGTTCGAGCATGAAGTCGATCTGCGCCTGGCTGATGATCCCAGGGTAGGTCTGCTGCCAGATCCGGCGGGCCAGTGCGGCGACGGGATCGACATCGGCTGCACTGAGCGGGGCGATCAGGACGTCCATTCTTTCAACCGTAAATGTGAAAGTCGCGTCAGCGACTCACGAATCTCCCCTCCTCACTCGTGGGGGAGGGGTCGGGGGAGAGGGAAACGG
>JAEUIR010000556.1 GCA_016795025.1 Phycisphaerales bacterium
CATCGCCTCGCATCTGCCCAAGGCGCTGGGCACTGCAGTAGCCATTGAGCAGGCGCGCCGCATAGGCCACCGCCTGCCGGTGCCGGACGATTCGATCGCGATCTGCTCCTTCGGCGATGCATCGGCCAATCATGCGACGGCGCAGACCGCGTTCAATACGGCGCAATGGACGGCTTATCAGAAACTGCCGGCGCCGGTGCTCTACGTCTGCGAGGACAACGGCATCGGCATTTCGGTGAAGACGCCCAGCGACTGGATTGCCGCAAGTTTCAGCGGGCGCCGCGATCTCGACTATTTCTATGCCAACGGTCTGGATCTTGCCGAGGGCTATGAACAGGTTGCGCGCGCTGTATACCACTGCCGCACGACGCGCCGCCCGACTCTCCTGCACCTGCGCACGACCCGCATCATGGGACATGCCGGTACCGACTTTGAAATCGAGTGGCGCAGTGTCGAGGAGCTGATGGCCGTCGAGGCTACCGACCCGCTGCTGCGTTCGGCCGCGATTGCGCTCGAATCGGGCCTGTACTCCAAGGAGGCGCTGCT
>JAEUIR010000557.1 GCA_016795025.1 Phycisphaerales bacterium
GACCCTGTTCGCGGCTCTCAACATGCTCGACGGAACCGTCATCGGCGAATGCATGCCCCGCCACCGGCATCGCGAGTTCCTCCGTTTCCTCAAGACCATCGACGAACGGACGCTGCCCCATCTCGACCTGCATCTCATCGTCGACAACTATGCCACCCACAAGACGCCGGCGGTAAAGCTCTGGCTTGCGCGGCATCCGCGCTTCCACCTGCACTTCACCCCCACGTCCGGATCGTGGCTCAACATGGTCGAGCGGTTCTTTGCCGAGATTACCAGAAAGCGCATCCGCCGCGGCGTCTTCAAAAGCGTCGATGAATTGAAGCAGGCCATCATGGACTATCTCGATAACCACAACGACCGTCCCAAGCCCTATGTCTGGACCAAGACTACCGCCGAAATCTTCAGTAAAGTCGCCCGAGCGAAACAAGCGTTGGAATCACAACACTAGTGTTCCGCTCGCATCAGACGATTCCCAAATCGGCGTAAGGATGCGAGTCTGCCTGTATGGGCAAGATTGAACGCATCCAAGTTCCTGCTGAAGAC
>JAEUIR010000558.1 GCA_016795025.1 Phycisphaerales bacterium
AAGACGACGTGGAGCAGGAGCTGGGAGTAGGTTCCGGGCATATCGAGCCTTTCCGAAGAACGCGCGGTTCCGTTGCCCCTCCGGGGCAAGAAGAGGATAAGAGAGACTCGGTTCCACGGGTTCCGCGACGCTCAGAGCCGCGTCGCTCCACCCGTGGCTACAACCCGTCGCCCCGTTGGGGCGTAGATGGCGAACAGATCTACGAAGTTGAAGGGGGTTCCGGTGGTCGCTGCCGGTTCCGGGTGCTACGGCTTGTCGAACAGGGTCGGGGCGGCCTTGGAGTTGTACGCCTTTTCGAGTACGCTGATGACGTACTCGCGCTGGCTCACCATCGCCTGCTCTCGCTCGCTCTCGATCCAGTTCTTGAGCTTGGGCGGGACATCTCGGATCAACAGCGACTCGGCCACGCGGACCTCCTCTAGGAAAGAATGCTATCACGATAGCACCTTGTCCAAGAGTTTGTCAAGACATTGTTAGGGTTGTGGAGAAAGCCCCTCGCCGTAGAGACTGATCGGTTTTTTTCGCGCGCTCCTGAAGTCGTCC
>JAEUIR010000559.1 GCA_016795025.1 Phycisphaerales bacterium
GACGCGCTCGGCGGCGCCGGCGGGGCAGTGCGCGGCGGGGTCGTCGCGGGTGACGACGAGGGCGGCGAGCAGGCCCGCGGCCGCCGCGACCGCGAGGCCGCCGGCGATCGCGGTCCACCGTCCGCGGGCGGGCGGCGCCAGCTCGGCGAGCAGCGCCTCCATCGCCGGCCAGCGGGCGGCCGGGTCGACCTGCAGCCCGCGCAGCAGGATCCGCGACAGGCGCCCGGGCACGCGGACCTGCGGGCTCGGCTGGCGCACGCGGCCGGCCAGCACCGCGGCGCGGATGGTGGCGATGTCGTCGCCGGCGAACGGGCGCTCGCCGTGCAGGCACTCCCACGCGACCGTGCAGAAGCTGAACTGGTCGCTGCGGGCGTCGACGTTGCGGGCGCCGCGGAACTGCTCGGGCGACATGTACGCGGGCGTGCCGATCATCAGGCCGGTCATCGTCAGCCCGCCGGGGCTGGTCGCCGCGGCGGCGTCGGCGGGGGCGTCGTCGCCGGCGCGGGCCAGCCCGAAGTCGGCGACGCGGGCGCGGCCGTCGTC
>JAEUIR010000055.1 GCA_016795025.1 Phycisphaerales bacterium
TCCGTGCCAGAGCGACCACAAGTCAAGAAAAATCCACGACATCAGCAAGTCGCGCACGCAGACGCATTCGGCACGCAGTACGCCCAACCTAAAAACTCGGACGCGTGCAGACCCGACCGGCACATCGCATGCGTGGCCTCGATCGCAATCCGAGAATCTCATATTCGGGGCGAATCAATCCCTGCCGAATCTTGCACGCACCTTTCGCGAGGAACTTTCGTCATGCCCGCTGGACCGCGCGCGTTTCTCGTGATACGCTTACGCGGTCATCCAAATTTCAAAGGAGCGCGCGTCATGGAAGATGCGACGGCGATGCTTAGCGCGACGGAGTGCGTCACCGGCTTTGCATCCACGGGTGCGGATCAATACGTGAACGAATCAGGCGATCGTCAGGGCGACGCGCAAGCGGCGCACAGCGAGCGCGCCGCTTCGCGAAAAGCCAAGCGCGAGCGCCGCAAAGGGGGCGAAACGGTTTCGCGCCGGACGCTGGTGCGCGGCGAGCCAATCGGCTCCGAAAACGCCGCCGATTCTGTCGAGACGATGGCTCGAACGAGCGAGTTAGAATCGAACGCGGCACGAGAAAGCGGCCGAAATACGGCCGCTGGCGCGCTCGTTCGCGAAAACGAATCACTCGCGGCGCCGGCCGCGTTCGCATCGCCGGAATCGGCGTGCATCCAGGCCGAATCGGAAGTCGAAGCCCCACCGACCGCGGAGCGCATCATCGAAGCGCTGCTGTTCGCGAGCGATGCGCCGCTTTCGGCCGGCCGCATTGCCGATCTGGTTGGCGGCGTGACACCCGCCATTGTGAACGACTGCATCGAACTTCTGAACGCGGATTATGCGGCGTCGGGCAGGGCCTTTCGCATTACGGCCATCGCCGGCGGCTACCAAATGCTGACGCGTCCCGCGTTTCAGCCCTGGCTCGCCAAGCTCGATAAGCATCGCGGACAAAATCGGCTCGGAGACGCGGCCCTTGAAGTGTTGTCGGTCATCGCGTACAAGCAGCCGATCATCCGGGCCGAGGTCGAGGCGATTCGCGGCGTGGCTTGCGGGGATGTGATGAACCGGTTGCGCGACATGGGTCTGATCAAGGCCGTCGGTCGCGCCGAAGTGGTGGGCCGACCGCTGCTTTATGGCACGACGCGGAAATTCCTGGATGCGTTTGGGTTGGAAAAACTGGAAGACCTGCCGCCGCTTGAGGCGATTCAACTGAAATCAAAACCGGCCGCCTCCGGCTGAGTTGTCAGGCGGTTCCGGCCGCCGACTTCATCACGCCGCACGATTCACGCACGACCAGTTCGGGTCGAAGCGACACGTGTTTCGTCGGCGACTGAGGCTCGGCGATGCGGGCGCAGAGCAGGCTGATCGCTTGAGCCCCCATTTCGGACATCGGCACTCGCACGGTGGTTAGCAACGGGCGCGTCATTCGTGCCATTCGTGTATCGTCGAACCCCACCACGCGGACATCTCTTGGCACGGCCACGCTCTGCGCGGCGGCGGCCGCGATGACACCGGCGGCCATTTCGTCGTTCGCCGCGAACACGGCTGCGTCCGGCCCGATCCACGATCGCACATTCGTCAACGCATAGCGATAGGCCGTGTCGTATTCATAATCGAGAAAGTGAATATCGCCGCTGTTTAATTCCAGTCCGGCGGCGGTCATGACTTTGCGGCAGGCGTCGAGTCGGGCGACGGTGTCGACGTTGGTTTCATGGCCGCCGAGAAAGACGATTCGCCGCACGCCTCCGTGTTTGACGAGATGTTCGCACAGGGCGCGGCCGCGCCGAATTCCTGATCGATCGCGACGCTGTCGAGTCCATCGCCTTCGAGATTTTCATCGATCACGCAGATGGGAATGGACGATTTTTCCAGTTCGCGCTCGATATCGATGTTGATCTCCGCCACCATGACTGCGACGCCGTCGAGCAACATGCGCTGTTGAATCGCACTGAGCAGCGAGTGGCTGTCCTGTGCATCGCGCGCGGAGGACACCATGAGATTCAAACCCCGGCGGCGGGCCTCGGCGTCCGCGCCGCGAATGATCTCCGAATAAAACTCGCCGTGAATGTCCGGCAGGATCAATCCGACGACGTCGCTGCGCCGGAGCATCAGGCCGCGGGCGAACGGATTGGGCTGATAGCCGAGTTGTCGAATCGCGGATTCGACGCGGGCGCGCGTTTCCGCGTTCACGACGGCGCGCCGATTCACGACGCGCGAAACCGTGCTGATGGAAACATTGGCGAGCTTGGCGACATCCGCGATGGAAACAGGCATGCACCGGCGCCCGATCGGTAATTGGGTTGGGGAGGTATTGAACAACGCCTCTGCCGTCACATTATCGCGGCGAGTTCGAACATTCAACCAGCGGTGCTTGCTTGCCGAGGCGCTGACCATTCTTGTTTTGCCGGCGGGCGGCCAATTTGAGTCGCGGCTTTCGTGCATTGGCAACTGCTGCCGAGTGCAAACCTCAAAAATTGGATGTGGGGCGAAATGGCTTTGAGTGGCATCGAAGCAAAAGTTATGATCGAGACGGTGTCTGGTCATTTCGATTCACCGGAGAATTCGATGCACGTCAATGGCATGTGGACCGCGAGATTTTCTCGCTTGGCCGTTTTCACGCTGGCCACGAATTCAGCATTTGCCCAGCCGTATTACACAGTCGATCTCAGCACGATTCACGGCGGTAATTCGGGGTTAGTTGCGGTGTCGAAGGACGGGCGACGCGCTGTGGGTTCGGCGTTTTTCCCGGGACAGGGGAGCCGCGCGATACTAATGGTTTCCGGGGACATCATTGTAAACCTTGGGACGCTCGGTGGCGGGTTCAGCGCGGGTCAGGACATCAGTTCCAATGGCGACTTTGTTTGCGGGTATTCCGACACCGGACCTGGCGCGCGCCGCGCCTTTCGCTGGAGCGACGACCCCATGTTGGACCTGGGCGTGCTGCCCGGCGCAATCCGCAGCTATGCGACCGGAGTGAATTCATCCGGCGACGTGGTCGGCTATTGCGAATTTTTAACGCAGGGGCCGCGCGCATTCCTGTGGCGCAATGGTGTCATGACCAATCTCGGTACGCTGGGCGGCGATATGAGCATCGCCCGCGATATCAATGACGCTGGGCAAGTCGTCGGGCAGTCCGACAACGGCGGCGAGATGCACGCGTTTCTCTGGCAAGCGGGAACGATGGAGGATCTCGGCACGCTGAACGGAAATAACAGCGACGCGAATGCGATCAACAATGCGGGCATCATCGTTGGTTCATCCGAACGACGACGCCACCAGGATCCGCCGCACGCCTGTAAATGGCAGGGCGGGGCGATTTCAGACCTGGGTGACCTGCCATACAACCAGGGAAGCAGCGCCCTGGGCATCAACGACGAAGGCGTGATCGTGGGAACAGCCGCAGGACGAGCATGGATCCGCGAATCCACGTTGTTGGTCGAACTGAACACACTGGAGATGCTGCCGGTTCCGGGCGGGCCGCTGAACGTGGCATATGACATTTCGTCCGGCTCCGCGCGCGTGATTGTGGGCACGATGTACGCCACCGCGTCAGCCGGGTTCAAAACGTCCGACGATACGGATGGCGATTCAGCCCCGGATGCGTGGGAAATCCTGGGAATCGACGCGGACAGCGACGGCTCTCCCGATCTGGATCTCGTATCGCTGGGCGCTTCGTACGAGCGCAAGGATATTTTTGTCGAGGTGGATGCGCTGGCTGGTTGGACGCCGAGCGCGACAGCGCTTCAACAAGTGCAATCGGCCTTTCTCCTAGCGCCCATCGAGAACATCGGAGGCAGTTACGGAATCAATCTCATCATTCAGCGCGACGAAACGATTTCCGCAGGGCCGGATTTCCCAAATTCGTTCACGGATTTTGACGCTGTCAAGGCCGGGCATTGGGGCACGCCGACGGAACGCGCCAATGCCAACTCGGCGGCCCTGCTCGACGCCAAGCGGCGGTTCTTTCGATATTGTATTTTCCTGCGCAGATACGGCGGAACGCTTTCGACGGGCTATGCCGAGACGCCGGGCAACGATTTCATGGTGGCTTTGGTTAGCCCGAACACCTCCAATGCAATTCAATCCGCGTCGTTCATGCACGAACTCGGCCATACACTCGGTCTGCGGCACGGCGGCGCGGACGACGTCAACTTCAAGCCCAACTATGTCAGCGTCATGAGCTATATGTGGTCCTTTCCCGACGTATGGATGGTCGACAATTCCGGCACGAACTGGTGGCGACTGGATTACTCGTATGCCGCCATGCCAACGCTTATTGAACATCAGCTCGTGGAGTCGTTCGGCTTCGGACCCGCGCCGACGTATTTGTGGGGATGTCGGGTCATGTATAACGCGGCGCTGGGCGGCGCGCGAAACCCGCGCATCGGCACGATCTGGCCGATGACGCCAGTGGACTGGAACGGCAACGGCCAGATCGACGCGGTCCCCATCGCCGCGAATATCAACGACTTTCCCGATGAGCCGAGCAACGCCGGCCAGACGTTGAACGGATTCGACGATTGGTTGAACCTGATCTACAACTTTCGCGGGCATGCCAGCTATCAGGACGGCACGCACATCGTGCCGCCGAACGAAGAGTTTTTCTCGCCGGAGTTGCTGGCGACGGAACTCCCCGGCTTCCTGCGCGGCGACGCAAACTGCGATGGGGCCGTGGACAATTTTGATATCGACGCATTTGTCTATGCGATTACGGACGCTGGCGCATATACCGCGGCGCACCCGGATTGCCACCTCATCAACGCGGATGCCAATGGAGATCTTCGCGTCGATAACTTCGACATCGACGCATTCGTCGAGTGTGTGATCGCGGGTGGCTGTTCGTGATCGACTGCGGTGTTTGCGAAAGGGGCCCCGATCCCGTGTCGGCCTCAGCGGCGCTAGCGTGCGTTTCGCCGCGTCGCAAGTTGTGATATAAAAACTGGCTCGCACGCTGAGCGCGGCGGCATCGCGCCGCGCCGCGAAGCGCCAGGCAAGGACCGCAGCATGAGCATTCTCGTCGATCGAAATACGCGAGTGATTTGTCAGGGCATCACGGGGAAAGCCGGGGCGTTTCATACCCGGCAATGTCTCGATTACGGCACAAAGATGGTCGGCGGCGTGACTCCCGGAAAGGGCGGCACGAAGTCGGAGCACGGACTGCCGGTTTATGACAACTGCTATCAGGCCGTTCGAGAAACCGCTTGCGACACGACGTTGATTTTCGTGCCGGCCGGCGGCGCGGCCGAAGCGGCAATGGAAGCCGCGGACGCGGGGATTCGGCTGATTGTGCTAATCACCGAAGGCGTGCCGACGCTCGATATGGTGAAGGCTCGAAAATACTTGGACGACAAGGGTGTTTTGCTGGTGGGTCCAAATTGCCCCGGCGTGATTACGCCCGGGCAGTGCAAAATCGGAATTATGCCGGGTTACATTCACAAGCCCGTGGATGGCAAGTCCAAGACCGTCGGCATTATTTCGCGCAGCGGCACATTGACTTACGAAGCGGTGTGGCAGTGCTCGCAGCGCGGTTATGCGCAAACCACGTGCGTCGGAATCGGCGGCGACCCGGTGAAAGGACTGAATTACATCGAGCTGCTGGGAATGTTCGAGAACGATCCGGAAACGCAGGCCATCGTCATGATCGGCGAAATCGGGGGAACCGACGAAGAGAAGGCTGCCGACTTCATCAAACAGAACGTCCGCAAACCGGTGGTTGCGTTCATCGCCGGCCGAACAGCGCCGCCCGGCAAGCGCATGGGGCACGCGGGCGCGATCATTTCAGGCGGCGAAGGAACCGCCGATTCGAAGATTGCAGCGCTCCGTGCTGCGGGGATCGCTGTGTGCGACAGCCCGGCCGTCATCGGCGAGACGCTGGCGAAATTCATCTGACGGTTCAATTCGGACCAACCGCGCTTACCAGGGATGCGCGAAAATCCGCAATGACGGTGATAGTTTCCACACATCGGTAGCGCGAATTCCCGCCTAATGCGACGTGTATGGCTACTTTTCATACGCATCTTGCCCAATGCCGATTCGGTTTTTTACGAATCTCGGCTTCGGCACGGCATTTGCCAACTCGCCTGCAAGACCATAGCACCCGTTCGTGGCCGAACGGCAACGCCCGCGCGGCGTTCGCGCTCTGATTTTTGCAGGAGGCTTGGGCGCATGTCCCTGACAAGCACTGTCGCGGTTTCCAAGGACCGCGTTTCGACCGAATCCGCGCCTCAGGCGGCGCGAATGGAAACGTTCGTTTACGACGACGCCATCGTTCGAATGTTCATGTGGATGACGATCGTCTGGGTTGTCGTCGGCACATTGGCCGGCTTGCTCGTCGCCATCGAGCTGGCTCTGCCCGAAGCAGGATTAGGGATTCCGTACATCGCATTCGGCCGATTGCGGCCGCTGCACACGAACGCGGCGATCTTCGCGTTCGCGGGCAACGCGATTTTCACGGGGATTTACTACTCGTTGCAGCGATTGTGCAAAGCGCGAATGTTCAGCGACCTCCTCAGCCGCCTGCACTTCTGGGGCTGGCAGCTCATCATTGTCGCGGCGGCGCTGACGCTCCCGACCGGCCATACAAGCGGCAAGGAGTACGCGGAGCTGGAATGGCCGATCGACATCGCGATCGCGCTGGTTTGGGTGGTGTTCGCGGTGAACGTGTTCGGAACGATCGCCGTGCGGCGCGAGCGGCACATGTATGTGGCGATCTGGTTCTATATCGCGACGCTGGTGACGGTCGCGATGCTGCACATTTTTAACAGCCTGGCGCTGCCGGCCGGGGCTTTGAAGAGCTATTCAGTTTACGCAGGCGCTCAGGACGCGTTCATGCAGTGGTGGTATGGGCATAACGCGGTCGCGTTTTTCCTGACGACGCCGTTCCTGGGACTGATGTATTACTTCATGCCCAAGGCGGCGGAGCGGCCGGTGTTCAGCTATCGGCTGAGCATCATCCACTTCTGGTCGCTGGTGTTTATGTACATTTGGGCCGGACCGCACCATCTGCACTACACGGCCTGCCCGGAATGGGCGAGTACCCTTGGCATGCTGTTCAGCGTCATGCTCTGGATGCCAAGCTGGGGCGGCGGCATCAACGGCTTGATGACGTTGCGCGGCGCATGGCACAAGGTGTCGTACGACCCCGTGCTGAAGTTCTTCGTGGTCGGCGTCACGTTCTACATGATGTCCACGTTTGAAGGCCCCATGATGAGCGTGAAGAGCGTGAACGCTCTATCGCACTACACTGATTGGACCATCGCGCATGTGCATGGCGGCGCGCTCGGTTGGAACGGCTTTATTTCATTCGGCATGATTTACTGGTTGGCTCCGCGGCTCTTTCAGACCAAGCTCTATAGCCAGAAACTGGCCAACATGCATTTCTGGCTCGGGTTGGTCGGAATCCTGGTTTATGTGGTCAGCATGTGGACAGCGGGAATTACGCAGGGTCTTATGTGGCGCGGCATCGATGAGAACGGCCGATTGATGTGGCCGGACTTCATCGAGACCGTCGCGCACTTGATTCCGTACTATTGGATTCGCGCGCTGGGCGGCGCGCTGTTCATCGCGGGAATTGTCGTGATGGTCTATAACATGGTGCGGACGTGGCAGACGCGCCCGGCAAAATATGAAGAGCCGGTGTACGAGGCGCCGCCGCTGATGGCTGCGCGGGCGGTCGAGGCGCTTCCGCCATCGCGCATTCGCACCCCGGTTGTGAACATCGCGCACAAGTATGATCGTTTTGCACAGGCTGCCTGGCATCGTCGATGGGAGCGCTTGCCGCTGGTGTTCAGCGTGTGGGTCGCGGTGGCCGTCGTAGTGGCATCGCTCTTCGAGATTTTGCCCACGTTCCTGATTCGGTCGAACGTTCCCACCATCGCGTCCGTGACGCCGTATACGCCGCTGGAGCTTGCCGGCCGCGACATTTACATCGCTGAGGGCTGCTACAACTGCCATTCGCAAATGATCCGTCCGCTGATCGCCGAGACGAAGCGCTTCGGCGAATACAGCAAGCCTGGCGAGAGCGTCTACGACCACCCGTTCCAATGGGGCAGTCGCCGCATCGGGCCGGATTTGGCGCGTGAAGGCGGGCGGCAGTCGCATCTGTGGCATCTGCTGCACTTCAAGAATCCGCGTGAAGTGAACCCGAAGTCCGTGATGCCTGCCTATTCGTGGTTGCTAAAAGAGACGCTCGACTTTGGTTCAATTGAGGCGCACGTCAGGGTGATGAAGAAACTGGGCGTGCCCTACGACAAGGAGATCGGCCAGGCGGAGCAGCTCGCTCGGGCTCAGGCGGCGGAGATCGCCAGACAGATTGTCGAGCAGGGCGGCGAGCCTGGATACGACGATAAGAAAGTGACGGCGCTCATCGCGTATTTGCAGCGGCTTGGAACGGATTTGTACAAGACGCCGCCGACGCCGGGAGAGCCGTCCGCGCCGCCCGCAACGACGCAGCCGGTGGCGATGGGAAACAAGTAGATACGAAGTGATTGGCTGACGATTGTTTACTGAGGCACTGGAATCCGAGTGTTTTCGGGATTGCTGCGAGAAGCCGCGGCCACGCTGACGCGAATGGTTGCGACAGGCGTTTCTCCGGGCCACCGCGGTTCGTCCGTGCTATCAGCGAGGAAGCTGAAATGAGCTTGACCGACATCATGAGCAACGCGCGGTTGGAGTGGTTCGCCGAGGCGGCGATGATCATGTTCGCCGCCGCATTTGCGACGATCCTGATCCGCACGCTGCTGCGATCGCGGAGCGAAATCGAGTATGCCGCGAACATTCCGTTGGAGGCCGCCGACAATCATCCGACCGGGAGCCAGTCATGAGCCAGTCCGCCGAACCGATGCTGCTTGATCATAATTACGACGGAATTCAGGAGTATGACAATCCAACGCCCGGGTGGTGGTGGATGCTGTTTCATGCAACCGTGGTGTTTAGCATTGTGTATTTTCTGTTTTTCCAGTTCAGCCCGGATTCCTGGACGCTCAAGGACGCATACAACGCATCTGTGGTGGTCGATCTGCGCAAGCAATTCGCCGAGATCGGCGAATTGAAGGCGGACGAAGCGACCATTGTCAAATACTCGACCGACAAAAAGTGGCTGGAAGTAGGCCGCAACACATTCGCGACGAACTGCGTCTCGTGCCACGGGCGCGACGGTGAGGGTGTGGTTGGACCGAACATGACCGATGACGCCTACAAGAATGTAAAAACCATAACGGACATCGCTACGGTCATCACGAACGGCGCGGCGAACGGCGCAATGCCGGCATGGAAAAACCGGCTTCACCCGAATGAAGTAGTCCTGACCGCGTCATATATCGCCTCGCTGCGCGGGAAAAATCTTCCCAGCGCCAGGCCGGTTGAGGGGGACGTAATTCCGCCGTGGCCAAAAGGCAATTGACAACCTGAGCCATTGACCGCGACGAGCGGTTCGCGAAACGTGATTGCAAAACGGGGGATCGATCATCGCTGGAGACCGACTCGCGCTGTGTCACGGTTGAATTGGCGGGTGCATGTATGGTTTCGCGCCGGCGGGACACTGAGGCTCCCGACGAATTAGGGCTGATGGAGTACTGACGTCGGAGTGTACTTCCTTAGCCAATGCGCAGCGCGCACGGCACGGCGATTGCGATGTAACTGAAATGAATATGACGACTGAAATCACTGAAAAGAGCGACGACGCCGTCCAATCCGGCGTGGACTTGCCGCCGTCGTCATTGCTTGCGCCGGAAGAGCGCGTGCTTTCGACGCTGAATCGCGACGGCACTCGCCGCTGGCTGTCCCCCAAACTCTCGCGTGGTCGGTTTCTTGAGTGGCGCCGCTGGACCGCGTACGCGCTGATCGCGATCTTCACGCTGATTCCGCACATTCGCATCAACGATCGACCCGCCATGCTGCTCGATCTCAGTCGGCGCGAGTTTACGTTCTTCGGCCTGACGCTGTTGCCGACGGATTCGATCATCCTGGCGTTTTTCCTGTTGACGGCGTTTGTGGGCATTTTTGTGCTGACGGCCCTCTTCGGTCGCGTCTGGTGCGGCTGGGCGTGCCCGCAGACGGTTTACATGGAATTTCTCTATCGGCCGATCGAACGGCTATTCGTTGGAACGTCTGGTCGCGGTGGCCCCCCGCGCGAAGTAAGCGGATTGCGCCGAATCGGCCTTTATTTCGCCTACCTGCTGGCTTCGTTGTTTTTAGCGCACACCTTTCTGGCGTATTTCGTGGGCGTGGACGCGCTTAGTCAGTGGGTGCGTCAGTCGCCGTTCGAGCACCCAGGGTCGTTCCTGGTGATGGCGACGACGACGGCGCTGATGGTGTTCAACTTCACGTTTTTCCGCGAGCAGACCTGCCTGGTCGCCTGCCCGTACGGCCGATTTCAGTCGGCGCTCCTCGATCGCAACTCGCTCATTATCAGCTACGACGCGCAGCGCGGCGAACCGCGGGGCAGGAAACGCGCGGGCGACGCCGAGCGCGGCCTCTTGAACGAAGGTCGCAGCCCAGCGGTGTTGCCGGTCATCGAAGCGCCGCGCCGCGAATCGAGCGGTGGTCGGCCGACGTCGGCGAACGGCGACTGCATTGACTGCAAATTGTGCGTGACGACGTGTCCAACCGGCATCGATATTCGCAGCGGCTTGCAGATGGAGTGCATCGGGTGCGCACAGTGCATCGACGCGTGCGACGCGGTGATGGACAAGATCGGTCGCCCGCGCGGTCTGATTCGATACAGCTCGCAGGCGCGGATTGCCGGAGAGCCGGGCAGGCTGCTTCGAGTGCGCGTGATTCTTTACGCGATCATTCTGATCGCCGCGCTGTCCGGGCTGATTTGGAATTTATCGAATCGGCAGGACGCGGATACAGCCATTATTCGCGGCCCGGGCATGCCCTTTACCGAGTTGGCCCGAGGCGAAATCAGCAATCCAGCGCGGCTTCGCATCACGAATCGCACGCATGAAGCGCGGCAATACACCGTGCGCGTCGCGGACGACAGCGGCGCGCGAATCGAGATTGACCAGGACAATTTGCGCCTGCAACCCGGGCAATCGCTGCTTGAGTCGGCGCTATTGGTCGTGCCGTTTTCAGCGTTCAAGGACGGCGCGTGCGATGTGCGCATTCTCGTCAGCGACGGCGCCAAATTCGAAGCCACGTTGAATTACCACGCGCTGGGGCCGCACCAATTGCACAATCCGAATCCGGGCGCGCCGGGGAGCGCTGAGAGCGGGCAACACGAACGGAGCGACAAACGATGATGAATCTGGTGGATCCGACGGCGGTTGCGCACATTCCGAGCGGTCAGCGAGCCGCCCGCCGCTGGATCGCGTTCGTCGCGGCGCTGTTTCTTCTTCAGGTCGGAGCGGTGGTGACGATGATTTGTATCGCGACAAACGATCGATCATTCGCGCTGGAGCCGGATTACTATCAAAAGGCGGTGCGCTGGGATGATATCTCACGCCAGCAGCGCCAAAGCGCCAAGCTTGGATGGACGCTTCAGCTTGACGTCGGAGCGCTCGCCGAGAATGGCGCGCGCCCGATCGTGCTTACGGTGAAAGATCGCGACGGCGAGTTGATCGAAGGAGCAAGCGCCGCCGCCGAGTGGTTTCATCATGCGCGAGCCCGCGATCGGCACACCTCGCTGTTCACGCCTCAGCCGGACGGAACGCTGGCCGCAAGCATTACGTTTGCGCGCTCGGGGCTTTACGAATTTCGCTTCACAGTGTCGCGCGGCGAAGAGACGTTTGTCACCACCGTGCAGCGCGACATCGCCGGAAAGGATGGTCTCGCGCCGTGATTACGCTCATCACGACCGTTTTCGTGGCGAGCTTGTGCGGCAGCCTGCACTGCGCCGGCATGTGCGGACCGTTCGTGGCGTTTGCGGTCGGGACCGGCTCAATCGGCGCGGCGCAGCGCGGCGCCGGTCGCGCGTGGCTTCACGGGGCCTATCACAGCGGGCGATTGCTGACTTATTCGTTGCTTGGAGCGGCGGCCGGGGCGCTGGGTGCGGCATTGGATTTCGGCGGGGCGATGGTGGGCTTGCAGCGAACGGCCGCGGTGCTTGCGGGGGCGATGATGGTGGGGTTTGGTTTGTTGGCATGCGCGCGGCTGGCCGGCGCGCGAGTGGGCGAACTCCCGTTGCCAGGCGCGCTGCGCACCGTTGTGTCGCGCGGACATTTGGCGGCGATGCGCCTCGGGCCGGTGCAACGCGCGGGAATAATCGGTGCGTTGACCACATTGTTGCCATGCGGCTGGTTGTATGCGTTCGCGCTCACGGCGGCTGGTACGGCCAGTCCGCTGCTCGGCGCGGCGACGATGGTCGTGTTTTGGGCCGGAACAGTTCCGGTCCTTGCTTCGCTGGGGTTGGGTGTGCAACTGCTGGCGGGACGCTTGCGCGGCGGCGTCGCCTGGGCGGCGTCGGTTGCGATCGTGATCGTGGGGACGCTGACGGTTGTGAATCGCGCGCAGCTCCCGAGTTTCGCCGGTCGAGCGGCGCCGAGTTCGTTGCGAGAAAGTGTGACGCAGGTGTCGTCACTGAACTCTGAAGAGATGCCGTGCTGCAAAGATGAGCGCTAACACCGTAGTCAACCCGGAATTCGCGGCTCGATCGACCGAGCAGGTCGCTTGCGCGCATTGCAGTCTGCCGGTTCCCGCCGGGCTGATCGAGCCGGGCGCAGCCGCGCAATTCTGTTGTCATGGCTGCCGCACTGTGTACGAAGTGATCCACTCCAGCGGTCTTGATCGCTATTACGCGCTGCGGCCGGCGGACTCATCGGGCGTTGCGCCGGCTCGAACCACCGGGCGCAGCTACGCCGAGTTTGATGATTCGGCGTTTCGCGAAATGCACTGCCAGGCGCAGCCCGGCGGCGTCTACTCGATCGAGTTGTTTCTTGAAGGTGTGCACTGCGCGGCATGTGTGTGGCTGGTCGAGAAACTGCCGCTGATTGCGCCCGGCGTGGTCAGCGCGCGGCTCGAATTGCGGCGTTCGCTGCTGCGGCTGACTTGGGATCCCGGCGGCGGAGCGCTCTCAACGGCCGCACGCGCACTCGATTCGCTGGGCTATTCGCCCCATCCGGCGCGCGACGTGGCGAAGCGGACGATCCGCCGTCGCGAAGATGCGCGGCTGCTGGTGCGCATTGGCGTGGCCGGCGCGATCGCGGGCAATGTCATGTTGCTTGGCTTCGCGCTATACAGCGGCATGTTCGCGGTGATGGAGCCGCAATATCAGGCCCTGTTCCGCGTGTTGAGCATGGTGCTCACCGTGGTGTCGCTGGCGTGGCCGGGGAGCATGTTCTTTCGCGGAGCCTGGGCGGCGATTCGCACGCGCACCGCGCACCTAGATTTGCCAATCGCGATTGGGCTCGCAGCGGGCGGGGTCGCGGGCGTCGTGAATACGTTGCTGGGCCGAGGCGAAATCTATTTTGATTCGCTGGCGGTGCTGGTGTTCGCTTTGCTCGTCGGCCGCTGGGTGCAATACCGCCAGCAACGCTGGGCATCCGACGCGGTGGAGATGCTTTATTCGCTCACGCCGTCGGCCGTGCGACTGATCGAAGGCGACGCGATTCGCGAGGCGCCGATTGAAGTCGTGAAGCGTGGCGACCTGGTCGAAGTGCGCGGCAATGAGACGGTGCCCGTCGATGGCGACGTGGTCAACGGCGAGTCGAGCATCGATCAATCGCTGCTCACCGGAGAATCGCGGCCGACGCACGTCGCGGGCGGCGATCGAGTCTGCGCAGGCACCATTAACATCAGCAGCCCGCTGCGCATCCGCGTGACCGCGGCCGGAGAAGAGACGCGCGTCGGCAAACTGCTGAGAATTGTCGAGGAATGCGCGGCCCGGCCTGCGCCGATGGTGCGGCTGGCCGATCGCATGGCCGGCTGGTTCACGGCGGCTGTGTTGGCGTTGGCGGCGATTACGGTCGTGGTATGGATGGTGATCGATCCGGCTCGCGCGATCGACAACGCGACCGCGCTGCTGATCGTCACGTGCCCGTGTGCGCTGGGGCTGACGACGCCGCTGGCGGTGACGATCGCCATCGGTCGCGCCGCGAAGCGCGGCATTCTAATCAAAGGCGGAGATACGCTGGAGCGTTTGGCTCGGCCGGGGCGCATGATTCTGGACAAGACCGGCACGCTGACTCAGGGGCGCGTCAGCATTGTTCGCTGGTGCGGCGCGGATTGGGCCAGGCCGCTGGTTGCGGCGATCGAATCGAATTCGGCGCATCCGGTCGCGCGAGCGTTTGTAGAGGCGTTTCGCGCGGACGCGGATGTGTCGCTGAAACCCGGCGGCGCGATCACGACACTTGGTGCAGGCGTCGCCGGCAGGGTCGGCGCTAGAGAGGTCTGCGTAGGCTCGGCCGCGTGGGTTCGCTCGCGCGCGTCGCGCGAGGCGCAGGGCATCGCGTCGCACGTCGATCAATTTCTGAGCGAGGGCCTCGCGCCGGTGCTTGTCGCGGTGGATGGCGAGATTGTCGCGGCGGCCGGTGTGGGCGATGCGTTGCGCGACGATTCCCGCGGCGCGTTGGATTGGCTGCGATCTCGCGGCTGGGGCGTCGAATTGCTGTCCGGCGACCATGCCGATGTCGTGAAGCGCGTCGCCGGCGATTTGGGAATCGCCGAGCAGGACGCGCGCGGCGGCCGCTTACCCGAGCAAAAACTGGAATATGTGCGCAGCGCGCAATCAGCCGGCGACGCGGTGATGGTGGGCGACGGCGTGAATGACGCGGCCGCGCTCGCGGCGGCGCACGTCGGCATCGCTGTTCACGGCGGCGCGGAAGCGAGCCTCGCGGCCGCGGATGTTTACCTGAATCGTCCCGGTCTGACGCCAATCGTCGAGTTAATCCAGGCCAGCCGCCGCACATTTGCTGCAATCCGCCGCACGCTGGCGATTTCGCTCGGATACAACCTTACGGGCGCGGCGCTGGCGATGACGGGCATCCTGAATCCGCTGATCGCCGCCATCCTCATGCCGGTCAGTTCGTTTACGGTGCTGGCGATGGCGCTGGGCGTACGGACGTTTGGAGGTCGTCGATGAGCGTGTTGTTCGTATTGCTTCCGGCCGCGTTGCTGTTTGCCGCCGGCGCGGTCGTGGCGTTTATCTGGGCGGCTCGAACGGGGCAGTTTGACGACCTCGATACGGACGCGCTGCGGCCGCTGTGGGATGACGACGCGCGGAAGTAAGGCCGCCGCGGCTAACGACATCCGTTGTTGGCCATGCAGGCCACAAAAGGATCGATGTCGAACATGTTGACCAGTCCGTCGCCGTTGCAATCGGCTACGCACGTGAAATAGCAGCCTGACACGAGGCACTCGTCTTCGCCGCGACTGGGCGGACCGCCGCTCACGACAGCGTGAATGAAACAGTCGATGTCGAAGTTATTCACGCGAAAATCGCAGTTTGTGTCTGCGAGTGGATGCTCGCACTCGGGGCATGTCGCGGGGCATTCAATAGAGTGTCCGATGAACTGCCCGCCGCGCTGAAGACAATCGTATGCACGCTCCATTTCGCATTGCACAAACGGCAGGCAGCACGCGCCTCGTTCGCAGGCATTGCTGGCGCAAGTTGAACCGGCGCCTTGCCAGCGCCCGCCGCGATCGACGCAATATGCCTCGCCTATTTCGAGGCACGGTTGATTGTTGTTGAAACAGCACGCGCCGGTCGGAGAAATCGGCGGGCAGTTTGCTGATTCACACTCGAGGTTCGGCAAGTACAACCCGGCGGACATGGAGCAGTCGGATTCGCTGAGTGTTTGGCACGTTCCGTCGGGGAAGCAACACGCTCCCGTGCAGATGACACTCGCGCAGCGCGTCCCGACGCCATGGAACAAGCCGTCGCAGGAGGATTCCGGCAGGTTGCGGCAACCGCCTGCCGCTTCGCAGCAGGCTCCGGGGCAACCGCCACCGTCATCGCACGCTGTGCCGTTGCCTCGATAAATCGCGCCATCGATCGCGTGGCAGTTGCTGGATGTGAGAAACACACAAGTCGCATCCGTAAGGCAGCACGCTCCGCCGCACGGATTCGGATCGCAGTCCGTTCCGTTGCCGCGAAAACTCCCACCCGCAGCCGCGCAGCTGCTGGGTATGGCGATGAAGCAGGTCGTGTCGGTTAGGCAACAAGCGCCGCCACAGACGGTCGTTCCGCACGCCGTGCCGTAGCCGCGAAATTGTCCGCCTTCGCTTTCACACACCTCGGCGGAGCGTAAGGCGCAACTCAGATCGAGATAACAACACGCTCCGCCGCAGGCCTGCGTGCTGCAATTTGTGCCGGTTCCGCGGTACGTGCCGCCGGCGGCGGTGCAGCCCTGGCGCGTCATGTACTGACAGGACGTATTCGAGAAACAGCAGGCGCCGCCGCAATTCACTTCGGTGCACTCGACCCCGGCTCCCCGGAACGATCCTCCAGCCGCGCTGCACAACAGGCCTGTGGTGAAGGTGCAGGACGCATCCGGCAGGCAACAGGCGCCGCCGCAGTAGTTCGGCGTGCATGTTTCGCCTTCGCCGCGATAAACGCCGCCGCGCTCCGCGCACGTGGGGCGAAGCAGCAACTCACACGTGCCGTTCGAAAAGCAACAAGCGGCCGCACAAGTTTGCGGCGTGCAAGGCACGCCGTTTCCCAGATAAATCCCCTGAAGCGCCAGGCACTCGGGGATGGTGACTTCGCGGCATTCGCCGCTGGTCAGGCAGCACGCGCCGGTCGTCTGGCCGAACGCCGCCACCGTCCCGAGCACCGCGATCAGCGCCACGAGGGAATGCACGACGAAGCTCGATCGAATGACATGGTTCATGATGTAAGCCTCCGAATCATCGGTGCTACAAAGTCGGGTCTCAAGGGCAGCCCGAATGCGACATGCAGGCGACGAATGGATCGATGTCGAACATGTTGACGAGACCGTCGCCGTTCGTGTCCAACACACAAACCATGAAGCAACCGGGGGAGCCGCATCGCTCTCCCCACTCCTGGTCGCCCCGCGCCAATCCGATCACAAAGCAATCAATGTCGAAGTTGTTGACGAGATAGTCGCAATTCGTATCCGCCAATGGGTGATCGCATTCGCGGCAAGTACCCGGGCACGTGCTGCCGACGCCCAGAAACTCGCCGCCTTCCTGTATGCAGACATATTGACGCCGCAGTTCGCACTGGATAAACGGCAGACAGCACGCGCCAAAAGCACAGGCGTCGCTCTGGCAAATTGAACCCGCTCCCTGCCACTGCCGGCCGTACTGGGTCTCGCAATATCCCTGAGCGAGCTCGACGCATGTTCCATTGCTGAAACAACACGCCCCGCGCGGTTCCGCCGGCGGGCATGTTGTCGTTCCGCATTCTGCATTCGGGTGATAAATGCCGAAAGCCTGACTGCACTGTGACGCGGTCATCGTCTCGCAGGTTCCATTCGGCAGGCAGCACGCTCCCCTGCATTCGGTTTGCGCGCAGCGTGTTCCAATGCCGTGAAATACACCAACGCGCGCTGATTCGGGAAGATTTCTACATCCGCCCGCAGTCTCGCAACACGCGCCTGGGCAGGCGACGCCGTCATCACACGAGGAGCCGGTTCCTTGATAGATGGCGTCCGGGATCTCCCGGCAGGCGGCGCTGGTCATCGTCGCGCACGTTCCATCGGCGAAGCAGCACGCTCCACCACAGGGATTCGGCTGGCAGATGGTGCCGTGACCTCGATAAGTGCCGCCCGCGGACGCGCAGGCGCTCGGCACGGCGAACATGCAGCTTCCATTCGAAAGACAGCACGCGCCGCCGCAAATAGTCGTGGCGCAGCTGACGCCATACCCGCGGAAGTCGCCGCCGAGCGCGAAGCACTCCAAAAGCGATAAGGATACACATGAAAAATCGACCAGGCAGCATGCCCCGCTGCATACCTGGGTTTCGCAGCGCGTGCCGGTGCCGCGATAGTCGCCCCCGGCGGCAGCGCAGCCGGCCGAGGTCATGTAAGCGCACGCCTGGTCCGCCAGGCAACACGCGCCGCCGCACGCGGTGTTCTGGCAGAGCTGCCCGTCTCCGTGGTACACCCCGCCGGCTGAAAAGCATGCGTTTCGGTTGGTGAAGATGCAGGACGCATCCGGCATGCAGCACGCTCCGCCGCAATTATTCGGCGTGCATGTGCTGGACTCACCCCGAAACACTCCACCTTGCGCCTCGCAGTTTGCGCGGGTGGTGCGCTGGTACGATGAATCGGAAAAACAGCAGGCTCCGAGACAGGGATTTGGCACGCAGGTCGTGCCCAGTCCGAGCCATACGCCACTCAGCGCGACGCATTCCGGCTGCGTTGTCATTTGGCAACTGCTGTCGGGCAGGCAACATGCGGCGTTGCCCTGGGCGAATGCCGGCGCCGAGATGCATGCAACGCAAGAGGCGATTGCCAGCGCCATTCGGTTATTGCTTGTGGACATTGTTTGTGACCTTCATTCATCAATGGGCGGTCAGTGTTGCCGCGATTCATCACCTCGCATTTCAAACACGAGGATCAAACTAATTGCATCCCTGATTCACCACGCACTCTACGAAGCCATCGATGTCGAACATGTTGACGACGCCGTCTCCGTTCACGTCAGCCACGCAGACCAGGTCGCAATCGGTGCCGAGCTGACATTCGGCGACCCACCGCTCGAAGTTGCCCACTACCGCCAACACGAAGCAATCAATGTCAAAATTGTCGACGTGATGGTCGCAGCGCGTATCGCCCCGCGGAAACGGCGGGCAGATGTTGCAAGGATTGTTACAGCTTGTTCCGCGACCGAAAAACAGTCCGCCGCCGCTCACGCAAACGTCCCAATTCAACACTTGGCACTGATTGCCTACGCAGCAAGCACCGCTGCATTGATCAGCCGTATCGCAATTCGTGCCATATCCTCGAAAAATGCCGCCGCGCGTTTCGCACTCACCATCGCGCAGCAATTCGCAACCGGTCGACAAACAGCATGCTCCGCCGCACGCCACCGTGTCGCACGAAGTGTTCGTGCCGCGATACAAGCCTCCAGCGCTTAAACACGCGGCCCGTGTCATAAACTGGCAATTTGTCGCCGACAGGCAGCACGCTCCGCCACAAGGATTCGGATCGCAGCTCGTCCGGCCGGAAATCCACATGCCGCCCGAGCCCTGGCATTCGTTTCGTCGCGTGATCGTGCAACTGGTGTCGCCACGGCAACACGCGCCAAAGCAGACAGTCTGCATGCACGTCGCGCCGGTGCCGCGGAACTCGCCGGCCGCGGCCGCGCATCCAGCCTGCGTGAGAAATTGACACGACAAATCCGGCAGGCAGCAAGCGCCGCCGCAGAGATTAGGTGAGCAGTCGGTCAACTCACCCTGATACGTGCCGCCTTGAGACGCGCAATCCGGCCGCAGCAAATAAAGGCATGTCGCATTGGAAAAACAGCAAGCTCCGCGACACGTAGCGGGGTCGCAGCCCGTGTCATCACCAAAATATATGCCGCCGAGCGCGATGCACTCGGCCAGCGTGATCTGGCGGCATTCGCCGCCGGGCAGACAGCACGCGCCGGTGGGTTGGGCAAACGCGGTGTGCGCCGAAAGCAGCCCAGATACAGCAACCAGGAACGCGCCGCGGAGTGCGGTCTTCATGGACGGACTCCCTTGAAAAAGGGACCGATTACGGGCAGCCGTTGTTTGCCAGACACGCGATGAAGCCATCGATATCGAAGTTATTCACCATGCCGTCGCCGTTCGCGTCCGCAACGAGCCGCTCGCAATCCGGATACGCGCTTGCATAGACCGCCGCATCCGCGAGCGCCAGCACGAACGCGTCAATATCAAAGTTGTTCACCGCGCCATCGCAATTTGCGTCGGCCGTGGCGAACGATGCGAATTCGTCGGAACCGATGTCGATCCGGCCGTTCCACACGCGCCGCGCGCCGTCAGCATCGCGTTGTGTGGCGTCTGCGAACCCTGGGTCGCCGGCGTTGACGCAGGCCGAACCGGCTGAGAGGTGATAGTTGCCGCCGGTCGCGTCAACGAATTGCGGTGCTGCGTCAGTATTGCCTACGCCCCAATCGTCATACGTCCCCACATAAGCGATGCCGGCCGGTCCGCCGCGCACGAGCGAATAGTCAATGGGAAAGTCGTTCAGCGGACCCTGGATGTCCACTTGTACTGAGCCGTCGTTCCAGAAAATCGTATTGTGCAAACGCCCGGTCGCGCCCCATCCCAGCGCTAAAACCGGCGCTCCGCTGGTGCAAACATTGTCGGCAACGGTGCAGCCGTCGAAAGTGAACGCCGGCCGGCCGCCTTCGGCAAAGCCGATCGCCGCGGCCGTCGCCGTGTTTCGCACGAGCGTGCAGTTGACGAACGACGTTCGCGAATACGCCCAATTCACAATCGCGCCGCTATCGCCGAATGCGACGTTGTCGCGAATGTCGCATTCCTCGAAAGCGACATCGGAGAGATGAGTCGAATAGAGCGCCACGCCGCTGTCGCCCGCGTTGTCCGCGATCACGCAGCGCAGCAGGCGCGCGTTCGACACATGCGCGGCGTAGAGCGCGCCGCCCGAGTTGTCCACGAATTGGCAATTCACCATCGTTGGGCGGCTGACGTAGCGCATTTTCAGCGCACGATCGGCGGCCGCATTGCGAATCGTGACAGCTTCGAGACGAGTGGCCCGCGACTCGCCCTCGTGAAAATCCATGCCCGGCCCACCGCCCTCGCAATCGATGACGCAATCCGCCGGATCGCCGCTTGCACCGCGCAGCGTGACGCGCCGGCCGTGGAAGTTCAGGTGGACGTTGCCTTCTCCGCGATACTCTTCGGCAGTGAGAATGATCTCGTCGTCGTTGTTGGCGGAATCCAGCGCGGCCTGGATGGTCTCGAAATCACCCGGAACAGTCAGCGATCGCGTGACGTTCAGCACGCACCTAAGCTCACGCTGCGGCGGAGCGCCGTCCAGCGCGGAGATTGTGATCGTCGCCTCGTGCGCGCCGGGTTCAAGCGCGGCCGGATCACATGCAATGGCGAGTGGCTGACGCGATTGCGTCGTTCCGGTCGCCGGGTCAATGCTCAACCATGGTTGATCCGACTGAGCGCTCCATTGCGCGAGACCCCCGCCCACGTTTAAGAACTCCATCGCGACGCGCTCGGATTCACCTCCGAGCGGCACGTCGAACTCGATGCGATCGTGTTGCAGCGCCAGGGTCGCATGCTCGTCGTCGTACTCGAACGCGCCCATGTCAGGCGCGCCGCCGAGCACGCGGGCCTTGCCGTCGAAATCGGTTTGGGGCAATCCCGCCAGGGGATCCACGTCGCCGGCGTCGATGCAGGGTGAGTTGGCGGTCAGCCGCGGGTCAGCCGCATACGCCAACGCCGGATCGAGATCCACGTTTCCCGCTCCCCAATAGCCGCCGCGGATGTTGCAGTAAAACACCGCGCCGGAGCTGTAGGCGGCGATCTCCTGCGGGCTGTCATTGCGAATGATGCAGTTTTCGACCGTCGGAATTGCGCCGTCGTAGGTTCGAATCGCCGCTTCGCCGATCCGGTTGTTCACAATGGTGCAGTGCGTGATGGTGAGGCCCGTCGTTGGCCCGCTGAAATTCAGCGCGGCCAAGCCCGCCTGATTGTCGCGAATGACGCAATTCACAAGCGTGAACGACACGCGGCTTGATCCGATGATGGTGTATCCGCCGGCGGCGCGGTTGTTCGCGATCAGACAGGCTTCCAATCGTACGTGTCCGGAAACAGCTGCGCCGGCGATTGCACCGAAGTAGCCGGCCTCATTGTTCGTGAACTCGCAGCGTCGAAAAACACCGCCGGATGCGAGCAGTGGTCCGGTGGCGACAGAGCGATTGTGGTCGAAGCGGCATGCGTCAAACTCAGCGTTGGCGAACACCACCACGGGTGCGCCGCCCACCGACCCAATGCTCACGTTTTCGACGAATTCGCATTGATTGAATAATGCGGTCGAATTTCGCACATCCAGCGCGGCTGCGCCGCCGGATTCATCCGTCATTGCGTTGCGCGTGAAATACACGCGTTCAAACGTCGGGCTGCTGCCCGCGATGACGACGGCCGGGCCGCTGCTGTTGGTGATTGTCACATCCGCGATGCGGGCTTCGCGCGTCTCGCCGCGATGCAGATACAGCGCGCGCGGCTGATTTTCGCAATCGATTACGCAATCTTTCGCCTGTCCGGACGATCCGCGCAACGTCAGCCTGCGGCCCGCGAAATCGATCTGGCGATTCAGCGCGCCGCGGTAAACGCCGGGCGCCAGGAGAATCGCGTCGCCATCGGTCGCGACGAGCAGCGCGGCTTGAATGGAGCGTTTGGGCCCGCAACCCGCGCCGTCCCATTCGGCGCATGATCCGCTCCATGCGTCATTGCCCGCTGCGCTGTTGACGTGAATATCCGAAGCCTGAGCGAGCGCGCCTGCTGCGCA
>JAEUIR010000560.1 GCA_016795025.1 Phycisphaerales bacterium
CTGCGCGGCGATTCGATCGTGTGCTGCTCCTTCGGCGACGCGTCGGCGAACCACTGCACGGCGCTCGCGGGCTTCACGTTCGCGCGCTACGCGGCCAAGCAGGGCGCGCCCTGCCCGATCCTGTTCCTGTGCGAGGACAACGGCATCGGCATCAGCGTCGCGACGCCGAACAACTGGATCGCCGAGACGTTCTCGAACCAGCCCAATCTCGCGTACTTCCGCGCGGCGGGTGAGATCGACGAGGTGTACGACTCGGTGGCGGCCGCGATCGAGCACTGCCGCACCTCGCGGCGGCCGACGTTCCTGCACCTGGAGACGGTGCGCCTGTGGGGCCACGCAGGTTCGGACGTCGAGACGAACTACCACACGCTCGAGCAGATCGAGCGGCAGGAAGCGCGCGATCCGTTGCTGCGCAACGCGCGGCGCCTGATCGAGAGCGGCGCCGCCAGCCCGGAGACGATCGACGCGATCCTGCGCGACACGCGCAATCGCGTGAGCGCGGCTTCGCTCGAGACAGCGCGCCGGCCCAAGCTCACGTCGCG
>JAEUIR010000561.1:0-282 GCA_016795025.1 Phycisphaerales bacterium
CGCCGGCGCAGGCTGCCGTCGAGGCCGCCAAAGGCACCGATCTCGCGCCACAGGCCCATGGCGACAAAATCATGAACCACGATCGGGAAGGCATTGTCGAGCGTCGCCTGCTGGGTGAGGTAGGCGATCTGTCGTCGCTGGACGCCGATCAACTCAATCCGGCCCTGCAGCGGCCGGAGTTCGCCGGCAATGGCCTTGAGCAGGGTCGACTTGCCGGCGCCGTTCGGGCCGACAATGGCCAGCAGGCTGCCGGCGGCCACTTCGCCGCGCAGGTGGTGCACC
>JAEUIR010000561.1:292-542 GCA_016795025.1 Phycisphaerales bacterium
AGGGTCAGATTCTCGAAGCGCAGAATCGGCCCTGCGGGCCCGGGGGCAAGTGGGCGCATCGACCGCACGATGCTCAATCGAGCGCCCACAGCACGGTCGTCCACAAGACGACCAGCGCGCCCGCGGCCCAGATCACGCGAGAGGCCGCACTCGCACAGAGCACCGGATTGGCTTTCGCGAGGCTGGCCGATTCGGCCGGACGGGTAGGGGAAGACATCGGCAGGCCGGGACGGACGGGAAAAGTGAATCG
>JAEUIR010000562.1 GCA_016795025.1 Phycisphaerales bacterium
CCCGACTGTGACAACGACGGCATCCCGAACTTCTGTGAGATCGCGACAGGCGCCGTCGACATCTACGGTATCAGCGGAACGACGGTGACCTGTGCTCCGGACGGCATCCCCGACAGCTGCCAGCCGGTGCGCGACTGCGACAACGACGGCATCCCGGATCGTTGCGAGATCCTGGCGGGCGCGCTCGACCTCTACGGCGTCGTCGGTGCGACGATCACCTGCGCACCGGACGGCATCCCGGACAGTTGCCAACCGGTCGCCGATTGCGACAACGACGGCATCCCGGATCGCTGCGAGATCCTGACGGGCGCTGCGGACATCTACGGTGTCGTCGGCGCGACGATCACGTGCGTTCCCGACGGCATCCCCGACAGTTGCCAGCCGGTGCCGGACTGCGACAACGACGGCATCCCGAACTTCTGCGAGATCCAGACCGGAGCCGCGGACATCTACGGCGTCGTCGGCGCGACGATCACGTGCGCACCGGACGGCATCCCCGACAGTTGCCAACCGGTTCCGGACTGCGACAACGACGGCATTC
>JAEUIR010000563.1 GCA_016795025.1 Phycisphaerales bacterium
CGGCGTGTTTCTGACGAGACGGCAACAGTCCGGCGGTTTTTCCCGGCCGTTCATGGGTGTGAATCTCGGCACGGCCGCGGTGAAATCGCCGCCCAAGGTCAAGCTCGGCGATCTCTTCGATTTTGTGCGCGTGCCATTTGCTTGGCGCGACATCCAGCCCAAAGAACAGGGTACGAATTTCGAAACGTACGACACACTTGTGAAATCGTGCGCGAAGCTGGGACTGAGCGTGCGCGGCGGCCCGCTGCTGAATTTCGGAATCGCCAATGTGCCGGATTGGATGTACATCTGGGAAAACGACTACGAAGCGATCTCCGATTTCGCCCGCGAACATATCCGCCGCACGGTTCAGCGCTACGGCAACCAGATCACAAATTGGATCGTCGCATCGGGCGTACACGCGGAAAGCGCGTTTGCCTTTACATTCGAACAGATCATCGACCTGACTCGCATGGCCGTGACGATAACGCGGCAAACCGCGGCCCGCTCGCAGATTTTGCTCGAGCTGACGCAACCGTGGGGCGAGTATTACGCCCGCAAT
>JAEUIR010000564.1 GCA_016795025.1 Phycisphaerales bacterium
TATGTATGCGAAATAAATCGTCACAAGTATTGTTGAATTAACAGAAAGAGAGAAATGTTCGACACATCCAGCACAATCAATTGAGTGGAAGATGTTGATGACTTGTTAGAAGAAAAATTATTGACTGTTCTGCATTTCGCTTACAAGGCATTGCAGAGAGGAAGAACGAGAGAGACAGAAAGAGAGAGCGCAACGAAATTTCGCTATTTCTCTTGTTATTGTTGTTCTTCTTGTTCGCATTTCATCCATTCATGTAAGTCTCTCTCTCTCTCTCTCTCTCTCTCTCTCTCTCTCTCTCTCTCTTAAATTCAAAAAGCGAACAAATCGAGTATTGCTGTCACATTTCTTATCGTACTTCAAACTATTGATCGGTCAAAAAAATAAAAACGATTGAGACGTACCTGTTCTCATCAAGAAGATTATGCTATCGAAACGTCGTTGGGCACTCAATCCACGAAAATGGTTTGGTTCCATTTCTAGTACTGCACGTAAACGAGATAAAAAAGCTCAAGCCGATAGATGTGTCATACAATTACCTCCG
>JAEUIR010000565.1 GCA_016795025.1 Phycisphaerales bacterium
GTGCGGGCGACGTCGGCCAGCTGGCGGGCCAGCCACAGCAGGCCGAGCACGACGGCCGCGACGCCGCCGATGACGAGGCCGCCGCGCAGGCGGGCCCGGCGGATGCGCTCGGGGTCGCGGGCCAGCTCGTCGAGCAGGTCGTCCATGCTCGGCCAGCGCGCGGCCGGGTCGACGGCGAGGCCGCGCAGGACCACGCGGCGCAGCCAGGCCGGCACGCGGCTGTCCTCGGGGCCAGGTTGCACGCGGCCGGCGAACACGTTGTCGGCCAGCGCGGCGAGGGTCTGGCCGGCGAACGGGGTCACGCCGTGGAGGCCCTCGTAGAGCGCGGCGCAGAACGAGAACTGGTCGGAGCGGGCGTCGGCGAGGCGGCCGTCGTGCTGCTCGGGCGACATGTACGCGGGCGTGCCGACCAGCGCGCCGGTGGCGGTCAGCGTGGTGTTGAGGGCGGCGTCGGGGCGGGCGGGCGGCAGGGCGGCGTCGGGCGGCTGGTCGTCGCGGGTGCGGGCGAGCCCGAAGTCGACCACGCGCACGCGGCCGTC
>JAEUIR010000566.1 GCA_016795025.1 Phycisphaerales bacterium
TGCGACTCGACGACCCGTGCTTCCTGCACTACCGCTCCGGCGGGCTCATGATGGCCAGGAGCCGCCTGCTCGCGGGGAGCACGCCGTCGTTCGACACGCTGCTCTCCCTGTGCGCGTCCAAGGAAGACCCGATCAGCCGTGGACGCCACAAGGTGTGGGGCAGCAAGGCGCTGTGGGTCCCGCCCCAGACGTCGACGATCGCCTCGCACATCCCCAAGGCCGTCGGGCTGGCGTTCGCGATCGCGCGCGGGCGGCGCACTGGCGTCCCGACCGCCCTGGCGCGCGATTCGATCGTGCTGTGCAGCTTCGGCGACGCATCGGCCAACCACTGCACGGCGCTCGCGGGCTTCAATGCCGCGCGCTACGTCCAACGCCGCGGGAACCCGATGCCGATCCTGTTCCTGTGCGAGGACAACGGCATCGGCATCTCGGTCGAGACGCCGCACGGCTGGATCGCGGACAACTTCGCGCACCAGCCGCATCTGCGCTATTTCCACGCCGCAGGCGACCTCGACGCCGTGTGGGAGGCTTGCACGGC
>JAEUIR010000567.1 GCA_016795025.1 Phycisphaerales bacterium
CAGCCGCTCGACGCTTTCCCCCGCGTCGCGCAGCTGGCAGGCGGCCTCCCAGGCCAGCACGCCGCCCGAGCTGAATCCGCACAGGCGGTACGGCCCCTGGGGCTGCACCTGGCGCAGCGCATGCACATAGCCATGCGCCATGGCCTCGATGGTCAGCGGCGGGTGCTGCGGCGACTGCAGGCCGTGCAGCACCCGGCCGGCCTCGCCCAGGGCCTGGGCCAGGGGCTGGAAGACGGACACCTCGCCATCGCTGCCGTGGAAGCCGAACCATGCGCATTCGCGGCCTGCGGGCCGGCCCGGCGTCAGCCGCACCACCAGCTCGCGCGGGCCCGGCGCCGCCCCGCCCGCGCAATCCGGAGCGCCTCATCTCATCGATCACCGACGCCGGCCCCAGCAATCCGGACGGCAAACCCTCGCGCCATGAGCGCGTGTTCGATGCTTCCAGGCCGTCATGCCCGGCGCGAGCACGTGCCGCTCGCAGGGCATCGCCCGGAGCGACGCGGCTGTCGAGGAGGATCCCCGTCTGCCGGATGTTGTC
>JAEUIR010000568.1 GCA_016795025.1 Phycisphaerales bacterium
TGATCACGCTGCTGCACCGCGAGTCGTATTACACGCGCCCGAACGAGGCGGCGGGCGAGAGCGGCGAAGATGATAACAAAGCCGAGCTGATCATCGCCAAGCAGCGAAATGGCCCGGTCGGCACGATCGATCTGCACTTCAACCGGCAATGGACACGGTTTGACAATCCCGATGTCAGTGGCCGGTTTGAGGGCTCATACGAAGCGCAGGCCAGCGGGCGAAATGTGGAATTCCCCGGTTAACGGGGAATAGGAAATCGCCTTTTGTGTTTTTCATCTGGGGAGTTTCCGTGATGGAGAAACGCATATGATGATCGCACGCGTCGGATGTTTTATCGCTCTTGCATCGGCGGCAAGTACGCAGGCCGTTCTTTTCGGCGACGCTAATGTACCGGTGTATCGTCACCCCGGTGCGAAGGTGGATTCACGCCCTTCTCAACTTCGACAGCAACGGATTGGTCGTGTTACCGCTGTGGTGCAAATCAGCCAAAACTGTTGTGCGGCGTCGGCGGCGTGGGACCGCGTAAAGAAATTGCAGC
>JAEUIR010000569.1 GCA_016795025.1 Phycisphaerales bacterium
GCAATCTTCGGCGGCGGTGTGGCCGCGCGTGAGTGATAACCGGAGCGCCGCAGGGAAGATGGCAGGAAGTGAGGAGGGGAAAAACGGCGTTTAAGTGTCGATTATGGCGGGGTTTACGGCAAAATCGTCGGCGAGCCGAAAATATGGCAGAAAACCGCTCCCAATTGGCCGCGCCGCACTAATTGTGACATTTTTGCAAGCCTTGACGGCGCAATGGTTTACGGCAAAAAGCGACGAGTTATCCACAATTTGGACCTGTTTTCGGTGGCGCTTGTGGACAACCGTGGCCAAAATGAGCGCAAGTCACTCGCGATGACGGGGCGGTTTTGATCGCCCATGCAAGTTGCGTGCCAGACTGAGGCGCGATGAGCGGCGAACGGCTGTCGGAACGGGTCGGCACGGCCGCTTGGATGGCCGTGGCACGACGCGTTCGGTGGGTGCCCCGGTTGGTTTTTGAGGGCACGGCCGTAACCCGGTTGGACGGGAAGGCCGCGAGGCGGGCTTGATCCAGAGGCACTCGGTGCGCTTGGCCAGTTC
>JAEUIR010000056.1:0-13016 GCA_016795025.1 Phycisphaerales bacterium
CGAGGCCTCCGAGCCGAGCGCGGCGACTGATTGACGGGGCCGAGCGCTGCCGCCGGTCGCGCCGGGTGATTCTGCGAAATATGCAAAGGCGCGGCGCTGGAATACAATCCCGTCGGGATACGAACTGTAAGGAAATCCGCGTTGAGCCTCGATCAAAATCAGTTCTTGGACGCGTTGCGCGGCATACTGGAGCCGAGTACGCAGCGCGACGTTGTCAAGCTGGGATTCGTGCGCAGCATCGCGTTCAATCACGGCGTTGTGCAGGTTGATTATCAACTGCCGCCCGCGCTCGCCACGCAGCAGTTCATTCGAATGCTGAGCGATCAAACCACCACCGCGCTGACCGCTTTGCCGGGGGTTACTCACGTAAACGTGGATTGCGCGGCCCTACCCCCGCCACCGCCGCCGCTGCGGGGCGTAAAGAACATCGTCGCGGTCGGCGCCGGCAAGGGCGGCGTCGGCAAGAGCACCGTGGCGGTATTGGCCGCCGTCGGTCTGGCGCGTATGGGGCTGAAGGTCGGCTTGCTGGATGGCGACGTGTACGGGCCATCAATCCCGAAGATGACGGGCACTGAAGGCGAAGCGCCGGATGCCGATGAGTACGGCCGAATCGAACCGCTGGAGCGCGATGGCGTCAAAGTGCTGAGCATGGGCCACATCGTGTCCGCGGATCAGGCGATCGTGTGGCGCGGGCCGATGGCGCAAAAATACGTAAAGGAATTCCTGGATCGCGGCGTATGGGAGGGGCTGGATTATCTGCTCGTGGATTTGCCGCCGGGAACAGGCGATATCCCATTGACGCTGGCGCAGTCGGTTCCGTTGAGCGGTGCGGTGGTGGTTTGCACGCCGCAGGACGTCGCGCTGCTGGACGCAGTCAAAGCCATCCGCATGTATCAGAAACTGAATGTGGATGTGATCGGAATCGTCGAAAACATGAGCTATTACGTCTGTCCGCATTGCGGCAAGCGCGACGAGATTTTCAGCCACGGCGGCGCGGGAAGAACGGCGATGGAACTGGGCATTCCGATGCTCGGTGAGATTCCGCTCAACATCGGTATTCGCGTGGAGGGCGATGCGGGTTCGCCGAGCCGGGCGTTTACGCACGCTGACCCGGCGGTGCGCGCCGCGCTGGAGGCGTTTTGCAAGCGGCTGCACGATGAGGTGCAGCGCCGCGGCGCTTCGCGCACGCCGCTGCCGCAACTGAACATTCGGTAATTCGCCGCGGAGGTTGATCCATGCCCGATGAGCGGCATGAGCGCGGAGCGGCCGGCGAGAGGTTCGCGGAGGCGCTGCTGGCGAGCAAGGGCATGCGCGTCGTCGCGCGCAACTTTGCAACGCCCGTCGGCGAGATTGATCGAGTCATGGACGACGCCGGAACGCTCGTATTTGTTGAGGTGCGCACGCGCAGCGATGCACGGTCGGCCGATCCGATGGCTGCGATGAGCGCGGACAAGCGCGGCCGATTGTTGCGGGCCGCGGAATGGTTCGTGAATCGCAAGGGCGCTCAGCACCGGCCGTTGCGATTCGATTTCGTGGTCGTACTTCAGGCGGCGGATGGTGAGTTGAGCGCGAACCACTACGCAGATGCGTTTTTGCCGAAGCGGTAATAGACGCGACAACAAGACCACCCCCTCCGCAAAGAGGGATGGGGTAGTAGACGATTCTCCAGCGCGGAGGCGGTGCATGGCGAAGTTTGCGGTGATTATTCCAGCGGCCGGAGCGGGAAAACGCTTTGGCGGTGACGTGAAAAAGCCGTTTGCGCAGCTCGACGGCCGGCCGGTGTTTTTGCGATGCGTCGAGTTATTTGTGAACCGCGCCGACATCGCGCAGATCATTCTGACGGTGAATCCCGACGATTATGACGTGGTGCGCGAGAAATACGCGGCGAACCTGATGCTGCTGAATATCAAGCTGGTGCGCGGCGGCGCGGAGCGTTTTGAGTCGGTTGCCGCGGCGCTGTCCGTTGTGCCCGATGAGGCCGATTACATTTGCGTGCACGACGCCGTTCGACCGTGCGTATTGGAGAGTTGGATCGACGCGGTGTTCGCGGAGGCGGGCAAGAGCGGGGCGGCGATTCTTGCGTCCCCTCTTACGGGCACGATCAAGCGCGTTTCGGCGGCGAAGGTAATCGATGCCACCGTTTCGCGCGAAGGGCTGTACGAGGCGCAGACCCCGCAGGTATTCCGGCGCGATTTGCTGACGAAAGCGTATGCAGAACGGCCGACGGATTTTCTGCCAACCGATGATGCCCAACTCGTCGAGCGCATTGGGCATCCGGTCGCGGTGGTCGAAACCGACCGGCGCAATATCAAGATCACGCATCCCGGCGACCTAACCTTGGCCGCCGCGATTCTGAAAGACACGGCTCGCCGCCCGAAATCCGGACCGCTTGGCGCCTTTGAAGAAGCGAAGTGGTAATCGCGTTTTTTGATCATTGAATCAGGACACTGGATTGACGACGATCGCCCGACTTTGCACTGTCCGTTCGACCTGGCGCTATCGTGCGTTGCTGGCTGGTTTGCTCATGGCATGGGTCGTGGGTTGCGAGGGCGGGCGAGGCTGGACGCTTTCAGGCAGCCCGTCCACCGCCGGGGTGGGAAGCGGGGATTCGGCCGCGACAAGAGCCGCCGCGCCTGATCGGCTGGCGGCGCGCCCGGAACATCGGCCTGAGATGACCGCTCCAACGGCCGCGGCGCCCCGCGCGGGCATCCGCGAAGTGAGGCTGAATGTCCTGCACGTTCAGGTGCCGCAATCGGAGCGCGAGCGGTCCGCGAACATCTGGAATCACGTCGATGAGAATCCGCTCGGCAGCGAAGCGCTGCTGCGGCTGAGCCGCAACGGCGTGCGCATCGGCGTGGGGCGACTCGACTGGTGGGACGCGATCAAAACTTCGCTGGACGCGATCGAAGGCGTGCGGGTTTCAGAGTTCGATCCGATTCGACTCCAGCCGAATTTTCGCCTGGGCTTCGATATCGATCGCACGCCGCGCGAGCAGACCATTTTCGTCGTCGCCGACGACGGGATTCTGACGGGAAGCACGTTCCAGCAGTGCCGTAACGTGCTGTGCCTTTCCTATGTGACCGACGTGCGTCGTGACGATCGCATTCAGCTCACGCTGATGCCGGAGGTGCGCCAACGGCTGGATGGCTGGCAATGGGTGACGACTCCGGAGGGCGTGGCGCAGCTTCCGAAGGATAATATCTTCTCTCTGACGCCTGCCGGATTTACCGTTCCGCTGGAGGCGGGTCAGTTTCTGGCGCTGGCGCCGAACGATCGCTCGGAGTACTTCGGGCTGGTGGGCGGGCGATTTTTGACTGAAGAAATCGACGGGCGGCGATATGATTCGATGATATTCATGACCGTGGATTTCACGAATGCCGATGCCGACCGAAACAACCCAATCCGTCGCTAAGCTCGACGCCTCCTATCTGGAGAGCCTGTTTCAGGGGGCGGGCCTGGCCATTCTGGCGTGCAATGTGCGGGGCGAAATCGTCGCGTGGAATCTCGCGGCCCAGCGGCTTTTTAGCGGAGGCGGCGCGCTCCGCGAAGGAGGCGCGGTTTGGGATTTGCTGCCGGCCGGCGACAACGCCTATGGCGAGCAGCACGTGCGGCGCTGTCTGGATAGCGGCGAAAGCAGCGAGTTTCGCTCGCGTCTTGGCGGCACGGAAGATGATCCGATCGAATACGCGGTGTACACCACACCCGTGCTCGAGCACGACGGCTCGACGCGCGGCGTGGCGGTGTGGTTTCGCGACATCACAACGCGCGTCATGCTTCAGCGGGCGCTGACGCGCAAGCATCGGTTGAATTCGTTGGGCACAATGTCCGGCGCACTCGCGCACCATTACAACAATCTGCTATGCGGCATCGCCACCAATCTCGAAGTGGCGAAGGATGCGGGCACGATGGCGGCCATTAAGCGCGCCATCACCCGCGCGACCGAATCCGTCGAGCGCGCCACCACGATTACGCAGCAACTGTTGTCATTCGCGCAGAGCGACTATCGCACGGTTGATCTGTCCGATCTGACCGAAGCGGTGCTGCATTATTTCGACAGCCATGAAGCGGCGCTCGCGGCGAAGAATGTGCGCGTCACGCTCGATTGGGAAAAATCGCCCTCCGTGCCTGTGAATCGCGAGCATATCCGCATCATTCTCGACAACCTCGTGCGAAACGCCGTCGAATCAATGTCCTCCGGCGGGACGCTCACGGTTTCGCTCTCGCGCCGCGACGAGCATAGCGTCGGGCTGACGATTGCGGACTCCGGCGGGGGCATTCCCCCGGAGATCATGGAACATCTATTCGAACCGTTTCACTCACCCCGCGCGCAGCTAGGGTGCGGCGAGCATGGCCGGGTTGGGCTGGGGCTGGCGGTCGTTCACGGACTGGTTAATGAGATGAACGGGTCGATTCGCGCCGCCAATGTGCCGGGGCGCGGGGCGCGCTTTGATATTGTCATTCCCATCCCGGCGGCCGGCGACGACCACGCGATGGCTCACGGTCTTGCATAATTCAACCGCTTTTGCATACGCTACGCATGTTCGGGCGCGGAAACGCGCGCCGGCGCGGCGCGCGACGCGGGTATCACGTCAATCCAAACATGGGAGTTGAAGAATGCGAAAACAAGTATTGATGGCCGCCGTTACGCTGGCCGGATTAGCCGCTTTTGCCGGTTGCAAGGCTCCGGAGTTCACAGTCGATGCCATGCGCGAGCACTTTCCGCCGCGCGCGACGGAACTCGACATGCTGAACCCGCTCATCGGGACGTGGGATATGGAAGGCCAGATGAAGCCGAACGATGACAAGACCACGCCGTTGAAGATGAAAGCTTCGATGACGTTCCAATGGGATTGCGACAAACGCCTGCTCGTCGGCCGCATGGAAGGCAAAGTCGAAAACGAGTTGCAAATGCACGCGCTGGAGGTCTGGTCATGGGATCCGGCGTCAAAATCATTCCTGATGACCTGGCAGGATGGAAGCGGCCATATTGGAAAAGGCCACGCCAAGTGGGATAGCGCTAAGCGCGAGTTCAAAATGTCGGCCAAGGGCAAGGACTTGAACAGCGGCGCGGATTACGTCGGCAAGGGCGTTATGAAGCTCGTCGATGATCGCACGATGGAAATGACGTGGAGCGACTACGACGGGCTGGGCTTGTTCAAGATGTTTGACCACACGGGAACGGCCAAGAAGCGCTAAGTGCGCATAACAAAACGCCCCACAGTGGTTCGAAGCAACCGCTCCCTTACGGTCGCGGTTCTGCTAGCGTTCCGTTAACTCCGAATTGACGGGGAGCATCGGCGTCTCGCCGGTGCGCACCGGCGAGACGCCGATGCTCCCGTCCGTCAATACACGAATGACGCTACACTAGGCCCTCTAAAGCGGCACGCGCAATCGTGTCTGCAACATGGATCAATTTCCACGGGCGGCGGAGCGAACTCTGCGCGCGCCGCCCGCATCCCCCGCGGCAAAGGCTGCCGCCGGACGAACAGTCGGCCGATCGGTCATGGCTCAACGATCAAAAATAGCGAAGAATGATTTCATGTGCGATCAGAAGCCCGATCGCAATCCCGAACATTCCTAGCAGAATGCTGACGAACGTCCGCAACGTCGGCCCTACGATTTCGCCGGGAGATTGCGCCCGGCTCGCGCGATATACAGCCGCCACGCAAAAAACCAGCGGAAACAGCATCCATAGCCGAGCGCCGTGCGGCAGCTTGATCGGGTGAATGAACAGCGTGCCAAGCGGCAGGCTGTCACCGAGCGCCAAACACACGCTCCCCAGCAGCGACGCCATCACTTGAGCGCCTCGCTCAGACTCGTCGCCCCCGGCTGAACCCCGTCCTCGGCTACCGTCTTGGGCTGTGCCTCGGTCAGGCGGAACGTCGGAACGCCATGCTGCGCGGCGCGCGCCACCGCATCCAGAATCGCCAGCAAATTCAGCAGCCCCGCGGTTGCGAGGTATATTTGCGCGACATCCGCGCCTGGGTAATAACTCGCATACGCCGATTGTTGCTTCGGCGGTATGTCCGGCAGACGATTGCTCACCAAGTAGCCCACGGTCGTGTAACCCCCGATGAAAATCTCCGCACAAAAAAGCCAGCCATTCGTTTTCGGGTTGATCGAATCCTTCACGCCGCCGATCGCTGCGCCCACGAAGAACGGCAATGAGATCGCAAGGCAAAAAACGGCCGCCAACCCGCGAGCGCCGAGGAAAAAATGCCCCGCTCCCGGAATCAGCCAGCCCAGCAAACCCGCCTGAATGGCGCGCGTGCTAGCATCCACGTTGGGTTTCTTGGCTTGATACGCCGGAATCGCCATCGATCCTCATTTCACCCGCTGTCAGTTGCCGGAGCATGGACCGCTTGGATCACCGCAACGGCCACACCCTCCGACTCGCGGCGCTGACCGTGCGTCGCTGCCGCTTCGCGGAGCGGCGATCAAACTGACTCGCCGTTCGGTCTGCGACTTTCTACACTTCGGGCACTGCGCCGGCGCGCTATCGGCCGACGGCATCAATGCCTCAAATTCATGGCCGCAGCCTTTGCATTCGTAGTCGTACAACGGCATACGAAACTCCCCGCCGGCGAAACACGACGCGACCGGCGACGCGGAGAAGTATAGGAAAGGCCCTATTCGCCCGCAACCGGGGCGCTTTTCCGCCAGGCCACGGTTGGTTATACTTTCCAAACTCATGATTTCGAAAGCTTATGAGCGCGCGGTGCTGGCGGTCTGCGGGTTAAGCCTGCTGCTGCTGTTGGCCGCCACTGAAAAAGTCTTTCCGGCATTGAATGCGCCGCGCGAGTCTGTTCGCGGCGAGCAACCGATCGAACAATCATCGCCCGATCCCGCCAACCCGAGCAAGGATTCATCCGAGCGGCCGCGCGTGGTGCTGGGCCCGATCTACCCTGACATGCTCGGTCGATCCGTTTGCACGTCGGCGTCTCATTCTGACCGCATGCGCGACAGCCACGGCAAACTGTCATTGATCGAGTGGCCGGCGTATTTGCTGGCGCAAAACATCGTGCCTGCGCTCTCGATCGATCTGGACGCGCCGCGCTGGCTCCTTGAGATCGCGTCGCGCCCACTCTTGGCGCAATTCGAAAGTAGCGGCATTGCCGAATTGAACATTCAATATGTCATCGTTCGCACGGGACCGCCCCGGCCTTTCGCACGAGCATAACTCGCCGCGCTCGATCCTCGAACGCGCGCCTGTCGCACTAAATATCACCACAACATCAGTGGCGGCGCCGCGTGCCGGGCGCAGCCTCGTACCGTCGATAAGAAAAATAGTCCGGAAAACGCGGCGCATCGTCCCGACAAACGTCAAGAACCGCGCCGCACATCGGAGTTGGATCAAATGGACAAGAATATCACACAACGCCTCCTGATCATTCTGGCGGCGATCGTGCTGGGAGCGATCTTTCTGACGCCGCCCAGCCAGCAACTTAAGCCAGGTCTCGACATTGCCGGCGGCGTGTCGATGATTTTTGAAATCAACGATGCTGGCATGGAAAATCATCCGAATCTCGCTGAAGAAGTCAAAGTGCTCCTTCAGCGTCGCGTCGATCCGAAGGGCGTATACAACCTTACATGGCGCGTCCACGGCCGCAATCGACTTGAAATTCAAATGCCTTTGTCGCCGCCGGACGCCGCCAAGCGAAAGCAAGTCTATCAGGATGCGCAGGACGCGCTGTTTTTGTCGAAATTACAGCGCACGCAGATTGAGCGGGCCGCGGCACTGCCGCCCGATCAGCGCGAAGCCGAAATCGCCAAGCTTGCGCAGGGCGCTCCGGCGCGCGACGCACTGGTCCGCAAAGCCGTGGCCGCGGTGGAGGAACTGAGCGCGGCCGAGGCCGCCGCGAAAGCCGGGCCGGCGGCCATCGATCCGGCGACGAGCGCTCCCGCCACGCAGCCGACTCAGGCCGATCTGAATCGGCGGTTGCGCAACGCGCGCGAAAACATCGAAGACGCAATCGATGCGGCGCTGGCGACGAACCTCGATCCCGCGAGATTCAAACGCATGCTCGAAATGGATCCGTCCGCCAAAGCCGCGGCGCGCGCCGAAGAGCGCAAACAACTCGAAACGGCTCATCCCGAGCTGAAGGAAAAGATCGATGCGGCCGTCAAGGCGTACGACGAATGGGCCACGTTTCGAACCTTTCTCGATGGCCCCGACGAGCTTCGCCGCCTGCTGAAGGGCGCCGGCGTGCTTGAGTTTCGCATTCTCGCGGAGCCTTCGCCGAGCAACCCGACCCAATATGACACCTATCGCGAACACCTCAAGAAGAATGGCGCTCAGCCCGCGCCCGGCCATTCGTTCGTGTGGTTCAGAATCGACGATCCGATGAATTTCTTTGATATCGATTCGCCCGCCGCAATCCGCAATCTCGATCCGCGCGGCATTCCGTGGTGCATCGCCGAGCGCCTCGGTGACGACATGTACGTGCTCGGCGAGCGCGGCGAAAAGATGGGGCTAACCGCGAAAAGCACGAAAAAGTGGCGCCTGAAGGGCGCGATCCCGAGCCGTGATCAGCACGGTCGACCAAATGTCGTGTTCGAACTCGACGTCGTAGGCGGTGGTATGTTTCGCGAGCTGACCAGCGCGAACATCGGTCGCCATTTGTGCATCACGCTGGATGATGTGGCTTACACCGCGCCGGTAATCAAGGGTGAAATTGGTTCGAGCGGCACGATCGAAGGCGACTTCAGCCCGGAAAAAGTGAATTACCTCGTGCGTTCGATGCAGGCCGGCGCGTTGCCGGCGCGCCTGAAGGACACGCCGATCAGCGAGCGCGTGCTGGGGTCGAGCCTCGGCGAAGCCAACCTGCGCAGCGCGCTGCGCGCGGGCTATATCGCCGCGCTGCTCGTGCTGGGAATCATGGCCGTCTATTACGGGCTGTGCGGACTCGTGGCGAATGTGGCCATGATCATGAACGTCTTCTTAACGCTGGCGGCGATGGCGTTTCTGGATGCACGATTCACGCTCGACGGCATCGCCGGCATCATTTTGTCGATCGGTATGGCGGTTGACGCCAACGTCTTGCTCTACGAGCGCATGCGCGAGGAAAAAGACCGCGGCGCGTCGCTGAGAACCATCATCAAGAACGGCTATGACAAAGCCGTGGTGACTATTCTCGACTCGAACATCACTACGCTGTTGACATGTCTCATTATTTACTACGTCGGCAGCGAGGAAGTAAAAGGCTTCGGTCTGACGCTCGGATGGGGCGTCGTCCTGAACATCTTTACGGCCGTCTTCGTCACGCGAACGATGTTCCTGGTCGGGCTGAAATACGGCTGGCTGAAGGACATCAAGATGATGAAAGCGATCGGCATTCCCAATATTGACTGGTTCAAGCTGCGGCGATTTTTCATTCCCGCCTCCATCACGGGTATCGCGGCTTGCTTCCTGTTGCTGGGGCTTGTGCGCCGACCGGCGGACTATCTCGACGTGGAGTTTCTGGGCGGCATCAGCGCCGACCTTGAGCTGAAGGCCGACGCCGTGGGCAAAGTGGACGATCGACAGATCGCCGCCAAGCTGGATGAAGTCGGAAAATCGCTCGGTGCTGACGCCGGCAAGCTGTCAGAAGTGACAATCGAAGCGATCGCGGGAGACCCGACGGGTTTCGTCGTCAAGGTTCCCGGAGTGGATGCGGCGCGAATCGAAGCGATGGTGCGCGAACCGCTTGAAGAAGCGAATTTGCTGGCCCGCGACGGCGTGGTCAGCCACGCCGGCGAGCAGCAGATCACAGTACACACGGGCGAGACGATCAGCCCCGACGCGCTGCGCGATCGCATTCGCGGATTCGCGGCCGTGAATCAGCAAGCCGGAAAGGATTTGCAAAACGTAAACGTCGCCTCGGTCATTGAGGCCGGCGGCGAAAAAGGCCGCATCTGGAGCGTCACGACGACCGTCACCAACAAGCGCTTGGTGCAGCACGCGATTACGGAGGCGCTCGGCACTCAACTGCGCACGCAACCGAAAATCGCGTACGCCGTTCAAACCGATAACGGCCATCCGTTTCCGATTACCGACCGCCGACTGGATCGCGTCGTGCCCGCGGGCATCTTGCCGCAAGGGGCGGGGGCGGAGCTGACTGACTTCCTGGGCGGCGCTCTGATTGTGCTCGATCAGCTTGATCCGCCGCAGGTGATTGAGCCAGGCGCGCCGGGTTCGCTGACCGATCGATTGCGCAATATGCGTTTGCAGCCGGGTTACCAGGATTATCCCTGGCGCACGTTCCAATTGTTCGGATTGAAGCCCGCCGGCAAGAGCTCGGACGGGAAAGAGACTTATTCGACCGTAGCGCTCGCCCTGGTCGACCCGGGCTATACCTACAGCACCGACGCGGCGATGTGGGCGAGCGAATTCGCCGATCGTGAGCTGGCGCTGACCCGCGCGACGCTGGATAGCGAGCAGGCCCTGCGAAAGGTGACGCAGTTCAAACCGCAAATCGCCATGCAGGCCAGCGTGCAGGCCATCATGGCCCTGGCGCTGTCGTGGGCAATGATCATCGGCTATGTCTGGATCCGATTCGGCAAGGCGTCATACGGCTATGCCGGCGTCGTGGCGCTCGTACATGACGTGCTGATCGCGCTGGCCGCCATCGGGCTGAGTGGCCTCGTGGCCGGCTGGGCCGGCTTCCTGCTGGTCGAGAATTTCCGCATTAACATGCCGGTCATCGCCGCGCTGCTGACGATCATCGGCTTCTCGATCAATGACACCATAGTTATCTTCGACCGCGTCCGCGAGGTTCGCGGGCGATTGGGCGTGGTTACGCCGGACATCATTAACCGTGCGGTGAACGAGTGCATGTCGCGAACCATTTTGACGACATCCACCGTGTTGCTCACGTTGTTCTCGATGTACATCTTTGGCGGCAGTTCCATCCGCGGCTTCAACTTCTGCATGCTTGTGGGCTGCCTCAGCGGTGTGTACTCGACCATCGCGATCGCCTCGCCGCTGCTGCTCCTCAGCTATCACGGCAAGGCCGTCACAGCCCGAGCGTAGCAGCCGCTTTTTCGTAAGCACGGCTTTCATCCGGCGTCGGTTTGCGCAGCGCGCGCGGGCCGACGCCGTTTGTCGCGCGGACACCGCGCCGCGGCGGCATTACTATGACAGCGCCATTTTTTGCTCAAGTTTGAGCGGAGCGACTGTCTTGATTGTCAAGCAATTTCAAGGTGCGCCCTCCACGGGGTTTTGGTTCGAATGATGGCGTTGAGCATGACGAGCAGTTTTCGCATGCAGGCGACCAAGGCGAGCTTTTTTGCCTTTCCGGCGGCGAGGAGTTTCTGGTAGTGGCTCCGGATCACGGGGTTGTAGCAGGGTTTCTTTTTCGAGCCAGCACGGCGGCTCAGGGGGGAAAAATCCGCGGATCACGCTGGAGCAGGTGGCCGAGGCGGCGAATGCCCTGGCCTGGGCGATCTGGAAACGCACGCGGCGCTCGCCGGATGAGATCGCGGCGCGCTGCACCGACTACCAGACCCGAAACGCCGCCTCTTACGAAAGCCGTAAACGCACGGCCGCCAACCGGGATCCCGGCCCAGGCGAAAAATAGCGCTGTCATGTTAGGCCCGCGCCCGTCAGGAAGCGGATTCTCGCTCCGATCAGAGCCGCGCCACCGAACATGACGATAGAATCAGGCTCTGCCAGTGCCAATCACAGCATCCCGTGCTTCTGCAACCGATATCGCAGCCGATCTCGCGACAGGTTCAGCAACTTGGCTGCCTGGGTTTGGTTGTTCTTGACGCGATCCATTGCCTGTTTGAGCAGGTGCAACTCCAAATCCTGCAATTTTTCGACGTCGAATCCTTCCGGCGGCAGATCGATCGATCCGAAATCGATCGCGGAAAGAGAAGTCGGTTGCGATAGCGATCGGCCGACCACCAGATCTTCCGGCGTGATGCACTCATTTCTGCACAGCAACACCGCCCGCTCCATCACATTGCGAAGCTCGCGCACATTGCCCGGCCAACTGTATTCGCTCAGTTTGCGCAGCGCCGCTTCGTCGATCCGCACGGCTGGTCGTTTGAATTCGCGGGCGTACAAATTGACAAAGTGTTGCGCCAGGAGCCGAATATCCTCGCCGCGCGCTCGAAGCGGAGGCAGTTCGATCGTCACCACATTCAATCGATAGAACAGATCCTCTCGGAATTTGCCGCCCTGAATCGCCTTTTCGATGTCCCGATTCGTCGCGGAAATCACGCGCACATCGACGTTGATCTCGCGCACGCCGCCCACGCGCCGAAATCGTCGCTCCTCCAGAAACCGCAGCAGCTTTGCCTGAAGCGCCGGGGGCATGTCGCCGATCTCGTCCAAGAAGACCGTCCCGCCGTCGGCCAGCTCAAACAGGCCCTTCTTTTGCGTTTTTGCGTCGGTAAACGCCCCGCGCTCATGCCCGAACAGTTCGCTTTCGAGCAGAGTCTCGCTCAGCGCCGTGCAGGTGATGTTCACAAATGGTTTGGCGGCCCGATCGGAGTTGTAGTGAACGACACGGGCGATCAAGTCCTTGCCGGTTCCCGTTTCGCCGCGCAAGAACACGGTTGTCGCGCTGCTTTTGGCGACCTGCGCGACCATCTCAAACAGGCGCTGCATGCTCGGATGGCGACCGATGATGCTGTCCATGCCGAACTGATCGCGCATCTGCTGCCGCATCTCGCGCACCTCGCGCCGCAGGCGGGTTGTTTCGAGCGCCTTGTCGACGGTGAGCATCAGCTCCTCCATCTGGAACGGCTTGGACACGTAGTCATACGCGCCTAACTTGATCGCCTCCACGGCCGATTCGATGGTGCTATACGCGGTCATCAAAATGACCACCGTGTCGCTGTCTCGTTGGCGCAGCTCGCGCAACACGTCCAGTCCCGTACGATCCGGCAGCTTGAAATCGAGAAAGATCAGATCCGGTTCGCGCTCGGCCAATATCCGCGATGCCTCGGCCCAGTTCCCCGCCCCGACGGCTTCCAGCCCCATGTCGCCGATCTGCTCGACCAGCAACTGGTTGAATACACGGTCGTCG
>JAEUIR010000056.1:13026-22243 GCA_016795025.1 Phycisphaerales bacterium
ATCAAACACGTCATCGTCGAACGCTCGGCAGGCCGCCGCTCCACAGTCGGCCTCAACAACGTGGTAGCCGCGCTCCTCGAACTTTTGCCGCAGCGACCACCGAATGAGTGCTTCGTCTTCAACGATCAATACCCGAATACTCATGGCGACACCCTGTCTCGTTCCTGATTGCCTCTCGACGGAACTCGCAAAGTCACAGTCGTCCCCGCGCCAGGCCTGCTTTGGATGTGCAGCACACCGCCGTGCGCCGCCGCGATCTGCTGGCAGATCGACAGGCCCAGCCCGGTTCCGCGAGCTTTGGTAGTGAAGAACGGCTCCATCGCGCGCCGCTGAACGGCCTCATCCATGCCATGTCCGAAATCCTCCACAGCAAGCTCGGCGAATCCATCCGCGACCCGCGCCGTAATAATCACGCGCGCGCCCGGCGGCGATGCGTGAATCGCGTTTTGCAGCAGATTCAGCAATACATCCTCGAGTAGATTCTCGTCCGCCGCGATCATCGGAAAATGCCGATCGCCGATGTATTCGATCACCACGCGCTTTGCATCCGGCGATTCGCGGATCAGCGTGAGCACGCGCTCCACCACGCGATTCAATTCACACTCGCGCACGCGCACCGGCTTGGGCCGGGCGTAGACCAGCAGGTCTTTTACCGTGTTGTCCAGACGTGCGATGTGCCGCAGCACTTCATCCAGAACCGAACGCCGCCCGTCGTCACGCGCCAGCCCGTCGCGCAGCACCTGAATCGCGCCGCTGATTCCAGCCAGCGGATTCTTGATTTCATGCGCCAGCGACGCCGCGAGCTGGCCGATCTCCGCCAGATGCTCGGCGCGCGTCAGGCGTTCGTGCATGCTTTCACGCTCAATGCGGCGGATTTCCTCGCTATACGACTCCTTGTAAGCTTCGAGCATGATTCCGAGCTCAAGCGACAGCAGCTTGTGAAGCGAGGCCAGTTCCTCGCGCGGATTGGCGATATCCGCCGCGTAGATGATTTCCTTGAGCGATTGCCAAATGATTTCCATCGCGCCGAACATGTAATGCTGCGGCAATCCCACTCGCACGTGGACGCGACCGATGGCGGAGCGCTTTTGGTAGTACTCCGCGTCATATCTCCCGCAAAAAAGTGTTTGCAGCCAATCCAAGAGCGACACTCGCAGGCGCCGCACCTGTGCAACATCACCAAAAACAACACGGGCACCCGGATGTCGCAAGATGGTCTCATAAAAACGATCGACCACCTCTGGCAGGCATGGACTAACCACAGGCCCAAGCGACTTCATTCGTAGCTCGTCGTTTTCATCGAATCCGACGTAGTTCTTCAATTCGTCGAAAATCGCGATGCTCATCGGAGGTTCCCAAGGTGCAGCTCCCAACTGTGTGATTTTTCGCATACGCATTGCGTAAAATTCCGCTGCAACCGACCTCTGTACCCGATCGCCCGCTTGCCAACAACCCGCATTCTCGCTGAACTTTCCGAGAATCGGAGCTTTTCCCACCGCCTGACCACGCAACTACACATTGCGTGCCCGCCGGCTGAAAATTCCTTCTGGCATACCGCGTGCCGAAGCGACTATCGAGTTTGGAGAATGGCCATGACGCCACTGATCCCGTTGGAATTCGACGGCCCAAAGCTGGTCGGCAGTTCGTCAGACCGCCGTCGGTTGATGATCGTTGAGCCGGATTCGCTGTTGCGCTGGTCGATCATGGCGTATTTGAAGCCGTGGTTCGATGTCATCCTGACCGATTCGGCCCTTCCCGCCCGAGAGAGCATGCGGCGCCACATCGTCGACGCACTGATCGTATCCGGCGAAATCCAATCAGACGCCATCGACGCACTATGCAACTCGGCCGACGCGCGCGGCGTGCGCCCGCCCGCCATTGTTACCATCACCGGCGTCGAGCCGTCCGCCGAAGCCGCAGTCGGGCATGCTCGCGATCGGGAACACCTCTGGAGCGACCACGCCGTCGGCTGCGACCGCCCGATTCATTTTGTCGAGAAGCCGTTTGAGCTGAAACGACTCGCCGATTTGCTCGGTGTCAACTCGCCGAACGCGGCATAGCGTTTCACTGCGTGCGGTTTGATTCGCGGCCAGCTAAAATCGCGGATCGGCGGCGGCCGTTTCGTTTCGCGGAATCGCGCGGACGCCGAGCTTCGGATCGACGAGTTGAGACGGCGAGGTATGAGACATGATTCATCGTCACGCGCTGGGCGTGTTCCCCAATAAGCCGCACACGGCCTTTTATGAAGACGGCAAGCTGCTGATGGAGCAGATGGTGACGCGCGACGGCTTCGACGGCGCGTTTACCTGCTTGTATTATCGCCTGCCGCCGACCGACGAATTTGAGGTCGAGTCGATCAAGCTGCCGGGGTTCTGCCCTGTGCAGCCGGTGCCGCAGCAGCCCCTGCATCGGCGGCACATCAAATCGCAGGACATGCCGCATGGCGGCGATTTCATGACGTCGCGCCGCACCATCGCGCTCAGTCAGACGCTCGACATCGGTATTTGCAAACCGACAGACGCGCCCAGGCACTTTTTCAGCAATGGCGATGGCGACGAGCTCTACTTCGTCAAAGCCGGAAGCGGCGTGGTCGAAAGCGTCTACGGCCTGCTTGAATTCCGCGAGCACGATTACATTCTGATCCCGCGAAGCACGCCATACCGCATCCACCTCAACGGCCACAAGGGGACCATGATGGTCTTCGAAGGCCGCCCCAAGATTGGTATCCCCAGCGAATATCGCAATAAGTATGGCCAGATCACTGACTACGCGCCGTTCTCGCACCGCGATTTTCGCGAACCGCGCGAGCTGCTGCGTTTCGATCCGGCCCGGCATGGCCAGGCGCCATATTGCATTGTCGCCAAGATGGGCAACGAACTAACGATGCACAAGTACAAACATTTTCCGCTGGACGTCGCGGGATGGGACGGCCTGGTTTACCCCGTCGCGTTTAATATTCACGACTTTCAGCCCAAGACCGGCCTTGTGCATCTTCCGCCGACGATTCACACGACATTCAGCGGCCAGGGCTTTGTAATCTGTTCGTTCGTGCCGCGTCTGCTCGACTATCACGACAAGGCGATTCCGTGCCCATATGCGCACGCCAGCGTCGATATGGACGAAATTCTCTATTATGTCGATGGCAACTTCATCAGCCGTCGCGGCATCGGCTCGGAATCGATCAGCCTGCACCCGCTCGGCGTCACGCACGGGCCGCACCCCGGCATGTACGAACGCTCGATTGGCGTCCGCAGCACCGAAGAGTTGGCCGTGATGTGTGATTCGCATTACCCGTTCCGGCTGACGATGGAAGCCGACAAGGTTGAGGACAAGGCTTATCACTATTCCTGGGTAAAGCTCGAATCGCCACCGAATGAGCCGGCTTCGACGTTCACGAGCAAATAGAAGCGGCGCGCGCTCTCCGTGGGCAGCTTCCGAGGCGTGACGACGCGGGGCGAGCGAGCGAGCGGGAGCATCAGCCGCCGCGCGGATACCGAATCCACTCCAGACAAAGCCCCTGCGGCGGCGCTGTCGGCCCCGCGCGCATCCGATCGCAGGATGACAAAATCTCGTCGATACGCTCCGGCCGCCAATGGCCACGGCCGATCTCGACAAGCGTGCCCACCATGTTACGCACCTGCTTGAACAGGAAGCCGTCACCGCAAACTTCGAAGTGCAGCTCTTCGAACCGGCGGCGAATGTCAAAGCGGTGAATCGTGCGCACCGTGTTCTCGCGCGGGCTGCCGCGCCCCGCGAAGCCGTTGAAATCATGCCGCCCGACCAGCCGCCCGGCCGCGTCGCGAAGCGCATCCAGGTCGAGGGGATGCCAGACATGCCACGCGCCGCGGTTCGCGAGCGAGCGCGTCGCGTTCGGCGTCGAAACAAACACGCGATAGCAATACAACTTGGCGACGGCGTCGCGAATCGCGTGAAAGCGAGGTTCGGCCCGGCGAAAATCCACGAGCGTGATGTCTTCCGGCAGTCGCGCGCCAATCACATAGCGCAAACGATCATCGGGTATGTCGCATGAGGTGTCGAAGTGCGCCACTTGCCCGCGTGCATGCACGCCCGCGTCGGTGCGGCTCGCGCCCGTAACCGTCATATGGTGCCACACGATCCGCGCGATGGTGTGTTCAACCTGCTGCTGCACGGTGCGCACGCCGATCTGCCGCTGCCAGCCGGAAAAATCCGTGCCGTCATACGCAAGCACCATTCGGAATCGTCGCGGTTCGGTCATATGGGCGCCAATCCACGCGATTTACGGCTCAAACACTTTCAACCCCGAACCCGGAATCGCCGTGTCACTGTTTTCGCGCGCGAATTTCACCAGATCGCGCGTAGTCTTCACCGCGTCAGCGGGCGCCATCCCGCGCTCCAGCACCAGTTCAAGATATGTGAAATCCACGATCGCGCTGCCCGCCCAGTCGGCCGGCTTCGTGAACCCCGAGATCGGAAACTGCTGCGACTTTGGACGTGACTCATGAATCTTTCGCGGCACGTCGCCGCTCATCACCAGGCAACTGCCGAAATGCAGCATCTTCAGATTCTGCAAGTCGCGCACGCACTCGATGAGCACATCCGCGCCCGCGATCTCGCTGCCCAGGACGACGCCTTCCTTCGTGCCGTGACTCGAAACATACAGTACCACCGGCTCTGCCAGGTAGATTACCTCCGCGCAAAACCGCTTAAGGTCGGCTACGTCGTGCACAAAGCGATGCCTGACCTCGACGCTCGGCATCCGTGTGAAGAACGAGCGCAGCATCTCACCGTATGAATACTCCGGCGCGCCGAGGCTCGACTCCCAATGCGCCTCAAGCACTACCAGCCACGCCCGCCCCGGCCGAGGTAATACCCGCTCGCCCTGCCACTTGCCGCCCTTGCCGACGTTGGATTTCCAGGTGCCGGAGAAACGCGATCCATCGTCACTCAGCGTGAATTCGCCCTCGCCTTTCTCGCCGTCCGGCTGATCGTAATGAAATTTCAGCGTGCGCGACTCGACCTTTCCTCTGATTCGCGAAATTCCCGCAAAGCTGTAGCTACCGGCCATCTCCTCGCCGTCGGTCGCCAAACGCATCGCGCCAAACGTCGTGCTCCATACGCCGTCGAAACGCTGCGGATTCGTGCCCGCGGCGCGCTTGCCGATCCAGTTCATCCATAGCGGGACACCTGATGCGCGCCACTTACCTTCGAACGAATCGCCGTCGGCGGCCAATTCGAACCAGCCCTCTCCGCGCGCGTTCGCCTCGACGTATCGAAACGTCAGGCGCCGACCATCCACCGTCCCCTCAACCGTCGCCTTCGCGCCGTCAATCGCGTATTGCCCGGTTACGCTTGCGCCGATTTGCGAAAGCTCCAGCAACCCGAATGTTGTATCCCACGAGCCGGCGAAACTCGCGAGCGCCGCCGGGTTAGTCGTTGGCACGGGACGAGACTGCGAGATCGCATGCGGAGCCAGCCAGCCGACGGCCCAAACGGCCAACGCAATCCGGACAGCAACGCGCTGCGCGGGCCTTTTCGGCCCCGATAACGCATGGTTGGTCATTGACATGCCTCCAATCATACTCCCACCGCCGACGCGCTTGGCAACCCGCCGTGTTCCCCCGATGAATCCACCGGGCTGCTCGCGGGTATAACACAGCGTATGAAGCGACTTGCCGCATGCTGGTTTGTGCTGCTGACATTCGCCGCCGCCGGTTGCTCGTCCGGACGCATCGGCGGCGTTTACATATTGGACCACGGTCTCGTTGTGGCCGACGCCGACAAAGAGCTTCAACGCGCCGTGCTGGTAACCGATGCGAAGCTCGTGCCGGTGCAGGGTGCGCCGATTCCCGCGCTAAAGAGCGGCGAGTGGATCGTCTTTCAGCGTTTTCTACCGCGCGCTCACCTGGTGAAAACGTCGCGCCTGCGCGCCGATCAACGCTTACCACAGATGCACGCTGACCGCCTGCTCTTCGCCGTACACGCCGACACCGGCAGGCAAATCGATGTTCCGCACCCCTGGGACAACGGCGACGACATCATTGATTCCGTGATTCAGGTGGAGAACAAACTCGTCGCGGCCGTGAAAACACGCTACGTGGTCCAAACGCAATTCAGCGAACTGCGGTATTTCGAATGCTCGCTGCCGCAATGCGAATGGGAGGCGATTCCCGAAAATCGCGGACGCAAGCTGGTTCCGCGAGACGTGCCGCTTGGCCCGTTCGCGGACCTGCGTGCCTCGGCCGCGCCCACGGATCGAGACGGTCGTAACCCGCGAAAAACCACCGCGCCGCGCTGGAGCGGCATTACAACATTTGAGGAGTTTCAGCGCCGCGGCCTTCATCGCGGCGAATGGGGGCAACTCACCGAGCGCGAGCGCGATTTGCGCTGGGAAGCCGTTCTCAAACGTCCCGACGGCCGCGAAATCGTGCTATTGAGACAAAACGATGCGGGCACGGCGTCGGTGATCGACCTCGCGATTCCGAAGGAATGGCGTCCCAGATAACCTGTTCGCGGGGGAGTGCGGGCTTTCAGCCCGCTCTGCGCGGGCAAGATGCCCCACTCCCCGAACGCATCAGCGGACCGTCATTGAAACCGCTCTAATTCAGGGCAATTTCAACGCCGCATTCTTCGGCTCATGATTCGTTTCGTCGCGATCATCGCCAGCAGCATCGGCATGAACACCAGCGCCGTTCCCGCGCCGCACAGGCCGCATGCCGCAGCTGCGGGTTCTTCGCCGTTGTCGTCCGCGTTGTCATTCGCATTATCCGCGCTGTTGTCATTGGCGTTCGCCGGCGCGTCAACGTCAAATGTATCTGACACCGCCCCGACCAGGCCGCTGGACGAAGCCGTCAGAAATGTGTCGTTGCAAGCCGCATCCACTATCAAGCCCGCGAACGTCGCCACGCCCGCGATCGAGTTCCCCGCGCCGCCGGCGAGGGCCGCTGCGCAACTCCCCGGATCTAGGCCGAGCGTCACAATGATCGCGGCCGAAGTGAGATTCCCGAAGGCATCCACGACTTCGACAGTCGGAGCAGGATCGATCGCCGCATTCACGTCCGTATCGGAGGGTTGCTGGACAAATCGCAGCAAAGCGGGCGCCGCGGGCGTGATGTCGAACTGTGTCGATAAGACCGGGTCGCCGACGCCCGACGCGATCAAACGATATCCCTGAACCGCCTTGTTGATACGCAGGTCGTCGGCCGCGCCCCAAGACGCCACACCATTGATCGTTTCCTTTGTCAGACTACTCGAAGTCAGTAGCGGCCAGCCGCCCGGATTCACCGCAGCATCCAATGTAAGGGACAAAGGCGGCGTCGAGACGACATTATCCGCCGCGTCCAAAACCGTCACATCAATCAGGATATCTTCGCCGGCCGCCGTCGACACCGGCTCGGTTGTGATCGCGATGCGGTTCGGCGCGCCGGCCGTGATTTCAAACGCACTGCTGTCCGCCGTATCGGCGGATTGCAGCGCGGCTCCGCTATGCGATGCCCGGAGCGTGTAACCCGCTGCCGCCGTGACGATGTTCAGATTCTCGGCCGCTGTCCACGTAGCGACGCCGTTCGCAGTCGTCACCGCCGTAATTCCGCCGAGCGCGGCGCCGCCGGGATTGTCCTGGATCGCCAGAGCGATCAAGCGCGGATCGTTCGTGATGATGTTGTCGCCGAAATCCACCAGACGAATAGCCGGCAAGAGCGCGCTGCCTGACTGAGTCGAACCCGGCTGAACGGAGAATACGAGATGATCCGCCACGCCGCGATTGATGTTTGCAGCGACGATGCCTTGATTCGTGAACGCGCCGCCGGCCGTGCTGGTTGTCAATTGCATCGTCGTCTGGGCCGGGCCCGCCGCGCCGCGGGCGTCGACAATTCGAATTCTGACGCCGTTGATGCGAATGATGTCCTGTACGTTTGCATTCGTCCCACTGGTCAACGCAAACGTGATGACCTCATCGGCTGCGCCCGTTGGCACGACAGTCGCCACAGCGTTGATGCCGCCGCCATTGAATCCGATCGTCGCGCTTTGTGCCGTGATGTTCGAGGACGGATCGAATTGAAACCCCGGCCGCGGGTTGATCGTGATCACCTGCCCCGCGCCGGCGCTGTATTCCGGCAAGGTAATCTCCGCGATCGTAATCGTGTTAATCGTCACGGATACATTTCCCGCCCCGTTGCCGGTAGCGCGATTCGTGTCGACGTTGAGCTGGATATTGGGCGAGTTGACCGAGTCGGCCAAGACTGATTGACCGCCAAAAATGCCCGTTGCAAACGCGGCCGCCGCGATCACTACGCGAACGCCAGATGCCCCGCTGATTGAATTGCGTTGCTGCATGAAAGTCTCCTGAATGTTCGGCGTAATGTAGACCCGCGCCGCGCGAATCGAAAGCCCATGCGCTGAAAGCGCCGGCTTTCTGCTCGGCCGGTGCCCTCCCTTGTACGCAGAGTACGTCGGACGCTACGCCGTCTTGTCCAATTCAAACGCCCGATGCACGGCCGCAAGGGCGCGGTCGGCGTCGTCCTGGCTGACGAGCACACTAATGACGATTTCGCTGGTCGAGATGTTTTCGATCGCCACGTTGGCCGCCGCCAGCGCCTGGAACATTCGCGCCGCGACGCCGCTGTGCGAGCGCATGCCCACGCCGACGATGCTGACTCGCGCGAGTTTGTCTTTGACATCCACGGCAGGCAGGTCGAAGCGTTTCGCGAGCAAATCGCCGACGGCCTGCGCTTCGCCCAGATCCTTGGTCGGCACGGTGAGCGCCACGGTCACGCGCGATCCGTCGTTATGAACAGTCTGAATGATGTCGTCGACGATGATGCTTCTTCCCGCCAGTTCGTCGAATACGGCCGCGGCCACACCCGGCTTGCTCGGCAGACCGATGAAACTGACGCGGCCGACGTCGCGTTTCAGCGTGCAGCCGCGCACGACGACATCTTCCATTCCTGGCGGATTGCTCATAATCATGGTTCCCGGTGTATCGGTGAAACTGCTGCGCACGTGGATCGGCACGCCGTATTTGCTGCCCAACTCAATGCTTCGCGAGTGCATCACGCCCGCGCCGAGGCTGGCGAGTTCAAGCATCTCGTCGTAGCTGATCGCGTCGATTTTGCGGGCCTCGGGCACGATGCGCGGGTCGGTCGTGTAGACGCCGTCCACGTCGGTGTAAATCTCGCAGATATCAGCTTGCATCGCCGAGGCCAGCGCGACGGCCGTCGTGTCGCTGCCGCCGCGGCCG
>JAEUIR010000570.1 GCA_016795025.1 Phycisphaerales bacterium
CTACGGCCCGCGCGAGGTGATCGAAGCGGAACAGCGTGAAATCAGCCTGGACGACGCGCGCATCCGCATCGAGCATTGCACGCAAGTTATCGGCATGGACGAATCGCCGGTCGAGGCGTTGCGCTCGAAACGCGATTCGACCATTGCCCGGATGGCCGGCGCGGCGGGCAAAAACGAGCTGGACGGCGTCATTTCCGCCGGAAATACCGGGGCATTCGCGGGTGCGTGCCAGTTGCGGATTGGTCCGCTTGATGGCGTCTCGCGTCCCGGAATTGCGGTGCTGATGCCGACCTTTCACGGTCCTGTGATCATTTGCGATGTCGGTGCCAACGTCGCTCCCAAGCCGCACCACCTGTACGAATATGCCCGCATGAGCAAGATTTACGCCCAGGCAATCTTGCACATCGAAGACCCCAAGATCGGCATCGTTTCCATCGGCGAAGAGGCGGGCAAGGGCAACACGCTTGTCAAGGAAGCGTTTCAGATGATGAAGGATGACCCGACGTTGTCGTTCATCGGCAATGTTGAGGGTCGCGA
>JAEUIR010000571.1 GCA_016795025.1 Phycisphaerales bacterium
TCGGCCGCGAGGTCGACGGCGGCGACCATGGCGGCGCCGGCGGAGATGCCGACCAGCAGGCCCTCCTCGCGGGCGAGGCGCTGCTTCATGCGGTAGGCGGCCTCGTCGCCGACGCGGGCGATGCGGTCGAACGTGCTGCGCCGCAGCACCGGCGGCACGAACCCGGCGCCGATGCCCTGGATCTTGTGCGGGCCGGGCGGGTCGCCGCTGAGCACGGCGCAGCGATCGGGCTCGACGGCGACGATCACCAGGTCGCGCGCGAGGCGCTCGCGCAGGACCTCGCCGACGCCGGTGATCGTGCCGCCGGTGCCGACCGCGGCCACGAAGCCGTCGAGCGTGACGTCGCCGAGGGCGCGCAGCAGCTCGTCGGCGGTGGTGCGGCGGTGCATCGCCGGGTTGGCCGGGTTGGCGAACTGGTCGGTGCAGAACCACCCCCGCTCCGCGGCGAGCCGCGCTGCAACGGCGCGGAAGCTCTGCGGCGACGACGGCGGCGCATTGGCGGTGATGATCACCTCCGCGCCCAGGGCCGCCAGCGC
>JAEUIR010000572.1 GCA_016795025.1 Phycisphaerales bacterium
CTCCGGGCTCTCGAACGTCGTGCCGTACTCCAGCGCCGCCGCTCGAACGCCACCCAGCGCCGCCGCCTTCAGGTGGGCCTCGTACTTCCGGTACTGCGGTTCGAGCCGCAGGTAGTCTTCAACCCAGCCGCGCTCGATGGCGGTCAGCACGCGCCCCTTCAGCGACTCCTCGTAGAGGTACGGACTCGGACGGCCGCAGCGGAAGAGAGCGGCCAGCAGGAAGTGCCCATGCGGATTCGCCGGCCCGGCCGCCTGCTCGAGACTGCTCAGCAGCATCGGCGAGCCCATCAGTTGCTCGCGAGCGGGGCCGGAGGCAGGCGACCCAGCCCTGGGCGGTTCGTCGTCCCAGCCCTCGTCATCATCGTCGTCGTCGATGCCGTTGTTGCAGGTCTCAGAGGCCCGCGGGGCCGCACGGCGCACGCACTCGAGCCGGGCCCCGCCGCGGCAGCGCAGCACCCCGTCGCGGCAGACGCGCATCGAGCCGCCGGTCATGCCGCCGGGCTCGCAGGTGCCGAACTCCTCGTCGTCGTCTGAGA
>JAEUIR010000573.1 GCA_016795025.1 Phycisphaerales bacterium
TGTCTACCAATGCAGGAGGTTCACATACCACCACACAAAATGGGTATATCACAGTATCTAATTCGGTAGTTCCTGCAATCAGTATTTCAACGGCCACGACCACCATCTGTAGTGGAGCTTCCACAACCTTCACCGCTACTGCTGTGAACGGAGGTTCTACACCATCCTATCAATGGAAAGTGAATGGGGTCAATGCGGGAACGAATAGCCCGACGTTTACAACCTCTGCACTAACAAACGGACAAGTGGTTACATGTACACTCACGTCCAATGCCACTTGTGCCGTGCCAACCACGGCCAATTCCAATAGTCTCACCATGACGGTAAATACCACATTGGTTCCATCAATCAGTATCAGCACTGCCACCACAACCATTTGTAGCGGAGCTTCCACAACCTTCACCGCTTCCGCTGTGAACGGAGGTTCTACGCCTTCTTATCAATGGAAAGTGAATGGGGTAAATGCCGGAACGAATAGCCCGACGTTTACAACCTCTGCACTAACCAACGGACAAGTGGTTACTTGTACACTCA
>JAEUIR010000574.1 GCA_016795025.1 Phycisphaerales bacterium
GCCCAGCCGTGGAACATCCCCGATGTCTCCGAAATGGCCTCTTTCCCCGTCCGTTTTGCCGAGGCCGGTCGCGGCGGCGACGACTTCCTGCCTTACCGCCGCGATCCCGAAACCGGCGCTCGCCCGTGGGCGCCCCCGGGCAAGGCGGGCCTGGAGCATCGCATCGGCGGCATCGAGAAGGGTGCGGACTTCGGGCACATCTCCTATGATCCGGCCAATCACCAGCGGATGGTCGACGAGCGCGCGAGCAAAATAGCGGGCATCGCCCGCGACATCCCCCCCCAGCGACCGGAACTCGGGGATGAGCACGGCGCACTGGCGGTCGTCGGCTGGGGCTCCACCTACGGTCCGATCAACCGGGCGGTATACGTGTCGCGCGAACGCGGTCTCGACGTTGCCCATATCCACCTGCGCCACCTCAATCCGTTCCCGGCCAACCTCGGTCGGCTGCTTGCCGGCTACGGCCGCGTGCTCGTGGCTGAAATGAACAGCGGCCAGCTTGTCGGACTGCTGCGATCGCGCTACCTCTTGCCC
>JAEUIR010000575.1 GCA_016795025.1 Phycisphaerales bacterium
CCTCGTGGTGGTCGCTGCGGGGTGCCGGAGCATGCCGGCAATCCTTGACAGAGTTAAGCAGCGCTCCTATCAAATATCAACATCAACTATCGCCAGTGATAATTGACGCGCTCGAACCATGCCTCGCCCGAGGCGCTGAAAGCGAGCGCGTGATGGAGACCTCATGACCTCGACGACGCTTCCCGCCGACCTTGCCAACCTGCAACAGGTCTGGCCGATGCCGAGCCGGCCCCGGCCGATCACCATCATCGGCGCCGGCGGCATCGTGCGCGACGGGCATCTGCCGGCCTACCGCAAGATGGGCCTGCCGGTGGCCGGCATTTTCGACGTCAACGCCGATACCGCCAAGGCCCTGGCCAATGACTTCGGCGTCGAGGTGGTGCACCCGACGCTCGAGGCGGCGATCGCCGCCTGCGGCACCGACGGGATCTTCGACCTGGCGCTGCCGCCTGCGGTGCTGCTCGGCACGGTCGAGCGGCTGCCGGCCAACAGCGCGGCCCTGATGCAGAAGCCGGTGGGCCCCGATCTCGCCAC
>JAEUIR010000576.1 GCA_016795025.1 Phycisphaerales bacterium
CGTCGCAGTACTGGGCTTTCTCGACCAGCTATTGCGCAAGGTTACCCGCATCACCCGTGCCAACGAGGCCCGGCGCGCCAACTTCGCGCAACAGGTACGTACCGAGCATGAAGCCATTCTGTCTGCGATTGAGAGCAGGGACGCGGCAGCGGCGCGGCGGGCAGGGCGGATACACATGCTCAACGCGGCGAAACGGATCCGGCAGGCTGACGAGATGTTCTGGAACGAGGAAGGCGCCCGCTACGCCATTGAACTGCAGCCTGAACGGGAGTGAAACATTTCAAGTCATTTCTGCGCAGTGCCTAACGGTCATGACTTTTCCAGGCACCCCCGATCATGGAAGTCATGACCGTTTCCCTCTCCCCCAACCCCTCCCCCGCGAGTGGGGAGGGGAGGTTCGTGAGTCGCTGACGCGACTTTCATGGTAATCGGAAAGAAGCTGCGGATGAGTGAGTATGTGGCAAATACTCCAAGTAAAGGGGCTACAGCAGAAGAGAAATGAGCAAAACCGAACTCGAAGCAGCGTTTTGTGC
>JAEUIR010000577.1 GCA_016795025.1 Phycisphaerales bacterium
GCGGTCTTGGGGATCTCGACCGGCAGCACCTTCTCGGCATAGGCCTGGCCGATCCACTGCCGCACGATGTTGGTCGACGCATCGGCCGAATCCACCCGCGACAGCAGGATCTGGATGAAGTCGAACTCCTTGCTCAGGCCGCGCTTGGCGATCAGCTCGTTCGACAGGTCCGAGAACAGGTTCCAGAACTGCGACGCCGACGCAAAGTCCAGCGCGTTGGGCGGCAGCGGCATGATGATGCCGTCTGACGCCATGAACGCGTTGATGGTGGTGTACGACAGGGCAGGGGGGGTGTCGATGATGATGACGTCATAGTCGCCACGCACATCGTCGATGCCCAGGTCCAGCACGCGCCAGAACTCGAAGCCCGGCTCCTGCGTCTGCCGCGCCGGCAGCGCGAACTCGGCGCCGAACAGCACCGGCGCCGCACCCACCAGGTCGATGCCGTCCCAGTAGGTCGGCCGGATCGCGTAGCGGATCGACGTCTGCTGCCCCATGGCCAGCGGCAGGATGGTGTCTTCCTCGGCGATCTC
>JAEUIR010000578.1 GCA_016795025.1 Phycisphaerales bacterium
CGAGCTCGCCGGCAAGGTCTTTGGCGGAGCGGGGTTCGCTGAGCTTGGCGATCTTGTCGAGCTCGGGGAGCGGCAGGCCGAGCGCTTTGCCGACATCGCGCACCGCGCTGCGGAGCTTGTAGGTGGAAAAGGCGCAGACGAGCGCGGCGTTTTCGTGGCCGAACTTCTCGTAGACGCGCTCGATCAGGCGCTCGCGGAAGAGCAGGAACTGCGCCATGGTCTCGGCAGTCGTGCCCGACTTGCTGATCACGTTGAACAGCGTCTGAGCGGGATCGAACTGGTCGAGGAACTCGCCCACCAGGTCGGGGTCGATGTTGTCGAGCACGAACAGGCGCGGCATCGGGCCGCGCGCCTCGAAGTTGTGGTAGGGCGAATTGAGCGCGGAGTGCAGCGCGATCGTGCCCAGGGCCGAGCCGCCGATGCCGAGCACGACGACGTTCTCGAAGCGGCCGGCCATGCGCCCGGCGTACTCGAGCACGCGCTCGTGCATCGCCGTCTCGTGGGGCAGGTCCATCCAGCGCAGGTCGACCTTG
>JAEUIR010000579.1 GCA_016795025.1 Phycisphaerales bacterium
AGATCGACGCGGGCGCTGCGGCGACGATTCTGGGCTACACGCCGAAGTCATCGGGTGAGCCGCTGGAAGGCCGCGTGCTGGTGGTGCCGGTCAAGCAAGGCGACAAGGTATCTACGCTGGAGCTGATAGACGGCAAGGGCCGCAAGACCGCGCTCGCCGGGCGCGGGAGCAAAGCCGGGGGCCATTGGGCAACGCGGCGACCGCCTGACGACGCCGATGTGCTGCTGGTCGGTGAAGGCGTGGCGACCGTGCTATCGGCATCCGAGGCGACCGGGCATGTCGGCATCGCGGCGCTCGCATCGGGCAACCTGATGGCCGTGGCGAAGGCGATGCGCGACCGCTACCCGGATGCAGAGCTGGTGCTGTTGGCCGATCTGCTCAAGACGACGGGCCTGCCCGATCCACACGCGGTAGAGGCGGCGCGGGCCGTCGGCGGCAGGCTGGCGATTCCCGACTTCGGGCCTCAGCGCGATCCGAGCGACAAGGACTTCAACGACCTGTTAGTGAGGTGCGGCGCAGAGGCGGTGCAGAAG
>JAEUIR010000057.1 GCA_016795025.1 Phycisphaerales bacterium
GGCGGATAGTAGGTCAATGCGCCATTGGTGTCCGCGGCGGTCATGTAGAACGTGGTCGGCGCGCCGCAATTTCGCGGCGGGAAATCAGCGCGATAATTCGGTCCGGTCAGATGGACCAGGCCAACGGACTGGAACGCGCCATTGGCGGTGGTGCGGAAATGCAGAAGCGCCGTGTTGGGATCGGCGATGCCGAGCAAGTTGTCGATTCGCACATCGATCGACAATGGCGAATTCGGCGAAATGTACGACGGCACGCCGTTGGGGAGGCTGATATTCAGCGGCGCGCTCACACGGTCGGCGTAGTAGAGCATCGCGGGGGTCATTTCGATGCACTGTGGCGTGATCTGATCGGCGGGCAAGACAAAGCCGAACTCGCCGGTGTCGCGCAATTCGGTGCTGATGGCCTTGATGCCGCGCGCCCCGTACAGCCAGTCAACCGACCCGCCAGACACCGGATAGATCGTCGTGTTGACCGGTCCCGCAACATACTGCGTGCCGAACGGCTCAGCGAGGATATTCGCCATCGTCTGGCCGAACGACTGAAAGAAAGGCTCGTCGATGGTGACATCGCTGGTATAGCCCCACGGCCAGAGCACGAGCTGTGAGTAGCTGTGCGTATCGCAATAGCCGACGAGATTGTTGTGGGCGATGATGAAATCCCGGAGGGCTTGTGTTTCCGGTTCGGAGAACGCGGATGGCCCGCGATAGGTCTCGGAATTCGTATTCCCGCTGGAGCCGTTGTTGCTGCCCCATTGATATCCCCAATTGCGATTCAGATCGACGCCGAACGTGCCATCGCCATTATCGCGGCGGTTCTTGCGCCAGAGCCGCTCGGTTGTCCAGGTAAATACGTAGCCATCGACATTCACCACCGGCAACAGAAACCACTCGTTGCGATCCACAAGCCGGCGAATATAGGGGTCGGTGTCGTAGTTTCGAATCAGTTGATCCGCTATGTGGAGCGTCGCGGGCACGGTGATCCATTCGCGGCAATGCTGCGCGCCGTGGAAGAATATTCCGGGCTTGGTTCCGGCGCCGGCGCCGGTGATGCGAATGCCGCGCATCGGGCGGCCTTCGAGAGACGTACCGACGACGATGGGTTGCGCGAGATCGGGACGGAGATTGACGAGCGATTGCAAATAGGCTTCGACATCCGCCAGCGGAAGGTACGTGGTGAATGGATCGCCTCCGGCGATGATGATCGATTGTTCCGCGTCGATGAGCGTCTGAACGTCGTCGATCAGCACTTCGTATTCAATGCCGCTCGACGCCAGGACGGAGAACTGACTCGGGTCCACGCGAAATTCGAGCGGTCCGACACCCTCGGCGTGCGACCAGATGTCGTTCGTAATTGTTCTGACGAAGTCGAGTTGCTGTTCGTCCTGCAAGAATGCCCGCACGACCTTGTGGCCGTCGTAGCGGACAACGTCCGCCGAAACGGCGATGCAGAAGGTGGCGAGTAATCCGATCGCGGCAAAGCGGCGGCCTGGCGTGGATGCGGTGGTATTGGCGAAACGATTCGAACCCAGCATGCGTAAGCCTCCATGAGCGACCGAGAAAATTCGGCCGCTGCGCAGAAAGACGCCCACCCTCGCCGATTCTCAGTTTAGCGTCGGCGGGGAGTCGTTTCCACGAAAAATGGTCAATCAATCAAGGCAGAAGAGCGGAAACACATCAGGCGGCAAATGGCAGGGGGCGCGAACTCGATCATCGTCACAAGACAGCGGAGCCTTATAATTGAACGCGAGGAGAGTTTTCAAGGGAATGCCGCGTATCGCGAACCTCGAAATCCAACCCATCATCGGGCTTGAGATTCATGTGCAGCTTGCGACGCGCACCAAGATGTTTTGCGCGTGCGCGGCGGAGTTTGGCGCGGAGCCGAACACGCGCGCGTGTCCGGTTTGCCTGGGATTGCCGGGAGCATTGCCGGTGGTGAACGCACAGGCGATCGAATTGGCGATTCGGGCGGGCGCGGCGTTGAATTGCTCGATCGCGAGGCTCACCAAATGGGATCGAAAAAGCTATTATTACCCGGATTTGCCGAAGAACTACCAGATTTCGCAGTTTGATCTGCCGATCGCGGAGCGCGGCTGGTTTGAATTCTCCCGTGAGGGCGAAACGCGGCGCGTACGTATTCGTCGGGCGCATCTCGAAGAAGACGCCGGCAAAAATGTGCATGATTTCCCGGGATTCACGGCGGTTGATCTGAATCGCGCCGGAACGCCGCTGCTGGAAATCGTCACGGAGCCTGATATCCACTGCGCGGAGGATGCGCGCGAATTTGCCATCGCGTTGCAGAGAGAGATCGCGTACCTGGGAATTGGCGAAGCGAACATGCAGAAGGGGCAGATGCGGTTTGAGCCGAACATCAATCTCGAAATTCGAGACGGCGAACAACTCGCAAAAACGCCGATTGTCGAAGTCAAGAACCTCAATTCGTTTCGGTCGCTGCATGGGGCAATCGAGTTCGAGATTCGGCGGCAGCTCGAAGAATGGCAAGAGCGGGGCGTGACCGGCGCGCGTGGGAACAAGTCGAATCGCGGGTGGGACGACGTGCGCATGGTGACGGTTGCGCAGCGCGAGAAAGAGGAAGCCGATGACTATCGCTATTTCCCCGATCCTGATTTGCCGCCGGTGACGCCGGATGCGCGGCGGGTGGCGGAGATCGTCGGGACGATGCCGGAGCCGTCCGGTGTGCGAACCGCGCGGTTCATTCGCGAGTATCAAATTCCGGCTAAAGACGCGCCGGCGCTGGTGGATGACCGCGCAACGGCGGACTTGCTGGACGCGGCGGCCGCGCTCGGCGTGGATCGCGCGACGCTGGCGCGGCAGTTTCTGAGCTTCTGGCAAATGCAGGCGAATGCTCGACAAATCAGCATCGCCGGTTTGCGATTGCCGGCCGGAGTATTCGCGGAGTTGGCGCAAATGTCTTCGAGCGGGCGGATTAATGCGACCGCGGCAGCGACCATCGCCGGCGAATTGGTTCGCCGATCTGATACGGCCGCGGTGAAGGCCGGCGAACCACTCAGCGTGTCGTCGCTGGCCGCCGAACTGGGTCTGCTGCAAACCCGCGATTCGGATCAGATCGCGGGGTGGGTGGATGCCGCATTTGCAGCGAACGCGAAGGCCGTACAAGATGCGTTGGCGAACCCTAAGAAGCTCATCGCGGCGCGAGGTTTTTTGGCCGGCCAGGTCATGAAGGCGTCGGGCGGCAAGGCCGACCCGAAGATAGCGGGAGAGTTGATCGAGCAGAAACTGCGAGCGCTTGCGGGCGACGCGGCCAGAAGTTGAAAGCGGCATTGAATGATTAAGCTCGGAGTGAACATCGATCACGTAGCGACGGTGCGGCAGGCGCGGCGAGCGGACGAACCAGACCCGGTCTGGGCGGCGATCGAAGCGGAGCTGGGCGGCGCGGACAATATCACATTTCACTTGCGTGAGGATCGTCGGCATATTCAGGATCGTGACGCGGCCGTGTTGCGCTCGACCGTGGCGACGAAGCTGAATATGGAAATGGCGATCGCGCCGGAAATTGTGAAAATCGCGATGGAGCTTAAGCCGGACCAATGCACACTGGTGCCGGAGCGGCGCGAAGAGGTCACGACCGAGGGTGGGCTCAACGTGTCGAAGCTGCGTAAGAAGCTCGCACCGGTTGTGAAACGCCTGAAGGCTGCGGGCATTGCGGTCAGCGCCTTTATCGAGCCGGATGCGGACCAGATCAGCGCCAGTGCGGATTGCGGGTTTGACGCGGTCGAAATCTGGACGGGGGGGTATGCGCACGCGCGGTCTCCGGAGGATATCGAGACGGCGGTAGTGCGGCTGATCGACGCCGTGGATCATGGAATTGACGCTGGGCTGGTCGTGCATGCGGGGCACGGCCTAACATATCGAAATGTCGAGCCGGTCGCGGCCATCGCGGGTTTCTGCGAATTCAACATTGGCCACAGCATTTGCTCGCGTGCGATGTTCGTAGGGATGCGCGAGGCGGTGCGTGAGATGAAATCACTGCTGCTGCGCGCCGAGCAACGCTCAATCGTGGACGATTTCGCCCCGGCTCCATCGACGAGGCGCGCGGCGGAATGAACCCACCGGGAATTGTGAACGCTGTTCTGCTGGACCCGACGAATCTTCGCGATGCGCCGGGACTGTGGACGATTCGATTTGACGGTGATCGCATCGGATCGGTCGAAAAGCAGAACGGGCGCGCGGCGATGCCGTGTCCGTCCGGCATGCTCGACGCGAGGCGGGGGCTGGTGGTGCCGTCGCTGGTCGACGCGCATGTGCATCTTGATCTGGCCTATTCGCTTACGCAGGTTCCGCCGAATGACTCCGGCACGCTGCTGGAAGCGATCGAGCTGTGGCAGGAGGCCAAATCGCACATGCTCGCGCCGGATGTCTGCGAGCGGGCGCTGCGTGCCGTGCGCGATGAGATCGCGGGCGGAACGGGCTACATCCGCAGTCATGTCGATGTTGGTTCGATGGCGGACTATCGATTGTGCGAAGGTGTGCTCGCCGCGCGGCAACAGGCGAAAGATCTGTGCTTCATCGAACTGGTCGCGTTTCCGCAGGATGGGCTGATGCGCGATCCGGGCGCGGTCGATCATTTGCGTCGCGCCATGCGGGACGGCGTGAATCTCGTCGGCGGGATTCCGCACATCGAGTCCACGCAGCGCGACGGACTGCGGCATCTGGAGATGGTATTTGACCTCGCGGCTGAGTTTGATGCGGATATCGACGTCCACATCGATGAGACTGACGACCCGCACAGCGTTTATGCGGAGTATCTGGCGTCGATGACCATGGAGCGCGGCTGGCAAAATCGCGTCACCGCGTCACATGTGTGCGCGCTTGGAAGCTATCCTGATGCGCACGCATCGCGGGTGATCGACTTGATCGCGGCCGCCCAGATCGCCGTTGTGACGAATCCCGGCGTTAATTTACATCTCCAAGGGCGGTTCGATCGCTATCCCAAGCGGCGCGGCCTGACTCGCGTGAGTGAATTGCTGGCGCGGGGCGTGCCCGTTGCGGCCGGGCAGGATTGCATCGCCGATCCGTTTTATCCGCTTGGCAACGGAAAGATGCTCGATCAGGCGTTTTTATTAGTGCATGCGGATCACATGAACACGTCCGGCGCAATTCGTCAGGCATTCGATATGGTCAGCGGGATGGCCGGGCGAGTGATCGGATTGGCGCGCCATGCGATCGTGGACGACGCGCCTGCGAATCTGGCGGTGTTTGATGCGGAAGATGTGATCGAGCTCGTGCGCGTGCGGCCGACGCCGCACTGGACGGTGTATCGTGGGCGCGTGGTTGCCGGCACGGCAGCCAATTGAGGACGAGCTCCGCGCGCCGCGCGGGATTAAGGATTCACTTGGCGATTCATTCGACCGCTATCATCGGAAAACGCGTGGAGCTCGACCCAACTGTCGATGTCGGGCCGTATGTTATCATCGAGGATGACGTCACGATTGGACGGGGCACGCGCCTGTATGCCGGTTGTTACATTGCCACTGGCACACGGATGGGCGCGGACTGCGCGATTCATCCACATGCGGTCATCGGCCATCATCCGCAGGATCTCGGCTGGGACGGCGCGCCAAGCACGACCGAGATCGGCGACGGCACCGTTTTTCGAGAAGGCGCCCAAGTGCATCGCGGCACCGGCGCGGGAACCCGAACGGTTGTCGGCAAACGCTGCTACATCATGGCGAATGCGCACATCGCACACAACTGCGTCGTTGGCGATGAGGTGAAGATGGCGAATTGCGCGTTGCTGGCCGGGCATGTGCATTTGGGAAGCCGGTCATTCATCAGCGGCGCCAGCGCGGTGCACCAGTTTGCGCGCCTCGGCGAGTTGTGCATGATCAGCGGCGGCACATTTGTGCGGCGTGATGTCCCCTCTTTCATGACGTTCACGAATGCAGGGGTGATGGGCGTGAATACGATCGGTCTGCGGCGAGCCGGGCTGACCAGCGCGGAGCGCATCGAGATTCGCGCCGCGTATCGCATGCTCTATCGCGAGAACATCCCTCCGAATCAGGCCCGCGAAGAAGTTGTGCGTATGCTTAAAACTCCGGCCGGTCTGCGATTGGCGGAGTTTCTAACCGCGCCCTCCAAACGCGGCCTGGCGGCTTCCGGTTATCGCCGCCGTTCCAGGTTTGTTGAGCCGGGCGCGGAAATGGAAACGAGTGTGGAATAACGCGCACACGTTGCCGCTGGGTGCGTAAAATTGCGCATCGTGAAATTGAGGTCGAATTCTAGCGGCGATCGTGGCGTTGGAAATGCACAGGAATGCGAACCACACACGCGAATGGCGCGCATATTGAGAATGGCACGGCGCTTGCTTGATTCGACTTGCGCATTGGGCCATCCTTGGAACCACATATGAACACGAATGACGAAGCATCCGACACAGCGCGCACGCCAAATCCGCTCATACCGTTGTTTTCGAGCGTTCGCTTCGGCGTTGTGCTTTTGACGCTAATCCTGATCTATGCATCCGTCGGATCGGCGCTGCCGCAGGTTCGCGGCGCGGTCGAGATGACCGAGATGCAGCTATTCTCGCATTGGGTGTTCGGACTGCTGATCGCATTGTTCGCAATCACGTTGTCTGTGACCACGTGGCGGCGGATTCGCTGGAATGTCACGAACCTGGGGGTGCTGATCGTTCACTCCGGATTGCTGATCCTGACCGTGGGCAGCTTCTGGTATTTCGGCGGCAAGATCGAAGGCGATACGTTTATCGAAGCGCCGCGGATCGAGCTTGTAGCGCGAAACGCGGGCTCAGCCCGAATGCCATCGATCCTCGCGGAAAAGGGGCAGGTATTCAGCACGAGCGCTCCGATGCTCGGTGGAGCGCTCAAGATCGAGGTGATTGAAACGAACGGCGACGCGATGCGCCCGGTGACGCAGGCAAAAGTGCGCGTTGACATGGGGGCCAAATCGGGGGAATTCGCGTTGAACGAGCAATCGCCGGCGGTCTCGCTGAGCGAGCAGCTTTCGCTGCAATTGCGCGTTTCGCAGCCGGTCAACACGTTTTATGACACAGACGTGCCAGGGCTGTATCTTCGCGAGGCCGGTCAAAGCACGGCCGCGCGATCGTTCACGGCGATTCGCGGTCTTCCGTTGCATCGCGAGCGATTCACGCCGGGCGGCGCGGAGATTCGTTACACCAACGGCCAGGCCGTCAAATCTCACCGCACGGAGCCGGCGGTCAATTTCTACGGATTGAACATTCCAACCGGCTGGTTTGAGCATTGGCGAATGCCGATCGCGATTTCCCTGCCGGACAGCGTTCCGTTCGACGCGACCGTCAGCGGCTACCTGCCATACGTGGCCGAAACGCGAATGGTCGCGACGCCCACGCCGGGAGATCCGCCGAATCAGGCTGTCGAATTCGATATCAAGGTGGATGAGCGCGTAGCGCGTCAGGTGCTTTTCGCTCGCGACCCGCGCGATTCGATCATGCTGACAGCAGCCCCGATTGAATTTCATTGGGTGGCGAACGACGCGGAGCGCGAAGCGTTGCTGAAAGCGCGGGCCGGTGCGCATGAACTGGAGATCGAAGTCGTCGATCCGCCGGTGAAGCGCACAGTCGCGATCAAGGAAGGCGACAGGATCACCGTCGAAGGAACGCCGTACGTTCTGACAATTCAGACCATCTCGCCATCCTGGCCGTTGATGTCGCCCGGTTACGAAAACGCCGTGACGCCGGCGGCGGCGGTGGCGGTGTCGAATGGCGAAAAGAGCTATACGCGGACAGTGTTGCAGCGATTCCCGGCATTGTCGCAGGATATCGACGAGCAAGGCGTGCGACATCGCGAAGGACCGTATGACCCGAATCTGGTGCTTCGCTATCGCGGCTCTCCGGAGGGCTGGATATCGCTGGTTGCGAGCGACGACGGAAAGCTGGAGCTTGGCTTTTTCGATCAGGAAGGCAAGGTGACGCGTGCGCCGCTGCGCGTCGGCGACTCAAATATTGTGCGAATTTTCGGGTTTCCGGTCGATTTTCGCATCAACGGGCTGCACCTGAGCGCCAGAAAAGAGCAGGCCCCGGTCGTTACTCCGGTCGAATTGCGCCGGCCCGGCGTGATGCGAAACGCGTCGATGGTGAGGCTTGATCTTCGCGGCCGCGGTGAACACGCGAACTGGTCGCGGACGGTGTGGTGTCCATACAGCCAATTTCCGCATGTGGACGCGCGTCCGGTTGAAGTGAGCGGTCCGGACGGCAAAGAATACGAGATCATGTATTCGCGCATGCGTCGGCCGCTGAATGGTGCGCTCGCGCTTTATCGCCTGGAAGTCGAGCAATTGCCCGGCCGCGGCGATCCGAATGCGTGGAAGAGCGTGTTGCGAGCGAAATCGGACGGCGCGGAAGCGCCCAATGAGGCGCTGGTATTCACGAACCACACGTACTCCATGGGCGGCTGGACATTTTTCCAGAGCGGCGCGCCATCGAATGAACCGTATTGGGAATGGACGATTCTGGGCGTTGGGAATCGCTACGGCGTCTGGCCGATGACGCTGGGTTGCACGATGATCGCGTTGGGCAGCCTGTACGCGTTTTATGTAAAGCCGATCATTCGGCGGCGCAAGGCGGCCGCGGCGATGGCGCGAGTCGCAGAACGCAACGAAGTGATGGAGCCGGTGGCGGCAGAGGAATTGGCGGAGGTGTCGCGATGATGACCCGATCGCGGATGAATCGATGCGCGGCGTATGTGATTGGCGTGGCTTGCGCGATGATTCCGGCAGCGTTTGAGGCGCGGGCGGAAGAAGTCAAGCTGGATGAGCGTGTGCAAGCCTCGTTCAAGGCCGCGCATGCGTTGGAAAAAGAAGTCATCTGGGGTGACACACCGCTGCTGGCGGTGCAACACCTGGGGCGCTACAAGCCGCTGGAGGCGTTCTCGCGAGAATCGATCAGTGCGATGCACGGCAGTAGTCATCTGCCGGAGCTTACGCCGCTGGGTTCAATGTTTGAGTGGTTGTTCAATCGGGAAGCATACCTCGACGCGCCGCTGGTCAAAGTGAAGGAAGCCGGACTGCGCATGCAGCTTGTGGCGCACCTGCCTGTGGATGCTCCACAGCGGATTCGAATCCTCACGACCGGAATGATGACGCCGCGCGAGCTTGCCGATCAGAGCGTGCAATTGCGGTTGCGCGAGCTTGGCCCCCGTCCGGAGATGGGGCCGGCGATGGGGCGAATCCGAAATGCTGAAACGGTGGCGAATTTTCTCGAACGGATTTTCAACATCGTGCCGGATCCATCGGGCGATGCGATTGCGCCGTGGCATACGCCGCTGGAAACGCTCGGAAGCCTCGGTCCGGAGGTCTGGCAGGCGGCGGGTGTCTCGCCGCGTGATCTGGAAGAGCGGCTGGGACGGGTGGGCGTTATTTCGGGCATGTCTCCAGCGCAGGCAATGTCGGTGATGATTCCCTGGGCGAAGCTGAGCGCAGCCTGGAAAAAGCGCGACGCGACCGGTGTGAACGCCGCGCTGCGCCAGCTCGAGACGGCGCTGCCGGCGCTGGCCCCGGCAGGGGTCTATCCGTCGAAGATTCAGCGCCAAGCGGAGGCGATTTACTACCAGACCTGGAAATTTACGTTCGCCTGGGTGGTGTACTTATTGGGCGCGATCATCGGCGTTTGGGCGCTGGTTACGCCGTGGAAAACGCCGCGCTACATTTCGATGGGCCTGTTGCTGATCGCCATTCTCCTGCATCTCGTTGGCATCGCGCTGCGCTGGTACATCATTGGCCGTATTCCCGTGGCAAACATGTTCGAAGCGATCGTCGGCGCGGCCTGGATGGGCATCGTGGCGGCGTTTGTGCTGGAATGGATTTACAAACGGCGCGTGTTCGCATTCGCGGCGAATGTCGCCGGTTTCGCGGCGCTGATGATCGCGCAACACGTATTGCCGGGCAGCGGCGACATCTCAACGATTCGCGCGATTCTGGATGACGTGATGCTGCGCATTCACACGACGATGATCATCGCGTCGTATGCGCTCATTTTCATCGGCGGCGTGATCGCGGTGGTGTATCTATTCGGGTATTACCAACACACCGCGCCGGGCCTGTCCGCGTTGGCGGGCCTGATCGTCGCGGCGGCGGGATTGGTTGTGATGGTGGCCGAGCAAGCCATGTTCGAGGCGTCGCTCAAAGAGGTGACGTACTCCGGGTTTGTGAAGCACGGACTGGCGGGCTATGTGGCCGCCGGCGCGACGATCATGCTGTGCTCGCTCATTCCGGTGTTGATTTCAATGCGCGTGCATGGTTTCGCGCATGTGGTGTTGGCGATCCCGATTTCCGTTGCGGCGACGCTGATGGTCGGGAATCATGGATTCGTACAGGGCATGCAGTACACGATGATTGGTGGCGGGCTCGGATGGTCAGCGCTGGCGGCGGCGGGCTTTTTCCTCGGGCGTAATAACCTGGTACGACCGGCGGCGGAGCTGGCCTATTCCGGCGGCGGCGCTGGGCGTCCCCGCGGCGGCCGCTTCGAAATGCAGCCGGTGGCGAAGCTGGCCGGCGCGGGCGGCGGCGCTCTTGCGGTCGCGGGATCATCCGCGGCAATCGAGCTTTTCGAGCGACCGATTCTGGCGGGCGGCATGCCCGGCGACGAGCGTTCGAACAAGCTGCCGGACTGGTTGAATGCTTTCGACTGGTGCCACCTGATCATTCTGAATCTCGTGTTCGTGCTGCTGTTCGTAGGGACGATTCTCGGCGCGGTTTGGGCCGATTATTCCTGGGGCCGGCCGTGGGGTTGGGATCCGAAAGAAGTCTTCGCCATGAATACATGGATCATTTATGCGATCCTGATTCATGTGCGATTCGTGGTGAAGCAGCGCGGCTTATGGACGGCGTGGCTATCGGTGGCGGGCTGCCTGATGATGGCGTTTAACTGGTGCGTGGTGAATTTCTTCATCGTTGGGCTGCACAGCTATGCGTGAGAAGAAACGGATCTAAAAGGCGGAATTCAATCAAGGGGCGCTCGATTCGGGCGCCCCTTTGTGTATGCTGAGGTTTATCAGCGGGGCCAAGGAGATTGGGACAGATGCGAACGAATGAGAAGATCATGTCGCGCAGTATGCGCGGTGTGGCTGCTGCGGCCGTTTTCGCAGGATTCGCCGAAAGCGCCGCGGCGCAATGGCCCGGTGACGCCGGCACGAATCTGACGATCGGCGAAGCAGCGAATGAGCAGAATCAGGCGAAGATCAGGCCGACGTCTGACGGCGGCTGCTATGTCAGTTGGTATTCCAATCAAACCAGCGGCTACGACGTTTGGTTGCAGCGGCTGGACAAGAACGGCGTGCCTGAGTGGGCGGCCGGCGGCATTCTCATCGCCGATCTTTCGCATACTTCGACGCAAGATTATGGCCTGGCGGTTGATGCTGACGATTACGCGATTTTGGCTTATCGCGACGACCGCGTCGGTTCGTCGCAGATCGGCGCGAGCAGAGTCGCCCCCGATGGAACGCTGGTTTGGGGAGCGGGCGGGGTCATCGTCTCAGCGACCGCGAACGGAAATTCACCGCGCGCGGCGGCGCTGGACACGGGCGAGTACGTGATCGGCTGGACGACGGCATCGTCGCCATCCACGATCGCCCTGCAGAAACTGGATATGAACGGCGCACCGCAATGGACTCCCGGCGGCGTGATCATCAGCGATCCGCCAAACCCGACGAGCCGGTCGATTTTGCTCAGCGATCTGCAACCATCGGACAACGGCAGTGTGATCGCATTATGGATGCGCTGCACCGGATCCAACTGCGTCACGAGCAATCGGCATCTCAGCACGCGGAAGTACGATTCCGCCGGAGCGCCGCTCTGGCCGGGCATTGTCGCGCTGTTTGACGGGACATCGACGATTCAAAACGGCTATTTTCCGACGTTTGTTTCCGACGGCGCGGGCGGAGCGGTGTACGTCTGGTACGAAAGCGGCGGAACGCGGCGCAGTTTGTACCAACACATCGACGCAGCGGGCGTAGAGCTTCACGCGCACACCGGCGTGGCGTGCTCGCTGCAAGTCAGCGGCCGGCTCTCGTTATCGCCGTCGTTCGCGTACGACCCGCTGACGGACGAGTGTTTTGTGTTCTGGACCGAGGCGAACTCGGGGCAATCGCAGTGGGGCGTTTATGGCCAGCGGCTGGTCGGCGGCGTCCGGCAATGGGCGGACGCGGGGCGGGAGTTCGTCGCGCTATCGACTAACCAGAACGCATTCGTGCGCGCGCTGTCAAGCGCGGGCGGCGCGATGGTTTTCTATTTCGATCGATCCGGCAGCGCAAAAGTTGTGGGATTCAGCGCGGGCGCCGCCGGCGCGATGCGATGGTCGCCAAGCGTAATCGACGTGTGCAGCGTGCTGAGCGGCAAAGCGCGGCTCGATGCGTGCGTGAGCGCGCAGACCGGGGAGGCGATGCTGGCATGGGGCGATGCTCGAGTCGATGCGCGCGGCGTATACGGCCAAAACGTCCGCGCGTGCGATGGGCGGCTTGGCGCGTTGTATCTCGGTGATCTCGATTGCGACGGTACGGTGAACAATTTGGACATCGATGCGTTTGTGCAGGCGCTGGTCGATCCGGCGGATTATGCCGTTGATCATCCTGGTTGTGACATCGAGCGCGCCGACGTAAACGTGGATTGCTCAGTGGACAACTTCGACATCGATCCGTTTGTCGGGTTGTTGATCGGCTAACCGTCCGGGCGACGGGTCAACGATTTCGCACCCCGTCGAGGTTCGGCGGCAGAGGAACGCGATCGCCGAGCAGCGCCATTACGCACATGGCCGACCCGAAGTTGCGTGAGCGGGGAAATACGCGGTCGTTCCAGGTTCCGTCCTCGTCGCGCGTTCGCAGGATTACCTCGCGCAGCCGGGCCGCTTCAGCAGCGCGTTCGGTTTCGGGCAGCATTTGAATCGCCTGCGCCGCGTAACGATGGCCGTAATAGAAATAGTAAGGTGCGATTCCGTAAGGCCCTTCATGCGTTCCGGTTTTCCGGCGGCGTTTTTCGAGCTCGTTCCAGTGCGTGTGAAACGCGTCGATCGCGCCACGAATCTGCGGTTGCGATTGCGCGCCGAGCATCATGAGCGTTGATTCGGCGACTGCGGATCGAGCGATCGAGCCGGGCAGTTCCGTGCGTCTCGCGGGGCGCGTGGTGACGGGTGCGGTCGTGGGCGCAGCGGGCTTATCCGCGCCGCTCGGCTGCGACGCGGCGGCGATGTCTTTCGCTGCATCGCGCGCTTTGGCATCGGCCGATTGAGTGGCGGGGTGGCGGCCTGGCCGCACGCCTGAGTAGAGAAACGCGCCGTCGTCATACCGCGCGGCGTTAAGCGTCTTGCGGGCTCGATCGAACACATCGTCGGGGACTTTTTCGCCCTGCGCTCGGGCGATCAATAGCGATTGGACGACCGGTGCGGTGACGAATGATGCGTGCTGTTTTCGGCTTGCATAGTTCCAGCCGCCCTCTTTCAACTCCTGTGTGATCAGGGCCTCGACGAGTCGCGGAATCCACGCTTCGATCTGCTGGCGATGTGTGCCACAGCGGTCGGCCGCGCGCAGACGGCAGAAAAATTCAAGCACATAGCAGTGGCCCCAAACGCGAACGTCGTACGCGTCTTTCGTGCTCGGTTTCAGGAGCGGATCGTCGAGCTGCGAGAGGATGAACTCCACGCCGCGCTGCAAGGCGCGGTTCGCCGCTTGGTCGTCGGTAGGCGCGGCATACAGAAGCGACTGACCAACGATGGCGGTTCCGCCGACACGATAGCCGATCGGAATCTGGCCGCCGACGCGATAAACGCCCTCGTACGGCCATGCACCGTCCTCCTCCTGCATGGCGACGAGCTGCGCGACCGCGCTCTTGATGAGCTCGTCATTCGACAGCGGCGGATTTTGTGCGTTCGCAACGCAGCAGATTGTCAACAGAACTGTCTTCAGCGTGGCACAGCGCATACCGGACTCCTCAGGATGTGAGCGAAGTGTACGAGCGATTAACTCGCGAAAAAAGCGATCCATTGCCGGGCCGGATACCTGCGTCGGGCGGGCCGGCGCTATTCCGGTTAGTGGGTCAGTTTGGATTTGAGGCAGGAGAGCATCGCCTTCCAGGCGGTGTGCTTTGGCCATTTCGCACCGGCGCGGCACCGATGCTCTCCGAGCGGATCCACTACCCTATTCCGCGGGTTGCAGCGAGTACCAGTCTCCGTCGCGTGCGACACGGCACACGGGATGATCCGGCTCATGGTCGATGATGATGAGCGCATCCTGCTCGGCCGCTTGGCGCAACATGCGGGATTTTGAGTCGCGGTTGTCGATCGGCAGCAGGTCGTATCCCATGTTGTACGGCGCGCCCAGGTGGTGTCGCGTCGGCATCACATCGCCCAGAAAGACGGCGGCGCGGTCGCGGCCGCGAATGATCAGCGACTGATGGCCGTGCGTGTGGCCCGCGGTGCGCGCGGCGCTGACGCCGGGAACCAACTCGCCTTCGCCGTCGTGCAGTCTCCAGGCGTCGGCGTTGTCGATGGGCGTGTAATTTTCTTCGCGATACGTGATTTTCATGATTCCGAAATTTCGCCGGGCGTCGTCGAACTCGCGGCGCTGAGCGTGAACGGCCGCTTTCGGAAACGTACGGGTCAGTTCATCGCCGATGTAGTGCGTCAATCCGCCGGCGTGATCGAAGTGCAGGTGGCTTAGAATGACATCGTCAATCTGCGCCGCGTCGATTCCGCGCGCCACGAGCGACGGCAGCAGCCAGTTTGCCGAGTCAATCGCGAAAATCTCCTGCTCTTTTTGCGCGAATTTCGCGCCGTGGCCGGTTTCGATGAGCGTTTTTCGCGCACCGGGGCCGTCCCATTCGATCAGTACGCAATTGCAGGCGAGTTGTATGCGGTTCTGATCGTCGACTCCGATGCGCCGCGACCAGAGCGGTTTGGGGATGATTCCGAACATCGCGCCGCCATCGAGTTTCAGGCGGCCGCCGCTGACGATTGAAATGCTTACGCCGCCCAGATCGAAGCGCGGCGAGCTTGTGTCTGTTTTGGTCATGCGAAGTTCATGTTCTCGCGGTCGGAGGCGCGACACCGCACCAATTCGGCGTATCATACAAGTATTGCGATGATGCGAATTCGTTGCCTGTGCCTGGATGTTGACGGTGTGATGACCGACGGTCGATTGTGGATCGACGACGACGGCCGGCCGCTGCGCGCGTTTCATGTTCATGACGGTTTTGCGATTCGCTGTTTCCAGCGCGTCGGCGGAGTCGTGATGATTCTGACCGGCAAGCAGTCAAACTGCGTGGCGGCGCGGGCGCGCGAATTGAGCATCGAGCATATCGTGCAGGGTAGCGGCGACAAGCTGTCTGATCTGCGGCGAATGCTGGCGGGATTAGCGATTTCGTTCGAGGAAACGGCCATGATCGGCGATGACTGGCCGGATATGGGCGTGATGAAGGCCGTTGGCTATCCGATCGCGGTGGCGAATGCGGTTGAAGAAATCAAAGCGGTGGCGCGCTATGTGACGACGCTGCGCGGCGGCGAAGGCGCGGTGCGAGAGGCGATTGAGCATCTGCTGGGAGCGGATGGGCGATGGCGCGAGGCGGTTGAACGATTTGGTTAGGCGGAACTCTTCAAGCCCCTTCCTGGGAAGAGAGGGGGTAGAAGGAATTGAATGGCTCGACAAGTTGTATTGCTGATTTCGTCGATCGCGGTCGTGTTGGCGCTGTTCTTTGTCTACACGCGCGTGGTGCGCGATCCGATCGCAAACGAGCCTGCGAATGACGAGCGATTGATCGACCCGATTCCCGAAGCGCGCGATATGCCGCAGGGCGAGACGCTCACCGTCGCAAACATGCAGGTGCCGCCGGGTGGGGAGATCATTTTCCGCGTATACGACCCCAGCACGGGACGGCCGACGGATCAAATGCGATGCAGCGGCTGGTCGCCGGTTCCGAATGCCAAGAGCGAGATATTCGTCAACGATCCGGAGTTGACGCTATTGCTTCCGAGCGGCATGTTGGCGGTGATTTCGGCCAAAGAAGCGCAATTAACCGTGGACCGCGTCCAAAAAAAGAACATGAAGCCGAAGCTCGGCTGGATGCGCGGCAACGTAAAGTTCATCATCGATCGTTCGACGACGCCGGATCGCTCGCCGATACAGGATCGGCCGGATGATGCGATCACGATTTCGATGGAGGCGCTTGATTTCGATCTCGACCTGGGTGAGATGAAAACGGACGGCGCGCTGGAGGTTGTTTCGCGGGACTTCGAGATTCGCGGGCGCGGGTTATCGTTGTCGTGGAACCAGGCGGACAACCGCGTTGAGTCGCTCACGCTGACGGAGGGGGATGAGCTGGTGCTGTGGGGCGGAAGCGGGATTTTCGGAAGCGTGATGGGCTCGGCGGCGCGCGCGGACACCGCGCCGGTTGGGCTGCGCGCCAGCCGGCCGGCGAACGATGGCGTCGCAACCGGTCGTCGGTCGCGGAAGGCGCGGACGACGTCGTACGAGTGTGTGCTGGCCGAGGACGTGCGCGCGGAGCAGTGGAGCGGCGATGAAAGAGTGGGGTCGTTGAGCGCGTCGCAACTGCGACTGACGTTTGATATTGGCGCTGAAGCCTCCGGCGGATTCACGCCGCGATCATCCGGCGCCGCGCCGGAAACAACTGCGAGCGCGCCTGCGCCGCCGCGCGAGCGGCTGATCGTAAAATGGGCGGGGCGGTTGTCGCTGGGGCCGGCGGCCGGCGCGGCGAACGGTAAGCAAAGACGGCGAATCGAGGCATTTGGGCCGGAAGTGCTGCTGACCCGCGCGGATGCGACAGTGCGCTGCGGCCGGCTGGAGTATTACGATGATACTTCGCAAATCTGGCTCTATCCGGCGTCGGATGAGCTGGTTCATATGTCGATGGGGGAGGCGCTCCGCGCTAGCGCGTCGAGCGTTTACATCGATCGGGGGCGATCAATCGTAAAATTAGTCGGCGACGTTCGGTTGGAAAGCCGGCGCGAGGGACAATCCGAGCAACCCGTGCGGATGAGTTGCTCGCAATGGGCTGAGTTGCACATCGGAGCGGCAACGAATGAAACCCCGCGAGACGGCGAAGCGCGCGACGCATTCGAATTCGGCCGGCTGCGCAGCGCTGAATTCGTCGGCGACGTCGCGATCGAAATGCGCGGCCAATCGCTGCGCTGCGGGCGATTGAACAGCGAGTTTCGCGAAGGCGCCGCTGGGGAATCGATGGGGAACCTCATCACGCGCGCGATCGCGCGCGAAGGAGCGAACTTGACGCGGCCGGGTGAGCGAATGCGCTGCCAAATGCTGGACATCCGGTTTGCGCCTGGCAGGAACGAAGAGGCGTATCCGCAAGTGATCGCAGCCACAGGTGATGTTCTCATTGCGCAAGGCGACACGGAAATCCGCGGCCGGCGCGTGGATGCGCGATTGGCGGAGAGCGCAGAGGCGGCTGCCGCGGCGGGCAGGTCACAGCTCGTCGTGCAGTCGGTTGACATTGACGGCGACGCAGCGCTGCGTGATCCGGGAAATCAGGTTGACGCGAGCGGGCGGCGGATCGAAGCGCGCTTCGACGAACGGGGGCAGTTGATCACGGCCAACGTAACGGCGTCGGAGGATGGTCTGGGCCGAATTCGCTCCGGCGGGTTTTCGGTGCGCGGGGCTGAGATCGCGGTGGATCGAGCCGCGCAGACGCTGCGGGTTCCCGGGCGGTCGGTGTTGCGGTTCATCAGTCAGACGGGGCTTGGAGGTCAAAGGCGATCGAACGCCGCGCCGGTCATTGTGACCAGCGATCGCATGCTTCATATCGACGGTCGCGCCAACCGCGTGTATTTCACCGGCGATGTCGAGGCGCGAAGCGGTGAGGAAACGCTGCGCGCGGATGAAATGGCGCTGCATCTGGAAGACGCTCCGGAGAGCGCAGCGCCAGCCACGCAGCGAGCACAATCCCCCACGCTCACCAGCGTTTTACGCGAGGCGGCGCCCTGGCTGCGGCCGGCGGAGGCGGGGATGTCGCGCGATCTGGTAACGAGCGATGCGGACACGGTCGCTTTGCGCCACAAGGAGCCGATCCGGCTGGTGGCGACCAACGCGGTTGTAGAGAGCGAAGCGAGGGCGATCGGCGAGCCGCTGCCGCTCGTGCATTCGAGCATTACCGCGCCGTCGCTGGATGTCGATATTCCCGGGCGCGTGATTCGCACGGCCGGGAAAACGACGCTGCTGATCACCGATCGCCGCATGCGCGGGCTCGAAGAAGAGCAGACGCGCGCGGGACTGCCTTCGGCGCTGGTGACGCGCGGTCCGAGCCAGAGCGCCATGCAATGCGAAGGCGGCATGACCTATCGCATCGGTCAGGACGGGGCGATTCGAACGGACAATGTGCTTTTCGAGCGAGCGGTGATTTTCGTTCACCGCGCGGGGCGCGAGATGGTGGCGCTCGAGGAAATGCTGCCCCAATTGCAAAAAGACAAGGAGCTGCTTGCCAAGCTGAAGAGTCGCAATACATATCTCGAATGTGATCGCATGGAGGTCGCGTTTCAGTCGCGCGGCGAGAGCGAATCGCCCGGACGAAGCGGGGGCGCGCTCGCGAGCGGCATGCGGTTGAACGCGCTGATCACAAGCGGCAACACGTATCTCGTGGATCGAGAGGGAGCGGGGGTTCGCACGGTTCACGCCGATCGCATGGAATTTGATCGTGAGCGCGGCATTCTGCGAGTATTCGGCACGGCCATCGCCGACGCGCGCGTCTATTATGAGAATGCGGAATTACGCCGGTTTGACGCGCCGGCAGTCGGCCCGCGTTTTATCATCGACCTGAACCGCAATACGGTCGAAGCGGATCAAGTGAGCGGCGAAGTGCGCCGCTGACGCTTATCCGTCGTCGTCGTCGCCCTCATCCGGCGTTTCGTCAGCGTCAGGATGGTGCGCCGACTTTGACGCATTTTTCACCTGTTCTTTCAACTGATCGACCTGCTTGCGAAGATCGTCAATCTGCTTGCCGAGCGGATCGGCCTTTCGGATCGCGGCCGCTGCGTCACGGGCGGCTGTGCGCACGTTCTTTGCGTCATCCGCCTTTGCAATACGATCCAGATCGCGCAGGTATGGCTTGGCCGCTTCGCCGGTCGCTTGCAGGCAACGAATCGCGGCGGCCCTCAAGCGCGGCTCGGTGGCGTTGATATGCGATTTGGCGGTTTCGGCGATCCGCGTCTTGTCTTGCGCCTGGAGCACGCCGCTATCCAGCAGTTCGCGGAGCGCCTGGAAAGCATCGCGGCGGAGATTCAGCGGTCGGCCGCGCTCGCAATAAGGCATGATGAGCGTGAGCGCGTGAGGCGATTGGGTATCAGCGAGGGCGTCGAGCGCGGCTGAGCGGATCGTTTCATTCAGCGAAGGGCGCTGCAGCGCGAGTTCAAGCGTATCGACGGCGTGGTCGGGGCTGACGCGCCCGAACGCGCGAATCGCAGCGGTTTCCACGCGATAGCTGCGATCGCCGATCTCCACGATTTTTCGCAGCGTGGTTTCGGCGGCTGCGCTTCGTGGAAAGTTACCGAGTTGCGAAACGCACTCGCGGCGAACCTTGTGATCCGGGTCGCTCGCGCCGGCGACGAGTGCGTCAATCGCGGTGTCGCCGCCGATCGCTCCGAGCGCTTTGGCGATTTCCACGCGCGCGCCGGCACACTTGTCTGCCGTTAGCGCTGCGACGAGCGCTGCGCGGGCGACGGCGTCATCCTCAGCGCCGAGCGCGCGGGCAGCGCGCACGCGGCCGATGATGTGCGGATCATGATGAAGCTGTGCGATCCACAATTCGCGCGGCTTGGTTTCCTTCAGATCCATCAAGACGGCGAAATCCGGATCAACACTGATGAACTTCGGCGCGGCGGCAAGAGGAATTTCGAACGTCAAGTCGGCCGTACTGATGTCGCGCTGCGCAATGATCGGCGAGTCGCCGTCACCGAAACACGCGATCTTCAGCGGAAAATGAAAGGGCCGCGCTTCGGGCGACGCGGGGTCGATCTTACCGTCTTTTTTGAACGAATCGGCGAGTTGCGCGGTTTGCTTCAGCGTGAATTCCGCGGCGTTCGCGTCGGGCTTCCAGCGATAGGACACTTCGACCAGCGGGTGTCCCGGGCGCTCGGTCCAATCGTGAAAGAATCGTTCGAGCGATGCGCCGCTGACTCGTTCGGCGACACGTCGTAGATCGCCGGTTTCGACCGTGTTCATCGCGTACGTCGTACCGTACTCGCGCAGCGTTTTCCAAAACAGGTCGTCGCCCAACCGGTCGCGCAGCATGTGCAGCACCCATGCGCCCTTGGGGTATGCGCGTGAGTCAAACTGGTCATCGGCATGCTTGTAATAGCGATCGACGATCGGCAACGCTTTTCCGCCGCCGGTCGCGCCGGAGAGCTTTTGCAACATGTCCAGAATGTACGAATCGCGGCCGGCGGCGTGTTCGAGCCAGATCGACTCGAAATAGCTCGCGAACCCTTCGTTCAACCACAGGTGCGCCCAATCGCGGCAGGTGAGTAAATCGCCCCACCACTGATGCGCAAGCTCGTGCGAAATAAGATCGGCGATGTCGGAATCGAGCATGCTGCGCTCATCTTGCACCGCGGTGGCGCCGAGCGTTGTAGCGCTGGTATTCTCCATGCCGCCGCCGAAGCCGTAGCAACACACCTGCGCGTATTGATCCCACGGATAGGGAATGCCGGTCAGATTGCTGAAGAGTTCGAGCATCGCCGGCGTCTTGCCGAACGTCAGCGAGGCGTCTTTCTCGCGACCGATGGGTACGTAATATCGCACGGGAATATCGCGCCACTTCTCCTCGACCAGCGCGAGTTCGCCTACGACCATTGTGATCAAATATGAAACATGCGGCTTGTCCTGCAACCAATGCCAGCGTTTGCGAGGCGGGCCGTCGTTTGATGGAACATCAGCGGTCGAGAGCAGTTTGCCGTTTGACGAGGTGATGTATTTCGCGTCGGTCGTGATGATCAGCTCTGAGGTTTGACGCTCGTTGGGATGGTCGAAGCAGGGGATCCAGTAGCGGTTTTCGAGCGACTCTCCCTGAGACCAGACGAGGTTTGGAATCTCCGGCGCGTCGTCGCTGGGTTGATAGAATCGCAGCCCGAGCTCCGGATCATCGACTGCGTATTCAACGACGATGGTGATCTCGTCGCCGCGCTTGTTGGGCGGAAGATAGACGATCAGTTGCTTGTCGTCATACGCTCGTTGCGCGTCGGCTGGAGCTGCGCCTCCGAGCGCCGCGCGCGTTTCTCGAATGGTGAAATTCACGGCATCCAGCTTCAGCGAATCGACCGGGCGAAGCATCGTCAGCCTGAGCGTCGCGACGCCATCGATGTGCTTTTTCGCGATATCGACATCGAGTTCGAGCTTGATGTGTCGCATGTCGGCGGGCTGATCCAGAGCGAAGCGCGGATCGGCAGGCCGCTGCGCAAGGGTTTGCGACGCGAACGCAAGCAAGCACGCTGCGACGATGGCGCGAATCCCGGTTATGTACGTGGGGCGAAAGCGGTTCATTCCGAATAGTCCTTTGCCGCAGCGGTCGATCAGGATCGAAGCCGTGATCACCGCGGCCGGCGACAGAGCATGGGATCAGGTCGAAGCCGGCAGCCCGTTCGCGAGCACGTCCTGCACGGCCCGCACGAACGTGTCAACTTCCGCGAGTGTCGTATAGACATTCGGCGTGATGCGAATTCCCTTGACGCTCGGGTGGTCAATCGCGACCACAAAAATGCGATACTTGGCGTAAAGATGGGCGGCGAGCTTGGCCGGATCGACGTCTTCGATCGCCAACGTCGCGACGGCGCATGAATTGGCCGCATCGGTGCGCGCATGCAGGCGGCAGCGCTTGTCTTCGAGCAGCGGCATCGCCCAGCGGTCGCGCAAATAGCGCATACGGGCCTGCTTGCGCTCGGGCCCGATGCCGTCATAAAACATGACCGCATCGGAAATCGCCAGATATCCGCAATTCGGGTGCGTCCCGATTTCCTCGAATTTGCGGATATTGTCGCTCTTCGGCTCCGGCGCGGCCATCAACGGCCAAAGCGACTCGATCTTCTCTTTGCGCACGTAGAGAAAGCCGGTGCCGATCGGACAGGTCATCCATTTGTGCAGGCTCGTGCCCCAGTAGTCGCAGTCCAGATCAGGGATTTTGTAGTCAATATGCGCAAAACTGTGGGCCGCATCCACCAGCACCTCTATGCCGCGTTTGGGAGCCTCGCGGGCAATGTCGC
>JAEUIR010000580.1 GCA_016795025.1 Phycisphaerales bacterium
GCCGTGGCGCTGCGCTGCCATCCGGCGCCGATTGCCTATTGAGCGGGGCAGGATGATGACCGAAGCCGAGACCCCGAAGCCCGAGAATGCCCTGCTGGGGCGGGTGCTGAACAACAATTACCGCATCGACCGGCTGATCGGCGCGGGCGGCATGGGCGAGGTTTACGAAGGCGAGCATCTGTTCACCGGCAACCGCGTGGCCATCAAGGTGGTGCTGCAATCGCTGTCGCATGATGAAAAGGTGCTGGGCCTGTTCAAGCGCGAGGCCCGCATCCTCTTCAAGCTGACCGATAGTTTTCACGAACCGGCGCTGGATCGCTATTGTCTGGTGATGGATTACATCGACGGTGTGCCGCTGTCGGAGATGATGTCGCGCATCCGCCCCTTGATGCCCGAGGAGGCCCTGCGGCTGATGCGCCGCCTCGCGGTGGCGTTGGACCGGGCGCATCGGCTGGAGATCGTGCATCGTGATCTCTCGCCCGATAACGTCATGCTGCGCGGGGGCGAGGTGGATCAGGCGGTGCTGATTGAT
>JAEUIR010000581.1 GCA_016795025.1 Phycisphaerales bacterium
GGTTTCCTGGACACCGTATTCCCAGTCGATCCGCAGCCGGTAGGGGAACCTGTTGCGGCGGCGAGGCATCAGTCCCTCGAAGAAGCCTTCGACTCCTTCGATCTCGATATGCGCCAGCTCGGCGATCTGCCTCCCGGTTTTGGCCTCCAGGACGGCAACCGACCGGGCACCTGGTTGCAGACTACGAACCCATAGTCCACCGTCGGCATCGGTATGCATTCCAAGGACCGCATAAGGGTCGCCGTGTTCCGCCCGGCAAAGGGCGATGATCTCTGCATGGTCAAGCATTTGGGACTTCCTTACCTTTAATATGAAAGTCGCGTCAGCGACTCACGAATCTCACCTCCCCACTGGCGGGGGAAGGGTCGGGGGGAGAGGGGTACGATCATGACAGTCATGACTGTCATGATCGAGTGGCCTGGAATAGTCATGACCATTACTTAAAATGTGCGAATTTTCCAGGTGTCTTTGGCATAGTCAGCGATCGTTCGGTCAGCCGAGAATGGACCCATCCCGGCGACGTTGAGAATG
>JAEUIR010000582.1 GCA_016795025.1 Phycisphaerales bacterium
CCCGCACGAAATCACACTCGGCGCGGTTACATTGCGTCAGACGCCCTCAATTGTGTCCCGGTGGTAGCCCCGCGCTGTGATCGCCCATCACGGCGTTTCGCACCCAGGCACCCTGCTCATACGAGAACCGGCGCAGGCCGATGCGCTCTTTGTTCAGCGGGCCGTTGCCGCTGATGACCTGATAGAACTCATCCCAATCCGGCTGCGAAAAGTCCCAGTGATCAGACGCCGCGTCGTAGCGAATCGCCTCATCCGGCACCAGTTCGGCCGCATAGCCGTTCGCGCCGCGAATGACCTTGCCCTCCGCGTCGCGTTTTGGCGTCTTAATCACCAGACCCAGATCTCGCGCGGCCGGCGCGAAGCGGTCGACGAATTTCCGGCGGAGCGTGTCGTTCGTCGCGGTCTTGATGCGCCAGCGCATGAAGGGGGTGGTCTTGACGCTGTCCTTATCCGGCGGACCGAAGAACATCAGGCACGGCCCCCACCAACGGTCGAACGAATCCTGGCCCATTTTCTTTTGGCGTTCGGTGC
>JAEUIR010000583.1 GCA_016795025.1 Phycisphaerales bacterium
GTACCGGGTAATGATCTCGCGCATCAACAGCGCGCCGACGACGCGTCGCTGGACGTTCAGCCCGCGCCAAAACGGCGAATTGGTGGAGCGCATATCGCCGCTCATGTTATTCGTGGTGCTCGCGAATGCCGACCACCAGCAGCGTGAGGATTCCCCAAACGACCAGCGATACGATGAAAGTGACAAGCACGCTCTTCAGCCGCCTTGGTTCGACCGAAGCATCTGGCATGCTGGGTTGCACGATTCGTTCGAGATAAAGCTGTTTGCGCTGGGCTTCGTTGCGCGCCTGTTCGAGCGTGCTCATTGCGCTGGCGAGCATCTTGTCGGCGAACTCCTTTTCCAGCGCCAGGCGCTGGAATTCGGTTGCCTTGCTGGCCAGGGACTGGTTGCCGGCGCCGGCCACGCGCGTCGTTTCGGCGAGAATTTCGCTCGAAAGCAGCGCAGCGCGCTGCTTGAGCACCGGAAGCTGCGGGTTGTCCTTAGCGAGCTTCTGCAACTGGGCAATCTGCGACTTGGTGGAAATCAGTTCAT
>JAEUIR010000584.1 GCA_016795025.1 Phycisphaerales bacterium
TCAGGCTGGCCTGGATCCCCTACTCGCCGGAAGAGCTGATCGAGATCGCCGACCGTGAGATGCGCTGGTGCACGGAGCGCATGATCGAAAGTGCCCGCGCACTGGGTCTGGGCGACGATTGGAAGGCAGCGTTGGAGCGCGTCAAGCGCGCTCACGTCGCGCCCGGCGAACAACCTGCACTCGTGCGCGACCTCGCGCTCTCGGCGATCGAGTTCTTGAAGCAGCACGATCTGGTCACCGTGCCGCCCTTGTGCGAGGAGACCTGGCGCATGTCGATGCTGTCGGCCGACGCGCAGCGCACCGCACCCTTTTTCCTGGGCGGCGAGGAGATCCAGGTCGCCTTTCCGACGGCATCGATGACGCACGCGGAGAAGCTGATGTCGATGCGCGGCAACAATCGGCATTTCGCGCACGCAACCGTGTTCCACGAGTTGATCCCCGGCCACGGCCTCCAGCAGTACTACCAATCGCGCTGGAACACGCACCGCGGACAGTTTTCGACGCCGTTTTGGACCGAGGGCTGGGCTTT
>JAEUIR010000585.1 GCA_016795025.1 Phycisphaerales bacterium
CGTCCCCGGTCGTCGTGTCGCTCGCCGTGGAGTCGGCGCGGCCCGAATCGCGCACCGGCACGACCTCCGTCGTCTCGCCGTCGGCGCAGCCAGCGAGGACGAGGGACGCGGCGAGCGAGAGGTGGGCGAGGCGCATCCGCTCGGATTACTCCTCGCGACCGCCTCGCGCAACCCGCGGTTGATTCAGGTCACACTAGAAAGCGACACCCAGCTCACGGAAGAAGAACGTCCATTGATCGGACAGCTCCTCGAGCTGCTTGCTGCGCGGCTTGCCGGCGCCGTGTCCGGCCTTCGTCTCCACGCGGAGCAGCACGGGGTGCTGGCTCCCGGTGGCAGCCTGGAGCCTGGCCGCCATCTTGCGCGCGTGCATCGGGTCGACGCGCGAGTCGCTCTCGGCGGTCATCAGGAGCACCGCGGGATACGGCGTCTTGTCGACGACCTTGTGGTACGGCGAATACGCCAACAGGGCTTTGAATTCATCGGCATTCTCGCTGCTGCCATAGTCGCTCGTCCATGCCCAGCCGATGGT
>JAEUIR010000586.1 GCA_016795025.1 Phycisphaerales bacterium
GTCTATCCCGCGACCATCGCCGCCCGCATCGCGTCCGAGCTGCCCTTCATCGCCAGCGAGGATATTTTGATGGAAGCCGTCAAGGCCGGCGGCGATCGGCAGGAGCTGCACGAGCGCATCCGCGAGCACGCCCAGGCTGCGGGTGCGCAGGTCAAGCAACAGGGCAAGGCCAACGATCTGATCGAGCGATTGCAGCGTGATTCGGCATTCTTCGGCGTCCGTTGGAAGAACGTGCTGAAAGCGGAGCGATACGTCGGCCTCGCCCCGCAACAGACTCGCCGATACGTCGGGAGAGTCGTTCGGCCGCTGTTGAAGAAATGGAGCACACAGGCCGTAAAGGCCGGCGCATTGCACGTGTAGAGCATCCACCCCCGGTTGCGTATCGTGTGGCATGTGTTCGCTGTATTCAGCGTGAGCGTGCATTTCGTGCGTGGAGCATGCATACGCGGAGTACCGCGAAAGCATGCCACCCAAGTCAGGTTACGCACTACACTTCTGATATGACCAAGACCATGAACGGCCACGATTC
>JAEUIR010000587.1 GCA_016795025.1 Phycisphaerales bacterium
CGACACGGTCTGCGAGCATCGGCTCCCCGGCGAGATGGGCGAGCGCGCCGTGCTGATCTACCGCGCGCCGGGCGGGCAGGGGCGCTGACGTGGTGGCCCTGGGACTGCTCGGCTGGCTCGGGATCGGCGTGGTCGTGATCGTGATCGTGATCCTGGTGATCTCGATCGCGGGCTACCCGCGCGACAACTCCTTCTGATCCTTCTGAGCGGGCCGGCTTCAGCGGGCGCACGGCACTGCGCGGGCTCGCACGGCTCGAGTTCGCCAGGGCGCTCGGCGCGCGAGAGTTCCACCGCCAACTCCACCGCCGCGGCGGGGAGTGGTGCCCGAGGGGGGGGTCGAACCCCCAATTCCGGTTAAGGAAACCAGGACCTGAACCTGGCGCGTCTGCCAATTCCGCCACCCGGGCCGGGATGCGAGGGCGGGGAAGCTAACGGCCGCGCGCGGGCCGGTCAACCCCCGCGTGGCGGAGCCCCTCACGCAACTGCCGCGCGCGCTGCGCTAGCCGGCGGTCACGTCGACGCCGTCG
>JAEUIR010000588.1:0-275 GCA_016795025.1 Phycisphaerales bacterium
TTTATTTAACTTTAACTATATGAATTCAAGATACAATTTGTAACTTTTGAAACATTTATTAGAAACCAGAACAGTGTAAATGCAAGGCAAAATCCACACATACAAATTCACGCTGCACACAGGCAGGGATCCACTCCAAGCAACAGAAATCACAACAAGAACCACCAAAACCCCTCTCTCTCTCTCTCTCTCTCTCTCTCTCTCTCTCTCTCTCTATAAATAAACAGAGAAAATGAAGGATATGTATAAATATATAAATTTTAAAAAAATAAATA
>JAEUIR010000588.1:285-527 GCA_016795025.1 Phycisphaerales bacterium
CTGGTTTAAACAGGAATAATGACAGTAGGCCTATTACAGAAAAAATAACAATAAAGAATCAATAACACTGGCTTAACAATAATAGAACAGGATACAGTACAGTAGGCCTAGTTAACAGCAAGAGAGAGGCAATCCTGACATTTTATGCAGTTAATACATTTTAAAAACACAAGGACAAACAGTACATACATGGCAAAAACTCTACAAATAAACATTCGTACCAACGGTACCATCAGGTTTGT
>JAEUIR010000589.1 GCA_016795025.1 Phycisphaerales bacterium
GGCGTCACCAGCGCCAACGCCACCGCCGCCGCTCCAGCCGTGCTGCGCGTGGGGTGGCGCCGCACCCAGCGCCAGGCGCGGTAGGCGGCGCTCGGCGGACGCGCGCTCACGGGCTGGCCGGCCAGCACCGCGGCGAGGTCCGCGCCGAACTCCGCCATGCTCGCGTAGCGCCGATCGCGTTCGCGCTCGATCGCCTTGAAGCACACCAGCTCGAGGTCGCGCGAGACCTCGCGGTTGCGCGCGCGGATCGACATCGGCTGGCCGTCGAGGATCGCCGCGCGCGTCTGTTCCGCGTCGGCGCCGCTGAACGGCGGCTGCAGCGCGAGCAACTCGTACAGCGTGACTCCCAGCGAATACACGTCGCTGCGCGCGTCGATCTCGTCCGCGCGGCCGGCGACCTGTTCGGGCGCCATGTAGAGCACCGAGCCAAGCGTCGCGCCGGTGATCGTCATGCGGCCCTCGCCCTCCAGGCCGGCCAGGCCGAAGTCGAGCAGCACGGCGCGTCCGTCGGGCGTCAGCGCGATG
>JAEUIR010000058.1 GCA_016795025.1 Phycisphaerales bacterium
GCCAAGCGCGGCGAAAGCTGGAAGCACCTTCAGCAAGTGTGGATCGTCCCTTCGGCCGGCGGCAAACCGCGCGTGCTCGCTCCGCAAATCGACAACGACTGCCGCAATCTGATCCTGGGAGATACATCGCTTTCCGGCTTCGAGCTTTCGCCGTGCATTTGGTCGGCTGACAGTCAGCGCGTGTACTTCATCGTCAGCGAGCGCGAAACATGCCGGGTCTACAGCAAGTCGCTCGGCCGGGACGAACCGCGCTGCGAAGTCGGCGGCGATGTCAACGTGTTTTTCATGAATCGCAGTTCGCCAAACAGCCCGCTGGCGCTTTGCATCGGGACGCACACCAGCCCGGGCGATGTGTTTATCGCGCACACGGACGAAGACAACGATAAGCTCACGGTGCGGCGGCTTACGTCGCTGAACGACGAATTCCTCGCGGCGCGCCACGTCGGCGCGCCCGAGCCGATCGTGCTCAAATCCTCCGAGAATACGCGCGTCCACGGCTTTATTTTGAAGCCGCCCGGATTCAACGCGAAGCGGAAATACCCGGCCATTCTCCAAGTGCACGGCGGTCCGCGCGCGCAATATGGCGCGACGTTTTATCACGAATTGCAATACATGGCCGCGCAGGGATTTGTCGTGGCGTTCTGCAATCCGCGCGGCGGGGCCGGCCACGGGATCGAATTCACGCGCTGCATCCATGCCGATTGGGGCAACCGCGATTACAAAGACGTCACAAAGCTGGCGGATTATCTGTTCTCTCGGCCATATGTCGATTCGAAGCGCGTCGGCGTAACAGGCGGTTCGTATGGCGGTTTCATGACGAACTGGATCGTCGGACATGAGACCCGTTTCCGCGCGGCGGTCACGCAGCGCAGCGTCACCAGCCTCGTTTCGATGTTCGGCACAAGCGACTACGGATTCGAGATCGGGCATGAATTCGGTGGATTGCCGTGGAAGGCCGAAAAGCTGTACAAAAAACAGTCGCCGCTGACGTACGCCATGAACATCCGGACGCCGCTGCTGATCGAGCACGAAGAGAACGATCTACGGTGCCCAATCGAACAGGGCGAACAGCTTTTCTCGATGCTAAAGATGCTTGGGCGGACCGTGGAAATGGTTCGCTTCGAGGGCGAGTCGCACGGGCTGTGCCGCACGGGCCGCCCCCAAAATCGAGCCGAACGCCTGCGACGCATCGTCGGCTGGTTCGACCGATATATGAAATGAGCGCCGCGGCAGATTCGCGGCAATAATCAGAAGACGCCAAGAGTTTGAGCTTTCATAGACGGACGAATCATGGCCCGCAAGAAACAACCGATCGCCGCTCGCAATCTGACGAATCCCGCCACGCGGGCCGCCACCTTCGCGCAACGCGAGCAACCTAGCGGACTCATGTGGTTTGGCATGGTCGCCCTGCTCGCCGCTGTGGCTCTGATGGCCATGTTGTCGCTGGAAAAACTGGCCGGATTGTCGCTGCCAGGTTGCGGAGCGGGCAGCCCGTGTGCGCAGGCGCAAGCCAGCGCGTGGGGCCGCGTGCCGGGTATCAACTGGCCGATTTCTTATCTGGGCCTGGCTTACTTTGCGGCGCTCATGCCGGCCTGGTGGCTCACGGGCCGACGGGTCGTCAACTGGCTGCAAGGCGTTATTTTTCTCGGCGGCGCGATTTCGATTGTCTATTTGATTGTGATTTTCAGCAAAGGATTGCCTTGCCCGTATTGTCTCGGCGCTCACGCGGCCAATCTAATGCTGTGCGGCGCGACTTGGCTGCGCGGCGCGACGAATGTGCCGCTATCGGCGGCCGCGTTGCCTTCGGCGGCGGGCGTTTTCATCGGCGCGAGCGCGCTGCTGGGGATTACAGATGCGCTCACCCGCCAAAAGATCGACAAGGACAACACGCAACTCGTGGACGAGTCGGTCGAAGAAATGCTCAGACGTCAGCGAGACCAACAGACCACCACGAAACCAGCACCGGTTACTCGGCCAACGGATGCCACGACGAAAACCGCGCCGACGCAGCCATCATCCAGCAAGCCGATTGAGCTTTCCCCGCCCGAAACGCAAGGAAAACCGTTCGTCGGACGCTGGCGTCGCGGGCCGGACCCGGCGCCGGTTCGCATCGTGATGTACTTCGATTTTCAATGTAAAGATTGCCAGCGCATCGAGGCCGAGATCGAATCGCTCCTGACGACGCGCAACGACATTTCGTTTTCGCCCAAGCATTTTCCGATGAACACGGCGTGCAATCCGGGCGCGCCGAATCTGCACAACAATGCCTGCTGGGCGGCTCGCGCTGCGGAAGCGGCCGGCATCGTCGGCGGCGTCGATGGATTCTGGAAAATGCACGCATGGCTCGTCAAGCAAAAGGGCTCTTTTACAAATGATGAGTTAAAGGCCGGGCTGGCGGAAATGGGTTTTGACGCGGCGCAGTTCGTTCAGGTGCTGCAAGGCCCGCAAACCGAGGCAAACGTCAAGGCGGATATTCAGGAAGCGATCGAGCTCGGGCTGTATTTTACTCCGATGATCTTCATTAACGGTGTGGAGCTGAAGGGTTGGAACGCGCCGAACGCCGTCACGCGCGTCGTCGATCGGCTGACGGCAGCGGGCGTAACGCCTGCGCCGATCGCAGGGGATCGACTTCCCACGGCATCGCAAAAATACGTGGACGACTGGCGCGAATGGCCGCGCGTGAACATTCCACCGCCGAGCAAAAACTGGAGCCGCGGTCCGGCGGATGCCGCCGTGCGCATCGTCGTTTTCGGCGACTATCAGGAACCCAATACGCGCGATTTGCACAACGAGTTGACGCGGCTGACCGCCGCGCGCGACGACGTCTCGATTCAATTTCGCTATTTCCCGTTTAACAAAGACTGCAACCCCGGTGTGCCTGCGAACAAGTTTCCCGCCGCGTGCGTCGCGGCGCGTGCGGCCGAGGCGGCGGGCGCGCTGGGCGGTCCGGCGGGGTTCCAGCAGATGCACGCATGGCTGTTCGCGAATCAGGGGCAACTCAGCGAGGAATTCATCCGCGCGAACGTCGCATCGCTGAACATCGACCCCGAGAAATTCGCTGCCGCATGGAACGCCCCTGAGACGGCTGCACGAATCGCAGAGGATATCGCCGCCAGCAAGCGCGCTAACCTGACCGGCATTCCTGCGATCTACATCAATGAGCGAAGCGTCCCGCGCTGGCGCCGCGAGAACGACAATATCCTTGAACGAATTATCAATGAAGCAGCGGCCGGGCGTTGATGATGCGCGCTCGCAGCCGGGAAGCTCGCATACAATCGCCTTGATCCGATCGGAGGCTCGGCATGCTATGTCTGCTTCTCATCGCGGCGGCGCTGGCACAGCCCCAGCCGCTCGCCCCGGCCAACCACGGCGGCCACTACATCGAGTTTTACGATCGCGAGTCCTCGTCGCCGCCGCGACTGGTCCTGACAGACAAGAGCGGTGTGACACGCGAAGTTGATCCCCGTGCGGACAGCACAATTTGTTCGGTTCAGCCGGATCAACCGCTATTCAACCTGCGCGAAATGCGCGTCAGCCTCGGCGATGCCTATCGCGCGCTGTTGCGTTTCGATGACGACCTCGGCGAGAGCGTCGAGCGGGCCGAGTTGATCCTCACAATCAAGCCCGGCGAAAGTATGCCGGTCGAGCCGTTTGAGCTTGCAATATTCGAGCTAACCGAACCATGGCCGGAGATGTCGATCACGTGGTCACGCCAGCCGGCTGCGCGCGATGCGCCGCTCGCGACAATTCGCTTCGACCCGAGCGATGCGGAAGTGCGCATCGACGTGAGCGCAAGCGTTCAGCGGTGGCTCGCCGAGCCCGAATCCAATCGCGGATGGGTCATCAAAGCCGCCGCGCCGCTCGCCGTCATCATCGACCCAAATGTCAAATCCGCGGATTTCGAGAAGCAGATCCTTCAGCTTCACGGCTGGGCCGGATCGGTAGACGCTGCATGTGATCAGGCCGCGCGCGAAGGCAAGCTGGTGCTGGCCGTCATTCGCGCCGGCCATACCGATGATCAAGCCATGTTCCTCGAACAGATGCTGTTGTCGATCGTTCTGGCGGAGCCGGATGTCAGGCTACTCGTCAGAGAACGCTTCGTGCCGGTGCGAATCCGCGTGGATCCGATGGCGCTGATGAACGCTCGCGGAGGGCTTTTGGATGCTTTGGCTTCCGGGTCGGCTGCCGAGCGCCAGCCATTTTTGAAACGCGCGCGGCCGCTCGCGCTCATGGCGCTGCACCCCGACAAAAAGCCGGTCGATCAACTGACTAATATCGGCTCGTTTGATCCGTCGATGATTCACCAGTTTCTGCTCGCGGCAATCGCGCAATCCGCCACGTCGCAACCGGCGAGCGCGCCGGCTGATCCGTGGAAAATGATCATGCGAGGCGATGTTTCCGCCGCCAAAGCGAGCTTTCAGACCGCGGAGGGCACCGCTCACCAGCTCGGCCTGGCGCGCATCGCGCTGATCGCGGGCGACTGGAACGGAACAGTTGACCTGTGCGACAAGCTCATTGCACGCGACGACGCGATCGCCGACAACGCCCGCGCGCTGCGCGGCATCGCCCTGATGCGGCTCGGGCGATTCGACGATGCGTACCAAACGCTGCACGACGTCGGCGACGGCGCCGATGAATTCCACGCATCCGCCGCGGCCTACTACCTGGCCTGCCTCCAGCAACGGCGCGGAGAACCCAAGGCGGCGACGAAAACGTGGCAGCGGCTCTCGGCCGGTCGCCAATACACCGCACCATACGCGGCCAAGGCTCAGGCGCGCTTGTTCTACTCCGATGGCGTCGCGATGTACGAGTGCCTTGCCGCCGTGCCGCGACCCGCTGGTGAATCGCTGGAAATCCGCGCGGCCGAAAGCGATCTCGACAGAATTGAATCGCGCGCGGTTGATTACCTTCTTTCGCAGCAGCGCCCGGACGGTACATGGCCCAACGGCCTGATCGCGATGTACAACCCGGCGATCACCGCGCTGACGGGCAAAGCACTGCTGCGAATGCGATCTCGCGTGGACGAGGCGCGCGCCGCAAGAGTCGACGCAGCCGTCGAGGCGGCAAGCGCTGTGCTCGACAAATTCGTGGCCGAATCCGCGGCGAATTCGGCGGAGTGCTTTTCAACCGCGTATGTGCTGGATTTTCTGCTCGATCGATTTGAACAAGACGCCGCGGGGCGCGAAGCGACGCAGCGCGCGGTCGAGCTGGTCATCGGTGGCCAATGCCCGAACGGCGCGTGGAGCTATAACCCGGATTTCGACAAGAACTGGCGCGGCGGATTCGGCGGCTGGCCGAAAACCGACAAAGGCCGCACACACAGCATGAACACGGCTCCATCGATGCTGGCGCTGCTGCGGGCCAGGCGCCTGGGACTCGCGGTCGGCGACGACGTGTTGTCGCGCGGGCGCGATGCGCTACTGAAAATGCGCCAGGCACCGGCGAGATTCACCTATACCTATCCCGATCCGATCTGTTTCGCCGAAGCGTCGCAATCAATCGGCCGAGCGCCGGCGTGCGAGCAAGTGCTGTTACAGATGAATGCGGCGGAGCGAACTGATCTGGGGTTGTCGATCGAAAATTTCATGCGCTATCGAGTGGAATTGCGCAAGCCCGCGAAAGTGACGCAGGCGTGGATTTCTCCGATTGGCACATCGAGTTATTTCTATTTTTTTGCGTATTACCACGCGGCGCTGGTGATCACCGAGCTGGGCGGCGAGGAGCGGATCGAACGGCTGAAGCGCCTCCGCGACGACGTTCTGTCCGTGATGGAAGCTGACGGAACCTGGATCGACGACGAACAAATTGGCAAAGTCTATGGAACAGCCATGGCGCTGCTGATCTTCGATTTGGCGCGCTCGGAGTAACGGCAGCGGCAATTAGCGCCGTGAAGCAACGTCCGGCGCTGCGAAGATGCAGCATCGCCTGATGCTACGATCGCGTCAGCATGTGTTCGAACTCGTCTTCGCTAAGTGTTGCAACGCCCAATTCGCGGGCCTTGTCCAGTTTGCTGCCGGCTTCGTCGCCGTACACGACGTATGCTGTTTTCTTGCTCACGCTACCCGACACTTTCGCTCCGAGCGATTTCAGGCGATCCTCAATCTGAGAACGCGAATAATTCTTCAACGTCCCCGTGACGACTACTGTTTTGCCCGCAAAAGGCGAATCAGCCGCGATCTCGCGGCGCGTCTGCTTCGGATCGACGCCCGCTGACTGCAACGCCGCGATTGTCTTCTGCCCCGCATCGCTCCGAAACCATCGGGATATCGAGCCGGCCACTTCGGGGCCGACGCCTTCCACCTGTTGCAGCGCCGATTCATCCGCCGCAGCAATCGCGGTCAGTGAACCAAAATACTCTGCGATCACCTCGGCCGTCGATGCGCCGACGTGTTGAATGGCGAGCGCCGCCAGCAACCGAGCGAGCGAGCGCGACTTGGCCGCGTCGATCCCCGCGAGAAGGTTGTCCACACTCTTCTCGCCCATTCGCTCCAGCTTTAGCAAGTCGTCGCGCCGCTCGTGCAAGCGAAACATGTCCGCGTAACCATGCACCAGCTTCGCTGCGACCAGCGCCTCGATCAGCGCGACGCCGGCGCCTTCGATATCCATTTGATCGCGGCCACAGAAAAATCGCAGCCGCTCCACGACTTGCGCGCCGCATGACGGATTCTGACAGCGCAGGTACACGCCGTTCTCGTCTTTTTGCACGGGACCGCCGCACGACGGACACTCACTAGGCGGCGCGACGCGACGCGCCCCAGGCACCCGCTTCGCTCCATCGACCGAAACGACTTGTGGAATAATCTCTCCGGCTTTTTCGATCGTTACCGTATCGCCAATATGAATGTCCAGCCGCTCAACCTGCTCAAAATTATGCAAACTCGCGCGCCGCACGGTCGTCCCCGCCAGCAGCACCGGCCGAAGATTCGCCACCGGCGTGATCGTGCCGAGCTTGCCCACCTGAAAATCTACCGATTCCACAACCGTCTGCGCCTGCTCGGCGGCGTATTTGAACGCAATGCACCAGCGCGGCGATTTCGAAGTGTTGCCCAGGCGATCGCGATAGTCGAAGCGATCGACTTTGATTACCAGGCCGTCGGTCGCGTAGGCGAGTTTGTGGCGCTGCGCGTCCCACTCCGCGATGAACTCCAGCAGCGCTTCCAGGTCGTCAAATCGCCGCGTATGCGGATTCGTCGGCACACCCCACCCGCGCAACCGATCGAGCATCAACCAATATCGATCGACCTCCGCCGGCAGCGGATCGATCTCGCCGACGCCATGCGCGATGAACGCGAGCTTGCGCGGGGCGACCAGCCGTGCGTCGAGCTGCTTCAGCGTGCCGGCTGTAGCGTTGCGTGGGTTCGCGAACGGGGGTTCGCCGGTTGCTTCGCGCTGGCGGTTGGTCTCGTCGAATGCCTTTCGCGGCCAATACACCTCGCCGCGCACTTCGACCACGGCCGGCCAGGCGTCGCCGCCAAGGCGCAGCGGAATCGAACGAATCACACGGACGTTTTGCGTGATGTCGTCTCCCGTTTCGCCGTCGCCGCGCGTGGCTCCGAGAACCAACGCACCGGCCTCGTATCGCAGCGCCACGGCCACACCGTCGATTTTCGGCTCGACAACGTATGCAATCGACGAAACTTCCAGCAGCTTGCGCACGCGCCCGTCGAAATCGCGCACTTCATCCGGCGAATAGGTATTGTCGATTGACAGCATCGGCACGCGATGCCGCACCTGCTTGAACCCGGATAGCGGCCGCTCCCCCACGCGCTGCGTCGGCGAATCGGGCGTAATCAGCTCGGGATGCCGGGACTCCAAACTCCTCAATTCGGCGACGAGCCGGTCATACTGCTCATCGCTGATCTGCGGGTTGTTCTCGACAAAATAGAGATGATCGTGTTTGTGAATCTCATCGCGCAGCGCGGCGATGCGCCGCTCGGCGCTTGCGCTCATGGCGCGGCGGCCTTCACTGCCGGCGCGGCCTTGGTCGTCAGCGTCAACTCGACTCCGGAAAGTTTCAACTCTCCATGCGCCGTGCGAGCGGACTTCAACGTGTCCACGGCCACGGATCCGCCGAAGAACAAGTAGAGCGAATCGTGGGGGCCGATGGTCAGCGTCAAGTTGATGGTGTTTTCGCCGGATTGCCCGCCCGATCCCTGATCTGTGGATTGCGTAAAGAGCGGCAAATCTCGGAGCAGCCGGTTGTATTGATCGCGGGCATAAAAGTGCAGCGTCACCGTCGCGTCGCCGGTGCGCGTTTTGGCGTTGGTTTGCAGCGCGAACTCATAGCGATACTTCGCGGAGATGGTCACATCGACCTGCTGATCCGAATCATTCACAAACGCGCTGCCGATCTGAAAGCTTGCCGTCGCACCACCGCCGCTCTCGACATCCGCGATCGCGATCGCGTCGCCGCTCGGCTTCGATTCAGCCCGCGCATCCGCTTTTCCGCCGGGTCCGGGGTTTTCCTGAGACGGCGACGAGAACAGGTTCAGCGGCAGATCGCCCGGAGACTTGATGGTCGCGTCGAGTCGCAGCGGCTTCGCGGTGGGTCGTAGCGCCAGCTCGCTCGGACCGCCGCCCGCGCAGCCGGTGAGATGCGCGACGAGCATCAACAAAAGAGTCGTTGCCGAAATCCCGACCAGCCGCGATCCATATTTCACCGCAGTGCCTCCATTGCGAGAGGTTATTGAATCACCAAGCGCCGCCGCCTACAAGCGCCGACTCACCCGCACCACTCGCCTAAGCCCAGATAAAACGCCCACGCGGTTTGGAGCAACAGCGCCCCGGCCAGCATTGTCGCTCGTAGGCGCTCGTCGCACCGGCGCTGAAGCCACACGGCCATCAGCAAAAATGTCGGCAGCGCCACACCCACGTATCGACTCATCGATTCCATTCCAAAGCTGGACCAGCCGGATGACAAATAGCGCTGCGCGAAGATCAGCGGCGCGAATAGTAAATACGGTCGAAATTCCGGGGAAACACGTCTCCAACCCAACAGTGACACGATCACCAACGCGACGGACAACGCCATGTTCCATGTCATCGGGTCGATCAAGACTGTCAGCCCGACCGGAAATTCGCGCAGCACGCGGATGAACGGCAACAGGCCGTCCCAAACCCGGGCTAGCGTCAGCATGTCTCGCGTAGCCGTCGCGGGTGGGTCGGCGAACCACCCGGCTCTCAAAGTTTCGAAATAAGCCAGCGGCGATCCGAATTCAACCGTTAGAAAAATCGCATATGCCGCCGCGCCCCAAACCGCCACAAGAGCGATCAATGGCGCACGCACCAGCGCCGAACGAGGCGTTTGGCGATGTTCGATCCAATGTGCCCACGCCAGCAATGGCGCAAAGCACACGGCGGTCGGGCGCGCCGCCGTCGCCAGACCCGCGACAAACGCGGCCAGCCACCAGCGCCGCTGATCCGCGGCGAGCATCGCGCCCGCGATCAACATGCCCATCGTGCTTTCAGCATATGCAAAGCTGTAAAACGCCGCAGTCGGCCAGGTGAATATCAGCGCGGCGGCGAGCGAAGCCGTCACGGAGTCAGTTCGCGCCGCGGCCCAACGATAAGCAAGCAGCGCCAGCGCAAGCGCCGCGCAGTTCGACACCGCCACGAGCGCGATGTTACCGCCGACCAACGGCGCAATGATGCGCGCTGCGAGTGGATACAGCGGAAAGAACGCGATGTTTGACTGAGCCGATTCGCCGCTCTCGCCGGGAGCCGGCGCTCGATAGGAGTAACCCGACTCGACAATCGAACGATAGTGGCCGGAATCCCACTTAATCAGCGGCGCGCAGTCGCCGGTCTCGCGCTGGAATGCGAGCCGCAAGGCGGAATGTGGGTCGATCATCGCCGCTTGCAGTTCGGCCTCGTACGAACCCAGCGGCGGACGGATTTGTTGATCGATTCGAACATGCACCAGCGCGCCGGCATACGCGGCGGTCCAAACCACCAAGCGCGTGGCCAGGCATAACAACAATACTCGTAGCAGTTCACGAGAAGTAAAGCGAGTCGGAGCGCCGGGTGGACCGATCAATTGAGCGGACATTCGCGCATCGTGGGGCGATCGGTCGTGAGCGTCAAACGGCGTCGACGCCGCCTTTTTTCCGGGATGCGACTGGCAATTCGCCGCGGCCGCGCCAATAACAATAACAACGCACTTTGGGCGTTGATCCTGAAAGCCACAGCGACACTAAACAGTTGAGAGGCGTTTGTTCATGTCGTTCGTTCGTCATGCTTCGATAATGATCGCCGCAAGCGCTATGCTCGCCGCGCGGACAGCCCGAAGCGAGACGATCACGCTACCGGCATCGCAGGACGCCACGCTCTTTGAGTCCGAATTCGGAGACACGGCGAGCGGAGCGGGGAACTACCTGTTCGCCGGCACCACGGCCCAGGATTTCATCCGCCGCGGCTTGGTGCAGTTTGACCTTTCCAGGTTGCCGATCGACGCCGCCATCACCGGGGCGCATGTGCGCTTACACATGTCGCGCACGGCGACGGCCGGCGTCGTGATTGACCTGCATCGTGTAACGCGGACCTGGTCGGAAGGACCAAGCGTGCCGTTCGCCGAAGAAGGCGCGGGCGTGCCGGCCGAGCCGGGCGATGTGACGTGGCTGCACACGCGATTCGACTGGGACGCGCCGGAATACTGGGAGCGCGCTGGCGGAGATTTTATCGATGTACCCAGCGCGTCAACCATCGTTTATGGCAACGGCTTTTACGAGTGGCACGACCCGCAATTAGCCCATGACGTTCGGCTTTGGGCGAAAGAGCCGCTGTCCAATGCAGGCTGGGCCGTGCTTGGAGAAGAATCGACGCCACAAACCGCGAAGCGCTTCGACAGCCGGACTCATCCGGACGAGACCGTCCGGCCCCAGTTGGTCATCGAATTCGTGCGCATTCCCGAGCCGAGCGGGTTGATTCTCGTGGCCGTTGCCGTGCTGTCCATGGCGCGCGCTCGGCTGTGATTTCTCAAAATTCGAGAAAATCCGGTGTGGATTTTGCAATCGCGTTGATACGATGGCGTTGATCCGAGAAACGCCCGCTGCGCTCGGGCGTTTCGGCGCACCCGATCCGGGGGTGCCCGTATGTTCATTACCCGAACCACTGGCCGCTCAGCGGAGCACACTATGTCTCTGCGCACGCTTATTAGTCGTTCGCTAGGGCTCGACGCATTCACCGACCAGGCGTCTTTGGAATTCAACAGCGAGTCGGCCGTCAGCGCGGATTTCATCGCCGCGCGTCGCAAGTTCCTGTTCGGCGGATCACTGTTGGCTGCGATCGTCGCGGCGGGAGAGCGAAAGGCCCGCGCCGGCGATCCGCCCAGCGCTGAAAAGTGGCTGGTGGACCGCCTGACAATGGGCGTGACGCTGGCGGAGCTTGCGCAAGCGCAGACGCTCGGCTACAGTGATTATCTCGAATATCAACTCGCGTTTGACCAGATCGTCGAAGACCCGGCGCTGCTCGCGCGACTCGCCAATCTCACGACGCTTACAATGACGGCGGATCAACTCGTGCCGATTCCGCCCGGCCAGGTGCAGAACGAACTGACGGAGGCAACCATTTTGCGCTCGGTGTTCAGCCGCCAGCAGCTCTTTCAGCGCACGGTCGAGTTCTGGACCGACCATTTCAATATTGACATCAACAACGGCATCGATCGATCGCTGAAGCTCATCGATGATCGCGACGTGATCAGAGCGCACGCGCTCGGGACGTTTGCCGCGCTGATCGACGCCAGCGCGCACAGCCCGGCCATGCTCTATTACCTCGACAACTACACGAACACGGTGGGCAATCCGAACGAGAACTACGCCCGCGAGTTGATGGAACTGCACACAATGGGCGTCGACGGCGGCTATACACAGCAGGACGTGCAGGAAGTCGCGCGCTGCTTCACGGGTTGGGCGCTGTATAACCAGAATTCCGGCGCGAATTCCTGGCATTTCCGCTTCAACAACGCGCAGCACGACAACGGGGCCAAGACCGTTCTCGGCAATGTCATCAACGCCGGCGGAATCAACGACGGCCTGGCGGTGCTGGATATCCTGGTGAACCACCCCAGCACCGCGCACTTCATCGCCACCAAGCTTTGCCGCTGGTTCTATGCTGAAGACCCGCCCGCGACACTCATTGACAGCGTCGCAACCACTTATTCCGGCACGGGCGGCGACATCAAAGCCATGATCCGGACGATTTTTGACTCCGTGGATCCCGCCGCGGCGCCCCTCAAATTCAAGCGACCCTATCACCTGTACATGAGCGCGCTGAGAGCGACCGGCGCGACCGTGAACACCATCAACGGCCTGCGCCAGAACCTGCTGGCCGCCGGGCAGTTACCGTTCGCCTGGTCTCCGCCGGACGGTTACCCGGATCGGCTCGATGCGTGGTCGGGGCTGCTGCTGCCGCGCTGGAACTTCGGCGCGTCGATGGTGATGACAAACGGCGTGGCCGGCGTCGTATTCAGCCCCACGAATTTCTTCACGGGCGCGACGACCATCGATCAATTGATGGATCGCATCGACGACGCGCTCTTCGGCGGATTCATGGACAGCGACGACAAGCTCAAAATCCGAACTTTCCTGAACGTGAACCCCGCACAGGATCAACGTCGACGCGAAGCGGTAGGACTCGCGATCGCCGCGCCGTCGTATCAGTGGTACTAGGAACAACGCTACGACCCTTAAGAAACTCGGCCGTTCGTGGCCGCCATCAGGTGCAACATGACGTGGATCAATCGCGGTTGCGCGGAATATCAGGAACTCACGCGGCGACAGTTTTTGCGCGGCTCCGGTGGAGTGGTCGCGGCGGCGGCTACTTTGCCGGCCTGGCTGCCGCGCGTGGCGCTCGCGCAGGATTACTGCTCAACGCGCGATGTCATCGTTTCCGTGTTCCTGCGCGGCGCGGCCGACGGACTTTCGCTTTGCGTGCCGCATGCCGAGGATGCGTATTACGCGAATCGCCCAACGCTCGCTGTGCCGCGGCCGGATTCGGGCGATCCGAACAGTTGCACTGATCTCGACGGCTTCTTCGGCCTGCCGCCATCGATGACCGCATTACTCGATGCTTATCAAGCCGGGCACGCGCTGTTTGTTCACGCTTGCGGCTCTACCGATCCGTCACGCTCGCACTTTGACGCGCAGCGCTACATGGAGGTTGGAAAGCCCGCCGATCAAGCGCTTTTCACCGGCTGGCTCGGCCGGCATCTGGCCAGCACCGCGCCGCAGCGCGCGAACGCAATCCTGCGCGGCGTCGGCATCGGCTATGGCCTACAGCGCACCTTGCAGGGAGCGCCTGAGGCGTTGCCGATTCCCGATCTGGACATCTTTGGCTTAACCGGCAACACCGGCTCGCGCGACGAGCGCTCCGCCACCATTCAAGAAATGTACGCTCTGGTGAATGATCCGCTGCGGACCAACGCACTCATTACTCAGCAAACGATCGACCTGCTGAATACCATCGATTTTGCAAACTACCAGCCCGCTCCGGGCGCGGCGTATCCCAATAACTCAACGGGCTATGCGTTCAAAACCACCGCTGCGCTCATCAAGGCCGACGTCGGCGTCGAGGCCGTTGCCATCGACGTGCAGGGTTGGGACACGCATAACGCACAGGGGACGATTTCCGGCACAATGTCCACGCTCATGAACACGCTGTCCGCGTGTCTCGCGTCATTTCACACCGATATGTTCTCCGGTAACGGCCGCAATGTGACGGTGGTCGTTATGACCGAGTTCGGCCGGCGGCTGCTCGAAAACGGCAGCATCGGCACGGATCACGGCCACGGCGGCGCGATGATCGTGCTCGGCAACAACATTGCGGGCGGGCGCGTGCTGCGCAACTGGCCGGGCTTGCAGCCGGATCAGCTTTTCGAAGGCCGCGATTTGCAGGTTACGATTGATTTTCGCGACATTCTGGCGGAAATCGTGGCACTGCGTCTTGGCAATCCGAATCTGGCCGGCGTATTCCCCGATTATTCGCCGACGTTTCGCGGCGTCACGGTTAATTGCGGTCGAGGCGACATGAATTGCGACGGCGCGCTGAACAATTTCGACATCGACCCGTTTGTGCTGGCAATCAGCGACCCGGCCGCCCATCAGGCGGCGTATCCTGAATGCAACGTGAATGCGGCGGACGTCAACCGCGACGGAGCGGTCAACAATTTCGACATTGACCCGTTCGTAGAGTGCCTGTCCAACGGCGGCTGCCCGGATTAGCGAATTCGAAGCGTCCTTACGCGTTGATGTTCAGCTTGCGTGAGGCGACGGTCGTCGTTTTTTGATCTCCGTCGCCCCGGCAGTTCTGCATGTTCATTCGCTAAATCGCCGTCTGATGTCGCGGTTGGTACAAACCCAACTCACGCCCACCCGGCATTCTGAGCGTCGTCAACAAACCCCAACCCTGATCGCTGATCGGTCGCGTAAATTCCACGCCCTTGGCCTTCAACTCGTCAACGGTCTTATGCACATCGTCACACATCAGAAACAGCTCATGCCGCCCCTTTTCATCGCCCTCTTCGGGATGCACGCCCAACTCCGCCGGCGGCAGCGCGAAGATCAGCCAACCTTCACCCGCGTCAACGTGCCGGAGCCCCAGAACATCACGAAAGAACGCTCGCGCCTTTTCAGCATCCGGCGAATAGATCAGTGCGTGAACTCCGGTAATCACAATTCACCTCCGGCAATCGGTCACTCACAGGTAAAAAATGATTTTTTACGAATGCGCCGGACAATATCCGGCGGTGTGCTCGCTAGTGTAGTCGCTCAGGATAATTTACAAACAGGGTTTCGCACCGGCGAGACGCCGATGCTACCCCTGCATTGTTTTCGCGCCGGCGTGCCGGTGCTACCCCAAAACAGACCGGCAAGATGCCAATGCTACCCAAGTCAAGTGGCCGCAGATGGCTATTCCTCGCCCTTGGTTCGCCGCAACCGCTTTGTTTCGCCACGCTGCTTTTTTTCAGCCACGCGCCGCCGCTGCGAGGACCGCGTCGGCCTCGTCGCCGTACGCGGCCGCTCGACGTAAAGCGCCGCCGCGATCAACTCGATCAGCCGCACTTCGGCCGCCTCGCGATTTGCGGACTGAGACCGCGTCTCCTGCGCGACGATTCTCAGCCGCCCATCCTCTGCCAATCTCGACGCATAGCGCCGCGCGACCCTGTCGCGCTGCGCGTCAGAAAGCACGTCTGCCCGCGCGAAATCAAAATAAAGCTCCGCGCGCGTGCTCACCTTGTTTACGTTCTGGCCGCCGGGTCCGCCCGAACGCGCATAACGCATCTCGATCCACGGCGCCAATTCACCGATGTCAAACCGCGTTCTGGCCAATTCCCTCGCTCCTACGCCCGTCTATAATCTCGCCGGATCGCGCGGCGATCCGCCCACAAAAACGGCCCGGCAAAAACGGCCGAATCCGACCGAGTGCATACGTGACCAATCCGTTGGTGCAAATCCTACAACGATTCGACCGCCCGCGCGTGCTGGTTGTTGGCGATTTCATGCTCGATCGCTATGTGTTCGGTGACGCCGAGCGCATCAGCCCCGAGGCGCCGGTTCCTGTGTTGCGCGTGGTCGAGCGCCAGGACCGCGTGGGCGGCGCCGGCTCGGTCGCACTGAATGTCGCGGCCCTCGGCGCGCGGGCCGTTTGTTGCGGAATCCTCGGCCGCGACACATTCGGCGATCGCATCGAGGCGCTCTTGCGCGAGTCGTCCGTCAGCGTGAACGGACTGATCCGGGTTGGCGACCGCCCCACCACCACAAAAACACGCCTGGTCGGCCTCGCCGAGCATCGCCACCGCCAACAGATTTTGCGCGTGGACGATGAAATCGTGCGTCCTCTCGCGCCGGCGGCCCAGCAAACGCTCCTTGATTTTCTTCGCGTCGCCGTGGCCGATTGCGATGTCATTTGCCTGGAGGATTACGCCAAGGGCGTCCTGGGCGAATCGCTTTGCCGCTCGATCATCGACCTCGCGCGGACTGCGCGAAAGCCCGTGCTCGTTGATCCCCCGCGCGACCGCAACTGGGAGAAATATCGCGGCGCTACACTCATGACGCCGAACCGCAGCGAACTCGAAATCGGCGTCGGCCGCAGCGTCGCGGATGACGAACTCGACGCTTGCGCGGCAGCACTTGCGCTGCGTCTCGAACTCGACTGCCTGGTTGTCACGCTGGGGCGCGACGGTGCGCGGCTGGTGCCCGCAACGGGCCTTACGTCGCATTTCCCGACGCGTCCACGCGCGGTCTATGACAATACCGGCGCAGGCGACGCCGTGCTGGCGATGATGGCTGTTGCGCTCGCCGCCGGCGCGAGCCTCGATCAGGCGGTTCCGCTCGCGAACATCGCCGGGGGGCTGGAAGTCGGTAAGTTCGGTTGTGTTCCGATCACGCGCGACGAAGTGATGCACGAGGTGCAGAGCGGCGAGCAATCAACCCGCGGCAAGCTGCGCGGTCTCGCGGAACTGTTGCCTGAATTGACGGCGCGCAGGCAGCGCGGCGAAACCGTCGTGTTCACGAACGGGTGTTTTGACATCCTGCATGTCGGCCACGTCGATCTGCTTGAACGGGCCAAATCGCTGGGTAACACACTGGTGGTTGGAATCAACAGCGACGCCTCGGTGCGTTCGCTCGGCAAAGGCGATGATCGCCCAATCCGCAATCAGGTGGATCGCGCCCGCATGCTCGCCGCGCTCGAAGCCGTCGATTACGTCGTCGTTTTCGACACCCCGACGCCGGCGGCGCTTATCGAATCCGTCGCGCCGGACACGCTCGTCAAAGGCGGCGATTGGTCGGTGGAGACCATCGTCGGTCGCGAGTTCGTGGAAGCCCGCGGCGGGCGAGTCGTGGTCGTTGAACTGGTCGAAGGCTACAGCACGACGCGCGAACTTTCGCGAATCCGTCAAGCGCAAGCCTCGGAATAATGGAGCGGCGATGCCTCGCGATTGGTTCCGCGTCATCGAGGAGCACGAAGCCGTCATACGCGACCTGCGGTCGCAGGCGGCGGTGCTTGATGAAATCGTCGAGGCGATCCTCATGGGGTTTCGCAACGGCGCGCGGCTATATGTGTTCGGCAATGGCGGCAGCGCCGCTGACGCGCAGCACATCGCCGCGGAACTGCTTGGCCGCTTTCGGCGTGATCGCCGCGCATTGCCCACGATCGCGCTGACGACTGATACCTCAACGCTGACAGCCGTCGCGAATGATTATGCCTATGATCGCGTGTTCTCGCGGCAACTTGAGGGTCTGGTGCGCAGCGGCGACCTGGCCTGGGGCCTGAGCACCAGCGGAAACTCGCCCAATGTTCTGGCGGGCATCAGCGCCGCCGTCGAGCGCGGCGCGACTGCGATCGGATTCACAGGCGCTACGGGCGGCCAGCTCGCCGCGCATTGCCGCTTTGTGTTTCGCGCGCCGCATACGCAATCGGACCGCATTCAGGAAGCGCATCAGCTCGCCTATCACTACATCTGCGAGCGCGTCGAAGACGCAATCTGAACACGGGGGTAGGCGCGGTAACATCACCATTATTGAATATGAATGAGTGCGGCATGGGTGAAACGTACCCAATAGCAGCCACGCCGCAGCCTGGATGCGGCGCGCCTGAAATTAGCGGCGAGGTTCAAGCCGCGCAAAAATCACTCCGGTAACAGCAACCGTTCCAAGCCGAATTTCCTGATCTCCTGGCGCGGCGTCCGCGGATCCGTGCTGGTGCGCAGCCGAATGCAGTCGATTACCGGCCCGTGCGCCCGCGCAATCATTTCGACTGGTTCGACTTGCAGGCGCGCTCGGTGTTTTGAACAGTTTGCTTGTCGCATCGTGTCACACGACCCGGTGCGCGAGAGGCAGGTCGCGGCCGCCACGTGCGGGACGCGAGCCGGTGCTGAATGCGTCCGCTCCGCGGGACTCCACATCCCTGGAGCAAGTGGGGGCAGGGTGGTCCTGCCGACGCAAGCCGGAGAGGAACGCCCCTACTTGGAGGGCACGGGTATCCGTGACGGCGTCGCGGCCAAGCGGCCGGACGTCGGCAGAAAGGAAAGCAGCGATGAAGAATTTCCTGCAACGCGCCAAGCAATTCCTCGTGAACGAGGACGGTCCGACCGCGACTGAATACGCGGTCATGCTGGCTCTGATCATTATTGTGGCGCTGGCCGCAATTACGCTGTTGGGTGAGAAGGTGAACGACATCTTCACCAACGTCGAAGGCTCGCTGCCTGATGGCTCGGGCGCCTAATTCGTAGCGGCGACGCCACCGACACTGAGCGATGGCGCTTAGACGGCGGGGCCGCTGCGTGCGGTCCCGCCGTTGCTTTTTGGTCGCAGACGCGGCGGGCGCTTCCAACCCGTTTGAGAACGAGATCGGCTTCGGGGGAACTTCAGCGAGGAATGTGCGATGGGCACCGGATATTGGGAACTGACATTGGCCGTGCTTGTGCCAGGCACACTTTATGCGTCCTGGATCGACTACGCCGAGCGGCGCGTGCCAAATTGGCTGAACGCGGCGCTGGCGCTGTGCGGCATTGTTGCGCAAACCGCTTTCTTCGGCTGGGTCGGGCTCGGGTGGAGCGTCCTGGGTCTGCTGGTCGGATTCGCGGTGCTGATCGTGCCGTGGGCGATGCACGGCATGGGGGCGGGCGACGTGAAATTGATGGCTGCCATCGGCGCATGGCTCGGCCCATGGCTGACCGTGGTGTCATTCGCAGCCGGCGCGATCATCGGCGGCGTAGCCGCCGTCATCATGATCTGTAGCACGAATCGCCTCGCGCACGCGATGGTGAACATGCACACGATCATGTCGAAAATGCGCAGATTGGACACCGCGTTTGGTGAATTCGGTGGGGCAAGGACGTTTGGACAAACCAGCCAGCTTCTGCCGTACGGCGTTCCGCTGACGGCCGGCACGCTTGCCGTGCTGTTCACTCATTACTTTGGAGGATGGCTGACGTGAAATCTCCCCTGAGAACGATCAGACGCGACGCCCGGCGCAGGACTCGCCTGCACCGCGCAGCAGTTGCGGTCGAAATGGCCGTAGTGACGCCGATTTTGCTCACGATGCTGTTCGGCATCATCGAATACGGCTGGGTGTTCACACTGCGTCAGGCGCTCGTAACTTCGGCCCGTGAAGGCGCGCGTGTGGCGGCGCTGCCCGGGTCTGAGGACGAGGAGATTATTGCGCGAGTGAATGATTACCTCGCTCCATACGGCATAACCACGCAAAACATCGAATTGACGCGCGCCACGTCTGAAAATCCCGTGGAGACCGTGCACGTAACCGTGCCATACGCGGACGTGACGCTGCTCGGATCATATTTCGGAAGTACTTCCTTCAATCTTGGGGCAACTTGTTCGATGAGAAAAGAAGGACTCGAGTAACGGGACCGTCCGACGCAACGCGCGACTGCGCCGGCGGGCGGCCCCGATCCGGCGAAATGTCCGCGAACGCGGAAATGTAGGCGACGCCGCCGAAGCGGGAGGTTCCCTCCGCGGCGGGCGCGCGACGCTGAAAGGATGGCGGCTGATGAATGTCAAAGCAGTAGTGCCGTTGGTGGCGGGATTGTGCATCGGCGGAATCGCGCTCAAGATGGGGCTGAGTTCGCTTCAGCAGGCCAAGGGCGCGCAGCCGAACACCGTAACCCTTTGGGCGCTTCGCGCCGATGTGCCGCGCGGCAACGCAATCGACGACTCGCAACTCGAAGCGCGGAAGTTCCCCGCAAACCTGGTCCCGGCCGGGGCGGTGACGGACAAATCACAACTCACCGGGCGAGTGCTTCGCACGCTCGCGCCGGCCGGCGTGCCGGTTGTAGAGTCCATGCTGTTGCCCAAAGACGCCAAACCCGGCATCTGGGTGAAGCCCGGATTCCGCGCGGTCGCGGTCCGCATCGATGAAAGCTCCGGCGTCGATAATCACCTCGAACCGGGATGCCGGGTCGATGTGGTCGGTTACTTCAGCACGCGCCGCTCGGGCAAGAGCGAAATCATCGCCCGCACGCTCATCGAAAACGTCGAAGTTGCCGCCGTGGGGCAGCGGCTCACTGCCGCGGGTGAAGTCGCGGAAAAGGGCGAAGCCGGAAAGAAGACCAGTTCTACCAGCGCGGAAAAGAAAGTCCGCGCTGTCACCTTGCTCGTAAAACCCGAAGACGTGCCGTCACTCCACCTCGCCGAACAGCGCGGCAAGATCAAGCTGAGCATGCGCGGCGAAGGCGAAGCGATCGGCTCCGCCAAACCGCGCTCGGTAGCCGAGGACGAAGTGCTCGGCCTGTCCAGCGGCGACGGTAAGTCCGGGCTTGGCGGCCTGCTCGGGAAATTCGGCTCGCTTTTTGGTGGCAGCGCTGAAAAGACAGACGCCAAAGCGCTCGCGACCAGGCAAGCGCCGAAGCCGGAGGCGAAAGCCGAGCCCGCGCCGCCTCCGCCGCCGCAACATGCCTGGATCATGACGATTTCGAACGGCAGCGATCAGGTCAAGCTGGGCTGGCCTTCGTTGACTTCGATCGATCCGCAGCAGATCGCGGCCGAACGAAACAAACGCGGCGGGCGCAGCCACGCCACCGTGATTCCAAACTCGCCCGCCGGCGATCCGTCGCAGCCCAACAGCTTCGCGCGTGATCCGAGTTTGGCGATCCATCCCGATGACGCCGCGGACACTGATTCGAGTGATGACAATCAAGAGCCCGAGGAGCGCTTCGAATGAGATTCCATCGTAACCCCAACACGCTCACGGCGATTCGCAACGGAATCGCCATTCTGACGCTCGGCGGCATCGCGGCAGTGAGCGCGATCGCCCAGAGCCAGCCGAGATCGGCGGCGCCCGCGGCGTCGACCACGCCGGCCGCCGCGCCGATCCCTCCGGAAGGTGTGCAGATCAAGATCAGCGACGTATCAGCGGCGGACCGGGTGATTCGCGTCCCCGCGAACAAAGCGATTCTCGTCGATTTTAATGTGCCGCTGCGCGAGGTGCGCATCACCAAGCCCGAGGTGGCCGAGGTGAACGCGATATCGCCAAAGCAGATTCTCGTGACCGGAAAGTCCTTCGGCGTGACGCAGCTCATCACGTGGGTGAATGAGAACGAGCAGCGTGTCTTTGATGTTGCCGTCGATCTGGAGCTCGACCGGCTCGCCGCCAGCATCCGGCTGGCCGCGCCGCGCGCTCAAGTGAAGGCGTATTCCGTGATGGACTCCGTGGTGCTGACCGGGAGCGTGCCTGACGCGGATGCCGCGAAGCGCATCATGGACATCGCGGCGATCTACTCAAAATCGATCGTGAATCAGATGCGCGTGGGCGGCACGCAACAGGTGCTGCTCCGCTGCACCGTCGCCGAAGTCAACAAACGCGCCGTTCGCCAGATGGGATTCAACGGCTGGGTCGCCGGCGACAATGTGCGCGACGCTTTCTTCGCGAACAATCTCGACCAGATCAACCCGGCCAATATCGGGGCGGCCGCGGATTCGCCGGTCAATCTGCGCATCCCGTTCCTGACGGGCGAAGACGGCATTCCGGTCACGCCGAATCCGACGATGTTGTTTGGGTTTCCTCGCGTACAAATGCAGATATTCGTTCAGGCTCTGCGCGAAAACGGCCTGTTGCGCGTTTTGGCCGAGCCAAACCTCGTGGCGGTCAACGGTCAGCAGGCTACGTTCCTGGCGGGCGGCGAGTTTCCGATTCCGGTGCCGCAAGGCGGCAATAACAACGGCATCACCATTGAATATCGCGAGTTCGGCGTGCGACTGCGCTTTACGCCGGCCATCATCGGCGAAAACGTCATTCGTTTGAACGTGGAGCCGGAAGTCAGCGAACCGGACTTCGCCAACGCCGTGACCGTGCAGGGCTTCACCGTACCAGGACTCGTGCAGCGCCGCGTGCAGACCGTGGTCGAGCTTGGCAACGGCCAGACCTTCGCCATCGGCGGCTTGCTGAGCGAGCGTGTACGCGCCGTGTCCGCGCTGCGAGGGGCGCCGCTTCAACGCAGAGACCCTCGAAGTGCGGGTCGAGGGGCGCAGTATCGCCGACATTCTATCGATGACGGTTGACGAAGCGGCGGCGTTCTTTTCAACGCACAG
>JAEUIR010000590.1 GCA_016795025.1 Phycisphaerales bacterium
CGAGGCGGTGATCCAGACCGGCAGCCGCAACGTCGTGATCGTCGCCGAGGAGGGCAGCCGCTTTCGCGCGGTCGACGTGGTCACCGGCGCCGAGCGCGACGGCCGCAGCGAGATCCGCTCTGGTCTTGCCGCCGGGCAGACGATCGTCGCCTCCGGCCAGTTCATGATCGATTCCGAGGCGAGCCTCAAGGGCGCGCTGGCGCGCATGGATCGCCAGGAACCTGCGCTTGCCGCCGCGCCGGCCGCCGCGCTCGCCGAGGGCAAGGTCGAGTCGGTCGATCGGGCCGGATCGACCATCACCTTGAACCACGGCCCGATTCCGTCGGTGGACATGCCGGCTATGACAATGCGCTTTCGCGTCGAGCCGCCGGCGCTGCTCGACGATTTGGCGGCCGGCATGCAGATGGAGTTCGATGTGGTCAAGCGCGATGGCCAGTTCGTCGTCACCGTGCTCAAGGCGAAGCCTAGCGCGGCCCCGGCGGCGCCGCACCGGCACTGAGGTGCGGCCATGATCGCAAACCTCAT
>JAEUIR010000591.1 GCA_016795025.1 Phycisphaerales bacterium
CGCCGTGGCCGTCGCAGAAGACGGTGTTGGCGCGGCCCGAGTGACGCGGATCGACGGCGGTGCGCGTGCTGCCCGCGTTGCCCGTGCCTCGGTCTGACGCCGCGGTGAGCCGGGGCGGATCGAGCGACCAGGCGTGATTTCCGACTTCCTTCAGGTCGGCGCCGTTGTTGTTGTAGCCGCGCCGCTCGTTCTCGGCGAAGCCGGCGGCGGTGCCGAGGCTATCGGCAAAGAGCGCCGTCCTCGCCTGAATCTGAAGGACGGTCTGCTTCAACGGAAAGTTTCGATACACACCGCTGCGCAGGCGCGAGTTGCCGAGGAACTGGTGGTTGTACCCCCAGGCGCAGTTGCCGTCATCGGTACGATCCGGCGCGGCGGGGCACACGAAGAGGGTGTTGTCGTAGTCCTGTCGATCATCATTCGGATCGGGATTCGCGAAAGAAAAGGAATCGATGTAGCGACCCAGCACGGGCAGGTAGCGGGCACGGAACTTCTTCCCGTTTCCAACCTTGTAATAGTTCGCGGGG
>JAEUIR010000592.1:0-254 GCA_016795025.1 Phycisphaerales bacterium
CGGCGCCCGCCGCCGCTTGTTATTTTCGTCCGCGGCCGTTCGAGGACCGCGATTGGTTTCGATCATGCCCCAATTTCTTGTCGGGAATCAATGCGTTCCGTTTCGATTGAAGCATCGTGAGAATTAGCGCATGGTTGGCGTTCCGCCGCCACCGCCGCCCGCCAGACCGCAAATTCGAAACAAACTTTTGTTCGCGTTTCCAAGGAGGTGAGTATGGAAGACTATTCCGATATTGTTTTGCACATTCACGAAGG
>JAEUIR010000592.1:264-524 GCA_016795025.1 Phycisphaerales bacterium
CGGACCGCTACAACGCGTTTCGCGCCCGCACCTGCGACGAATTGATCGACGCGTTCAACAAGGCCGGGTGGGACCGCTCGGTCGGCGTGATCGTGCTGACCGGGGCGGGCGACAAGGCGTTTTGCACGGGCGGGGACCAGGGTACCCATGAGGGCGGCTACGGCGGGCGCGGAACCATCGGGCTGCCGCTGGAGGAGCTGCACGGCCTGATGCGCGACGTGCCGAAACCCGTGATCGCCCGCGTCAACGGCTATGCGATC
>JAEUIR010000593.1 GCA_016795025.1 Phycisphaerales bacterium
GAAGCGCCAGCGTCCGCCGCGCGCGGAGATGCTGCCGCTGCTGATCAAGGTCGGCGAGGCGGTCGATTACGCGCATCGGCTCGGGCTGCTGCACCTGGACCTCAAGCCCGCGAACATCCTGATCGACGCGCGCGGCGAGCCGCTGGTGGCGGACTTCGGCCTGGCGCGCCACATGGATGCCGAGGGCGCCGTGAAGGCGCAGGAGGTGTCCGGCACACCGGCCTACATGGCGCCGGAGCAGATCCTGATCGAGCAGTACCGGCTGACGGTGGCCACCGACATCTACGCGCTCGGCGCGCTGCTCTATCGCTGCCTGTCCGGCGTGTCGCCGCACGGCGAGGGTGCCGCGGCGGACCTGATCCGGCGCGCGCTCGCCGGGCAGATCCGCCCGTTGAGCGAGGTGGCGCCGGGGGTCGACCGCGACCTGGCTGCGGTTTGCACCAAGTGTCTCGCGCTCGACCAGCGCGGCCAGGTGGGTGACCAGCTGCACCTCAAGGCTGATGCGCCCCGCCGCGGGCATCG
>JAEUIR010000594.1 GCA_016795025.1 Phycisphaerales bacterium
GCACCCTGGACATCGCCACCAACGGCGCACTCACCCAAAGTGGGGCATTGACCGTGGGCGGCGCCGCCACGCTCGCCTCCGGCTCCTATGACATCACCTTGATCGAGGCCGGAAACGACTTCAACAGCGTCAGCATCACCGGCGGCAACCACGTCTCGCTCACGGACACGAATGCGCTCAGGCTCGCCACATCCACCATCACCGGGAACCTGCACGCCGATGCCGGCACTCTGACGATCGGGGGCGCGCTGACGTCAAGTGGCGGCAACCTGACTCTGACCGGCACGAACTCGGTGACCCAGCTGGCCCACCTTTCGGTGACCGGCGCCCACACGATCACGGTCACTGCGCCCAGCGGCCCGTTGGCCATGGCGCCCACCGCCACGACCAGCAGCGACACCGGCGCCATCGCCTATGCCGCAGGAGCAGATATTACCCTGGGGTCCCTGCGCACCGGTGCAGGAGTGACTGTGATATCGAGCGGCGGGTCGGTGTTGAGCACAGCAGGTTCGGGCATGAAC
>JAEUIR010000595.1 GCA_016795025.1 Phycisphaerales bacterium
TTGCCTGCGGAATACACGCCGGCGGTCTCGGCCGACCAGCCGAGCCAGAGCTTGATGATGGCGCGGCCGGTGGCCAGCCCGACGCCGGCCGGCAGCCCCAGCAGCCAGAAGCGCAGCCGCCGGGCGAGATCGCCGGCGAAGACCCGGGCGGCGTGGTCGGGGTGGCTGGCGCTGGCGGTCAGCAAGGCCTGCGCCGTCATGCAGGCGTGCTCGGTATCGTCGGAACACAGGCCGCGACCGAAGAGCAGGTGGTAGCGCGTGCTGTCCGGATAGATGCGGGCCAGCCGCCGCTTCGACAGTCCTTCGCCGGCCAGTCCCAGCGCATCGCCGACGGCGGTGCCGAGCAGGCAGCCGACGGCGGCATGGCGTAGCGCGGTATCGGGGCTGATCATGACAGTTAATGTGACAGTCGCGTCAGCGACTCACGAATCTCCCCTCCCCCTTTGCGGGGGAGCAACTGTGTTCGCAGTCAAGCGCTTTTAGGCGCATTTTGATGCTCTGGATTCCACGGAATACCCGA
>JAEUIR010000596.1 GCA_016795025.1 Phycisphaerales bacterium
TGACTGCACCTGGACGCGGGCCTCCTTCAGCGCCTTGCCGACCTGTGAGCCGAAACTGTGGATCGACGAGGCATTGCCAAACTGCTCGGTGAAGAATGGCAGCATGGCTTGCACGACGGCGGGATCGCAGGCCGTGGTAGCGTTGTTGTCCAGGTAGATCGGCTTCATGATGTCTCCATTTGGTTAATGTGAAAGTCGCGTCAGCGACTCACGAATCTCCCCTCCCCCCTCGTGGGGGAGGGGGAGGGGGAGAGGGAAACGGTCAGGCACGGGCCAGCGCGGTGACAGGCAGCACCTGCACCAGTTCGCCGAGGGTTTCGATGAGCTTCTGCTGAACGCCACCGAGTGTTGCGGCTTCCATCGAGCAGCCCTGGCAGGCGCCCGAGAGTTCGACGTAGATTTTCTTGCCATCGACCTCGATCAGGGTCACGTCACCATGGTCGCGCTGCAGCATCGGGCGAATCGCTTCGAGCGTCTCTTCGATCTTGCGGATGCGCTGGTAGTTGGTCAGCCTGGGCC
>JAEUIR010000597.1:0-233 GCA_016795025.1 Phycisphaerales bacterium
AGCGTATCGGTCCCCACCAGGTTGGGATTGCAGGACGCGGCGGTCAAAAACGTTTGGCTGATCGGCGCGAGAGTGGTCGTCGTGACGACGAGGCTGTCGCAGCCCGTCGCAGCGCTGAGCACCAGCGTATCGACACCAACGGCGGCGGGGTCGCAGTTTTGTACAAAAATGGGGGTAATGGCAATGGCTGCCGGATCGAAAGCCGTGGTGGTGATGACCAGGCTGTCGCAGCC
>JAEUIR010000597.1:243-518 GCA_016795025.1 Phycisphaerales bacterium
TAAACATTGGACAAAACCAGCGTGTCGGTCCCTACCAGATTAGGATTGCAGGACGTGGCGCTCAAAAACGTCTGGCTGTTCGGCGCCAGGGTGGTCGTGGTGATGACCAAACTATCGCATCCCGCCACAGAACTGAGCACCAGCGTATCGACACCGACGGCTGCGGGGTCGCAGTTTTGGACAAAAATGGGGGTAATGGCAATGGCTGCCGGATCGAACGCGGTGGTGGTGATCACCAGACTGTCGCAGCCGTAATAATTGGACAGAAATACGGT
>JAEUIR010000598.1 GCA_016795025.1 Phycisphaerales bacterium
GAGCCGCCGGAGTGGCTCGAAAGCCGGTTGATCCTCGATGACGCGCTACTCTTCCTGCAACCCTCAATTCTCGAAGCGCAGGCGACCCTGCGCATTGGCGGCCAGTGGCCGCGTGTCTTCGTCAGTCCCGACGAGATTTTGCGGCTGCTGCAGAACCTGATCGGCAACGCGGCAAAATTCCGGAATGTCGGCCGGGCACTGGAGATCTCGGTCTCCAGTAAGGTGTTCGCAGGGAACTGGTACATTTGTATCGCCGACAACGGCATCGGCATTCGTCCTGGGCAGATCGCCCGGCTTTTTCAGGTTTTCCAGCGCTTGCACAGTCGCGCCGCATTTGACGGCAGCGGTGTCGGGCTGGCCCTGTGCCGAAAGATCGCCGAGCATCATGGTGGGCGAATCTGGGCCGAATCGGCAGGAGAAGGGCAAGGGAGTCGTTTCTGCGTGTCGTTGCCCTTGCCGTCGGAGAACGCATGACACCGCCGGGGTCCTTCCGCGGTTCGCAGCGGCCAGAGTCGTC
>JAEUIR010000599.1 GCA_016795025.1 Phycisphaerales bacterium
CCGCCGCCTCGGTAATCGGGTTCGCGATTTGCGAGTTATCCGACTGCCCGCAGGTCTGATTCTTCAGGGGAGAACGGCCACCTACCATGCGAAGCAGGTCGCGCAGCATGCAGCCATGGAGCTATTGAACCTCCCCATCGTTGCAAACGAAATTGAGGTGCTTTAGGACATCTTCGGGACCGATTTCCCCCCCCGATGCCCTCGTAGTTCTTTCACGGCTCGCCCATTCGGCGAGCTTTTTTGTTTGCCAGGCATGTTTTGAGTCTCGGAGATGCAAGTTCTCTGCGGGCCGTGGTGAACGGAACCGCGCGGCTAGGCCAGGGTGTCCGTCGTGAGACGGAATCTGAAGGGAGCCGACGCCAAAACTCGGACTCGACGAACAGAAACCGGATACAAGGCCGGCCATGTGGGTAACGCGGCAATGGACGCGGACGCCCGATATTCACTCGGCAACCATGGCAGGGTAAATCCGGCGAGGCCCGAGGGAAAGCTCAACAAATTAACCTGGGAGATCTGT
>JAEUIR010000059.1:0-7219 GCA_016795025.1 Phycisphaerales bacterium
GCGGGCCGCGGCTCAGACGGCGGCGCAGCTCGTTCGCCTGATGTTTTGGAAGAGCTATCGCTGCTGTCCGGCGAGTTTGACTGGGAACGTCCGGTTTGATTACCGACCAGCGGAGGAAGTTGGCCGCGCTGTGTGCCCGCCTCCGCGTCGCTCGCCGATGGCTCGCGAGACCGCGAATTGGAGCGGCCGGAACCCGATGGCGATGGAGGTTGAACGTGCGCAGCCCCGCCGTTGCCGGAAGGTTGCTCCGTGCTTTGCGTATTTGCTTCGGAATTCGGTTTGGAATCGCGGGTGAGATAAGACCAGATTTGCGCGGTCAACAGAATGACCAGCACTCCGCCGATGCCGGCCGTGATCAGTCGCGCCATTCCGACCTGCGCAATGAAGCCCGCCAGCGGCGTCTGCGGTTTCGCGCGGCTCGAAAGTCGGGGTGGGACGGCCGTCTCACGGCGCGGCACCGCGGGTTCGATGGTCGGCGGAGTCGCGCTTGGCGCGCTCGTTCCATTCGTCACCTGCGCGGGCCGCGTGCGCGTGGCGCTCTGACCGCCTTTTTCACGCCGAACGAGTTCGAACAATACCGGCCGGGATTTTCTTGGGGGCACGCGCGACCTCCGATGTTGAAAAACGACCCGCATCCGTGCGAGCTTGCGCGGTACTCCTATTGTAGTTCGCACGGCGCGCCGATCAAAATTCCATTTGGCGAATTTGGCGTCTAAATTACCGCGAATGCCGCCCGTGCCATCGCGCGAGCAGGCTTTCACTAAAACAAGGCGCGCGACAGTGCGATCCGGACTCGAGCCAGGAAAGCGGTTCGCATTCGAAATCACCGTTACCGATGAAATGCGGCCGCACTTTGACGGCGTGTTCGTGCATCCCGTGCTCTCGACGTGGGAGGTGGTTCGCCACCTTGAGGTGGCCGGACGAAAACTGTTGGTCCCACACCTCGATCCGCACGAAGAAGGGATGGGGACGCACATTGCCGTCGATCACCGCTCGCCGGCGGTCGTGGGCTCGGTTGTCACGTTCGAGGCGGTCGTGGAGGAATGCAGCCCGAAACGCCTGATCTGCCGTGTCGCGGCTGCGGTGGGGGATCGCCTCGTGGCCGAGGGGCGCTTTACGCAGACGATCGTGACGCGCGAAAAACTGGCGGTCATCGTGGATCGGCACCGGCCCGGCGTCTGACGGCAGTGAGTGGCCTGGCGATCAGAGTCGGTTGGATTCGGTATAATTTCGCGCCGCGCTGGCAGCGTGGCAAGTCGAGTTGATTCGTTTGCGGATTGTGGAGGTTGCTTCATGCCCGGAATTTTGTGCGAGCATTGCACAGCCGTGTGCTGTCGTTACATCGCGCTGCCGATCGACAAGCCGATGACCACCAAGGACTTCGACGACGTGCGCTGGTACCTGCTTCACGAAGGCGTGATGGTGTTTGTCGAGGACGGCGATTGGTACATCTCAGTCGCCACAAGCTGCCGGCATCTGCGGGCCGATCACATGTGCGGCATTTACGAAACTCGGCCCAGGATTTGCCGAGATTACACGACCGAAAACTGCGACTATCACAGCGGCGACTACAACTGGCAGTTTCATTTCAGTTGTCCGGAGCATCTGGACGAATATTTGCGGATGCATCCGCCGCTGTCCGCCCGCAAGGGCGCAAAAACCAAGCGGGGTCGCACCGGATTGCGGATCAAACTCCCGAATCGGCGTAAACGCGCCGCGAAAGCGACCGACTATGTCGCGGCGACGAGCGACATTCGCGGCGTTCCACTGCCGGTGCTACGGTTGCCGTTTTCGCAATAATCTCCGCGGCAAACGGCCCTTGACGGGCAGTGTGCTGGGGAATAAAAAGACCGGTCTATGGCCAAGCGATCTGACATCAAATTGACGGTGGTAACGCCCGAGCGGCAAGTCGTTTCCGAAGCGGTCGAAAGCTGCGTGATCCCCGCGCATGACGGGGAGATCGGCATTCTTTCCGATCGCGCCCCGTTGGTGTGCGAGCTGGGAATCGGCAAGCTGTCATACAGGCAGGGAGCCAAATCGCACGGTGTCTATATCGACGGCGGTTTTGCGCAGGTTCACGATAACAACGTGACCGTTTTGACCTCGCAGGCGTATGCGCCGGATGAGATTACGGATGCGATCATCGCGGCCGCGCAGAACGCGCCCAACTCGCAGGCGGCTGGCACGGCGGGAATGGCGGCAAGGGCCATCGCGGCGCGCCGAGCGTCCGCGCTGCTCGCGGTGCGCCAGGGCGGCTGACCGGTTCCGGCGTTCTGTTTGCCCGTGGCGGATATTTCCGCAACCAATCGCCAATTGGGTTCCCCCCAGAAATTCTCTCCGCTGTATCAAACGCCGCTCGCAACGTCTCTTCACAGCGAGATCACCGGATTTTGCCTATTCGCGTGAAGGCGGCCGGAGGTGGATGTTGGACGCCGCGCGTCCATAAGCGGAGTTTGATGTGAAGATTCGAAAATCGCTGTTCATTGTGCCGTTTGGCTTGTCTCTGGTAGCGGGGTGCCCGGAAACCGACTCTTCGCTGTCGGGGTTGATCGACCAACTCGGCGGCCAGCTCATCGGCGGCGTCGGCAACCAAAACACCAATTCCGCCGGGTCGGCGAACGACAACAGCACTGCCAACAATGACAACGCGGGCGATCAGAGCGCAAATTTCAATGGCGACGATTCGAACGGCAATAGCGGTGGTTTGGACGACGGCAATGCAAACTCCCAAACGGAGAATGCGAATAGCGGTCAATCGAACACCAATTCATCCGCAAATGACAACGGCGGCGCGAACGTGAACAGCAACTCGTCCGGCAACGACAATGGCGGATCGAATGCAAACACGAACGGCACGTCGAACACGAACGATAACAGCGGCGGATCGTCGAATTCGAACGACAATGGCGACGACGACGACGATGACGACGACAATGGGAATGACAACGACAATAGTTAATGCGATCAAAGTCATGGCATGATGCGCTTGGCATCGGCCATGTGATTGGCCCCGCCGCAACGAGAACGACCGTGGTGGTTGCGAAAACACCACCCGATTTTTGAATCTCGATGAGACCGGGCTCTCGCTGCTTCAACGAGTGCCGGCTGAATCGCGCACTGGTGCGAAATGGCATGCGGACCTGACCAACGGCCGCTGGGGGGCACGCACAAGTAAGGTCGGCTGATCGATCGAGCAGCGCGGCTGGGCGAACCGGCAGCGCGCGTGCAGCACGCAACCGGCGGGCGGATTCCAGGGGCTGAGCGGTGCGTCGGTCAACTGTGGCTGAAATAGCAATCGGCGGCCGATCTGCGGTGCAGCGGCGCGGAGCGCGATCGTGTAAGGATGCTGTGGGGAGTCCAACACGGCGCGAGCCGGGCCGGACTCCACGATGCGGCCGAAAAACATCACAAGCACGTCGTCGCATAAGTTGCGCACGACAGCGAGATTGTGCGCGATGAACACATAAGCGGTGTGCAATTCTTTCTGCAATTCGCGCAGCAGCTTGAGTATCTCGGCCTGAACCGAAACATCGAGCGCAGACACGGGCTCATCGAGAATGACGACGCTGGGGCGCAGGATGAGCGCGCGGGCGATTCCGACGCGCTGTCGCTGCCCGCCGGAAAATTCGTGCGGATAGCGCGCGATGGCGTCCTGTGGCAAACCAACGCGATCCAGCATTTCCGCGACGCGGCCGCGGCGCTCAGACCGAGTGAGGTGTTCATGCACTTCCAGCGGCTCGGCCACGATACGCTCGATGGTCATTCGCGGATTGAGGCTCGCGATCGGGTCTTGAAACACCATTTGCATATGCCGCCGCGCCGAGCGCGGCGCGTTTCCCGAAAAGGCCAGGAAATCCCGCCCGTTGACGACAACTTCGCCGCTCGTGGCCGGGACCAACCGCATAATCGCGCGTGCCAAGGTGGTCTGGCCGCAGCCGGATTCGCCGACGCTCCCCAGCGTTGTGCCGGCCGCGACGTCGAAACTCACGTCATCAACGGCCGTCAGCGTGCGGATGCGGCGCAGCACGCCGCTCGCGCGCGTGAATCGCACGCTGAGATTCCGCACGGATAGTGCTGGGCTGGTGTCGTCGATGCTCATGTGCGCGGCCAAGCATCGCGCCGCGCATCGAAAAAAGCAACGGAGCGCCCGAGACAACTCGAACGCTCCGCGAAAAAACCCAGCAATATTCTCGCTTCGCGACTTAGGCCGGTTTGTTCGTGATGCGCATTCCGTAGAACGATCGCCAGGCGAAGAACATTGAGATGGCGATGCCCACGCCGGCCAAAATCGGCGTTAGATTCGCGTTGTCGCCGGAACCGAGACTCACGGCCAGTTCCACCGCGAGCAGTCCGAACAACGTTGTGAACTTAATGACCGGATTCATGGCGACTGAGCTGGTGTCCTTGAACGGATCGCCGACCGTGTCGCCGACGACGGTCGCATCATGCAAGTCGGTGCCTTTCTTTTTCAGCTCCACCTCGACAACTTTCTTCGCGTTGTCCCACGCGCCACCAGCGTTAGCCATGAAAATCGCCTGATACAGACCGAATAGCGCGATGGAGACGAGGTAGCCGATGAAGAAGAAGGGTTCGAGGAACGCGAATCCCAGCGTGCCGAAGAACACGCACAAGAAGATATTGAACATGCCCTTCTGAGCGTAGATCGTGCAGATTTCGACCACCTTTTTGCTGTCCTCTACGGACGCCTTGGTCGCGCCTTCGAGCTTGATGTTCTGCTTGATGAACTCGACCGCGCGGTAAGCGCCGGTGGTTACGGCTTGTATCGACGCGCCGGTGAACCAATAGATCATCGCTCCGCCGGCGATCAGGCCCAGCAGGAAGGGCGGATGGAGCATGCTGAGTTTGTCGAGGTTCTGCTCCAAACCGTGCGTGAGCGCCATCACGATGGAGAAAATCATCGTGGTTGCGCCGACCACCGCCGTGCCGATCAGCACCGGTTTGGCCGTGGCCTTGAATGTGTTGCCGGCGCCGTCGTTGTCTTCCAGGAAGTGCTTGGCCTTCTCGAAATCCGGCTCAAAACCGGACGTGCGCTTGACTTCGTCCTTGATGTTCGGGAGCGTTTCGATGACGGACAGTTCATACACCGATTGGGCGTTGTCCGTGACGGGGCCATAAGAATCCACCGCGATCGTCACGGGGCCCATGCCCAGGAAGCCGAACGCCACCAGGCCGAACGCGAAAACAGCCGGTGCGACCATCATGGAGTCGAGGCCGAATCCGCTGACGTAATACGCCATTCCCATGAGGGCGATGATTGCCAGACCGAGCCAATAGGCGCTGAAATTGCCGGCGACCAGACCCGAGAGAATGTTCAGCGACGGTCCGCCCTCGCTTGAGGATGTGACGACTTCGCGAACGTGCTGCGACTCGGTCGACGTAAACACTTTTACGAATTCAGGGATAATCGCACCGGCAAGCGTGCCGCACGTGATGACAGTTGAGAGCTTCCACCAGATCGACGGATCGCCGTTCAATTCCGGAATGAGGAAATACGAAGCCACATACGTCAGTACGACCGAGACAATCGAGGTCAGCCACACGAGATTGGTCAGCGGCTGCTCAAAATTCATCTTGTCAGCTTTGGCGTATCGCGCCTTGGCGAAGAATTCATTGAGCAGATAGGACAAGCCGCTGGCCACGACCATCATGATGCGCATCGCGAAGATCCACACGAGTATCTGCACCTGCACCATGCTCGCTTGTGCGGTTGCGATCGCGATTTGCTCGGGTCGCGCATCACTTAATCCCAAACCCTGCGGAAGAAAATTCGCGGGCGTGATGGCCAGCAGGATGAACGTGATGAGTGCAACGCCCGTCACGCCATAGGTTTCGAAACCATCCGCCGACGGACCGACGGAGTCGCCCGCGTTGTCGCCGGTGCAGTCCGCGATGACGCCGGGGTTACGAGCGTCGTCTTCCTTGATCTTGAAGACGATTTTCATCAGGTCGGAGCCGATATCGGCGATCTTGGTGAAGATGCCGCCGGCGATACGCAGCGCGGCTGCGCCCAGCGATTCGCCGATGGCGAAGCCGATGAAACACGGTCCGGCGAGATTGCCGGGGATGAACAACAAGATGACGAGCATAATGAGCAACTCGACGCTGATCAGCGCCATGCCGATGCTCATGCCGGCTTTAAGCGGAATCGCGTAGCAGGGGAACGGCTTTCCGGCCAGGCTGGCGAACGCCGTGCGGCTGTTCGCAAACGTGTTCACGCGGATTCCAAACCAGGCGACCGCGTATGAGCCGGCCATGCCGATCAGACTGAACAACACGATGATGCCGACCTTGAACGGCGGATAACCCTGCGAGAGCGTTCCATCCGGATTGGGGTTGGCCGCGAGCCAGCCAAAGTAATAGACAATCGCGGCGGTGATGAAGACCCACAGAATCATCAGAAACTTGCCCTGCTGAAACAGGTAAGCTTTGCACGTTTCGTAGATCAGCTCGGAAACTTCGAGCATGGACTTGTGGACGGCCATACCCTTGAGCTGTGCGTAGGTGACACCGCCGAACAGCAGACCTAGTGCACACACCACCAAACCGGCCAGCAACAACGTATGGCCGTCGATGCCGTTGGTGTATTTGCCGTTTGCGTCGGGCGGGAAATACTCCGAGAAGAACTTGGCGGATGCGAGATTGGGAATCACAAGGCTCGCTTCGCCGCCATGATGCCCGCCTGGTTTTTTGGCGACCGCGTGGGAATCGTGCGGCGCGGATTCGGTCGAGATGATCGTCGTCGGCTCAGTTGTGGGAGTCGATTCCGGTCGCGTGCGCTCCTGTGCGAAGCTAGCTCCGGACAGCAGCAAACCGCTGAACAGCGCCATCGTGGCGAAGGCGGCTTTTAGGGAAAAAGATCGAGTCTTCAGGCTCACGTTTTAGACTCCTTGGCGAATCGATTCGATTTCGTGACTTTGGTTCGTCGAGCTTGTTTGGGGCATCGCCGCCTTCGCGCCATGCGGTCGGATGCACCAGACTGGCGCGGGTAAACCATCCAACCGGATGCATTCCGGTTACTTTTCCCGCGGTCGCACGTATCTAACGACAAGACCCGCACCCGATTCAAATCGGGACGAAGGCGTAGAATTACGGCATCGTTCCTGTTTCGGACTCGTATCGTGACGGCGCACGACGCGCAAAATCGCGTTGGACAAGATTTATTTCGCGTTAAGGATTCGTTGACTCTCGACAGCCCGCG
>JAEUIR010000059.1:7229-17562 GCA_016795025.1 Phycisphaerales bacterium
GCCCAAGCTGGAACCGTTCGGCGGGCACTCCGTCCGTTAGAACAGTCCGAGTTCTTTCGCGACGCGCTTGATAGACTTACGCTGACGGCGGCGGCGCTTTTCAGACGGCTTCTCGAAATAGCTCGTGCGCTTGATGTCGCGGTTCAGCCCCTCTTTTTCGCACAGTTTTTTGAACCGTCGCACCAACTGTTCGACGCTTTCGCCGCTACGAGCTTTCACTCTAATCATGCACGTCCGTCGCCTTTCTCAATTCGAAAACGCGAGCTCACGCCGCCCAAACGGGGCTTGGCATAGCTACTTACATCAATCGTCTGAATTTTGCGCGCCAGCGCGGCAAAACGCCGCCACGCGCAATAACGCCCTGCGGCAATTTGCCCGGCGACCGTACTGATGAATTGCCGAGACGCATTACCGAAGACCAAACAGTATAACCGACGGCGCTGGGCGTTCAAGTCCGGGCCCGGGCCAGCAATTCCGCAGACGATTCGGTAGGGCCTTGTAGTGGCAAGACTTGGGACGAGATCTGTGGCTGGTCGGATTCGGGTGGGCTTTTTTCGGCGGAGGGGAGACGGCCGGGCGGGCTGGCCTGGGAGTGGCAAGCAGATGACGGCAGGGTTCCAGTTTGAAGCGACCGCGCGGGTCGCTTCGGGCGGTTATGCGATACGGCGGCGCGCGCGAATGGCCGGGTGCGATCGCGTTTTGCAGCTCCGCGGTGGCCGCGACGATCTCGTCTTCGCCGAACTGCTGCGGCTCGATGTTGAGCGTCAGGCGCAGGCCGTTGGAGACCAGGTGCAGGGCGACGTGCCGGTGATAGTACTGAATGCGTTCGCCATTCGTGGTCGTCAGCGTGCGTTGCAGGCAAGCGGGACAGTGGCGGTGAAAAGAAGCATGCGATTCGTGGCCGTCAAGCACGGCCAGCATGAGCCCGTGTTGCGGCGGTTCGAGCGCTTTGCCGCGCTTCAGATGGGAATAGACCTCGTGCTGCACGCGCCGCAGATCGTCCGGCTTGACCCGGACGCAAACGCGTCCGACCGTATCGGCCGAGGGCAGCGCGCAGCCCAGCCAGCGGAACCAGAAGCCGCTCGGGCGCGTTTGGGCCAGGGCGTTCAGGCTGCGAATCTGCTCGCCACCGAGCAGCCCGCACCAAACGTCGGAAAAATCAGAGTCCGTCGCGCGAAATCAAACCCTGGATGCGGAATCGCTGGTGCGCGCATCGCGATTGTCGGGCCGGTATCGCGTCTGTAAGAGCGCCTGGCAAAACGAAGCCGCGACCGTAAGGGAGCGGTCGCTTCGAAGACAGTTAGACGTTTTGTTAGATACTCATCTGAGTCGAGCCCCATGAACTCAAAAACATTCGGTAGAGTTGGCGTCTCACCGGCGGGCGACGACGATTTCCACGCTACCACTGTGGGCCCGGCCCAGCCTTCGCGTGCGTCACAGTTTCCGCTTGAGCACGCGTTCGAACCGCTCGAAGTTTGGCAAATGCTTCCGTAACTCGTCAGGGGAGAGTTCAGCAACCACGTCGAATGAGCGTTTTCCCTTCTTGTAGGCGTTTTTGCAGTCTCGAGTCGCGTTCACGAGGGCATCTTGGACTGCGTGGCGATCGCGTGCTTCCATGCCTTCAAGCGACGGCAGGGCGCTCTCCCGCAACGTCGAGCCGTAGTGCTTTCGCAGGGTCGGGCGGTCGGAAGCGATCCACGACTCCATACAGGTGGTCATGAATAGCACCTGCTCATCAGTTGCGCCGTTTGGCTTGTCCCATTTGTCGCGCGCCTTGAGGTGCGCCCATGGCTGCTCGATGTCAGCGACGGAATCTTCGCTGTCAACCAGGAGCGCGATATACGCGTTCCCAGAGTTGTTCTGATGGGCCGTGCTGAAATCGTCGAACGTTGCGTTACGACCGCCGCAGGCCACAAGCCTGGGCATGCGGTCCTTGAGGCTGCACTTTTCCAGCAGCCTGCGGAAACCCTCACGACAACGTGCGTGCATTTCTTTTGATTCGCCGCCGCCCTCGACGTAGATCTTCGCACTCACCAACGCACTCCCCCGATCTCGCCACGGGTCCACAGCTGACCAAGTCTATACTTCTTCAGCCACTCCTGTAACTCCGCATCGTTTGCCAGCCGCTTCGCCTGCGTCTGCCCGTTGTGCTTCTCCATCACCACGACCGCTTCGGGACGACTGGTCATCGCATCGACCAATGCGTCCGAATGTGTCGTTACGATGAGTTGCGTGCGCTGCGACGCCTCGGCCATCAAATCGGCCAGCTTGGGCAGCATGTCCGGGTGCAGTCCCAGCTCCGGCTCTTCGATGCACAGCAGCGCAGGCGGGTCCGGATCGCACAAGATCGACAGCAAGCAGAGATAACGAAGCGTCCCGTCCGAGAGGCGACTCGCGGGGATAACAAAATCACCCTCTGTCAGGAATACCTCGACAGTCCCGCCCTTGATACGGACGTCGAATTCATCCAGCCCTTCATAGAGATCGCGCAGATGTTCGATGATCCCTTTCTTCGCCTTCGTTGTCCGAAGGTGATTGAGGAAAAGTCCAAGGTTCGAAAAATCCTCTTCCAGCCGATCGCTCGGCAGGTCCGCCGCCTGCGGGCTGCGGAAGACAGACGAACGTCCGAAGGACCACTCGCGGTAGAGGCGGACCTGACCGTACATATCCGAAAGGTACGCCAACTCCGGATACTGATCCGGATCCTTGCGCTGCGAAAGAATCGACTCGTCTGGCGCGACGTCTTCACGACGAAGCGGGCGACTTCGGCCCTCCCCTTTGACGGCTAGCGCCGGTTTGCCGTGTTGATATCGGTAATAGAAAAACGCATCGTTATGCCCCGGCTCCGGATCCCGGTTCTCGATTGCTTCGTCACACAACTCGAGCCGCGATCCACTCTCGATAAACTCCAGCCGGTGACGCAACTGCTGCGTTCCATCTGGGTAGTTGATGACGGCGTCGATCTTCGCCGAGCCATTTTTCGCGCCCTTCCAGAGCCATTCAGTCACGCCTCCACCGCCTGCGCCGCGCAGCGGGCCGGTCAGCTTGCTGGCAGAGGATCGAAGCAGGCCAATTGCCTCCAGCAGGTTCGACTTTCCTGAACCGTTCGGGCCAATCAGCAGATTCAGCGACTGCAGCGGAATCGGCTCGGTGTCAGGGCCGAACGACAGAAGGCCGCGCAGGGTTAATTCCTCAATAAGCATCACGAGACTCCTCACGCTTAGTATACTTCTCGTCCCGGTCGTCCGCGGCGTCGCTTTTTTTACCGTCAATCCGTCGCCGCGGCGCTCTTTCGATCAAGCGTCATTCCGCAGCCAATTCCGGGCCGGGCACTGCCCGTTCGTGCGGCGGCGCTCGGATGCGGCGCGGCGAAAATGGTCAACCGGTTTCAGTCGGCTTGGGCACTCGAACAGACAAATCGCTGATTTCGAGTCGGGCCTGAACCCGGTCGTTGGCATTGTGCTCGCTGACGACGAACACCATCGAAGTTGCGTTTTTCCGAAGCTGACCACGCCATATACCGCTGCTACTCCAGTGCCTCCCTCGGGCCGCGTGCCATACGACGGCCGTTGCCTCGCCATGCGTACGAATGAACGATCCGCACGATGGCGCAGCCGCGGCCATTTGGCAGCGACGCTTGTCGTCGCATCGCGGTTCCTTCCCCTCCCATCAGGACGCATGGTCGTTGCCGGGAACGCTGATGCGAGAATCCTTTCCCGCACCCCGTCTGCGGTAATCCGTTGCGGCACATGCTCGCCGGATGGAAACCGGCCCGAGGGGGCGCGAGATTCGAATCTCGCAGGAGCGCGTGGGCCCCACCACCCCAACCCCTGTCAATCGGATGCGCGAGAAATTCGAGTGGTCGGCAAAGCCAAAAAACTCATGCTCGTCGCCTGCATGCGAAAGCTGCTCGTCATGCTCAATGCCATCCCGCGGACCAAGCCCCCCAGGAAAAAGGCCCTTGAAACCTCTTGACGATCAAGACAGTCGCTCCCCCAATGCTCGTCAACTAATTTTTCGCAAAATTGAATTACAGCGCTCAACAAAATCGGCCCGCGACCTTGAGGGGGCGGAGGCCGGGTACCCTGCCGACCGCCGTTGCGTCGCCATGAAGATCGACGAACGATCCGCAAACGGTGGCATGGCTGCGGTTGTTCGCAGCCATGCCATCAGGGGTAAAGTGGTCATAACGCGCGTCATGCGAACGGCAATGAGATACTGTTCTGTAGAGACCGGTGTTATCCTCCGGTCAAGAGTCCGACGAACGGATCAATGTCGAAATTATCCACACGGCCGTCACCGTTGCAGTCCGCGTTATTGATGTTGCAGTTGGGATATTGCGCCTGATAGGCGGCCGGCGAAGTCAGAGCGAGCACAAAGGCGTCGATGTCGAAATTGTTCACGACGCCGTCGCAGTTCAAATCGCCGGGCACGCGCGGCGCGCACAGCGAGTTACCGCCGCGATCGCCGCCGGTTGACCCGCAAGTCAAACCGTCGCCGAGATAGACTCCGCCGAGAGCGTCGCATCGCCCCGCGCTAACCTGTTCGCAGACGCCGACGGCGATACAGCACGCCCCGGTCGCGGCCTGACAGGCATCACCCACACCGTTGTTGTCAGCGTCCGCCTGATCCGGATTCGGCACACCCGGACAGCAATCGCATGCGTCGCCGATGCCGTCATTGTCGCGGTCCAACTGGCCGGGATTGTAGCGCCCCGGGCAATTGTCTGATTCATCCGGCACGCCGTCGTGATCGATGTCCGACAGCACCGCCACCAGCGGCACGACGTCGACCTGGCCCGAGCGACGATCCGCATAACTAACCACCGCGGACGGCAGATACCACTCGCCGAACCTGGCGTATGCAATGCGAATCGCGATGTCCGTGTCGGCACCGCGCTCGCTCTCCCATATTTGATTGACAATCTGATCAATCACCTCGCCGCGCTGCCGCAGATTAAGCCCGTTTGGCATGATGAATCGCGGCCAGTTCGCGAGCAGCCGGGCGAACTCGCCATTGTTCGAAATCGACATCCGCAGCATGGATCCATACACAGGCACGTTATTCACACGGCGATTGAAGGTGATCATCCGCTCACGTTCGTGGCCCGGCATGCGGCCATTCGGCGTGATGTGCTGCCCCATCACCACGTCCACCACAATCGAAGACCGTTCTTCGCTCGGAAGGTCGAGCATGTCCGCGGCCTGAATCGCCAGTTGCGAGGCCGCGCTGGCCGGAATGGCCCGATGCGGATCGCCATCCCAGTGGAATCGCCGAAGCTTGTTCTGCCAACGGACGCGGCCTTCGTAGCGGTCAATCTTGATCGAGCGCGTGTCGGCCGTATCGCGTGCCTCGACCAGGATGCCGTTCGTGACCACATGTTCCGGCGGCGCCCCGTCTTCCATCGCCGCGCAAATCGCGCCAAGGCTGACATTCGCAGCCCAATCCGGACCAGGCGCTACGTTCAACAGGCTCTGGTCGAATTGCGGCAGGGCCGCGGCCACCATCTGTCGATATTCCTGAATCGTTCGCGGGCGATCGAGCGGCGCGGGTTCGTCACTGTTCTGGGCGAGAGCAAGCTGCCCGCAGGCGCACACGACAATCGTCACAAAGCGATGCATATTGAAACGCATGAGGACTCTCCAATTCTTCAGTTTTTTCGATTGACTTCCGAACGCTCGGGCGTCGAAAGACTAGGGGTTGATCTCGTCACATTCCCACGCGCCGCCGCAGGTCGGCAACGCCGCCTCGTCCTTGGCGTCGCAGCCGCCGATCCAGATCACGCAGAAATCCGTGGGATTGTCCGGATCGCTGAATACATAGTCGTATTCCTCGTCCGCAATGCGATCTTCAACGTCAGACTCGCTCAGCCCCGCGGCCATCGACACCGGACAATGGTCGTTTCCTCCGGTCCAGAATCCGCCGGAGTATTGATTGTCCAGCCACGCCTCCGCGATGGCAATGTCGAACGCATCGTCTGAAAAGCCGCTATAACGGCCGTTGTACGTCGTGCTGATCCACATGATCCCGGCGAAGCCGTTCACTTGATGGAGGCCCTCAAACGTCACGTCCCACTCGTCCCAGTCTTCGTCATCCAGGCTGAAACACGAGGACATGTGCAGGAACTCCAGATCGGAATCGCCCAAACGCATTTCCCCTTGCCATGCGGTGCAATTACAGTCGGTTCCATCGGTGCCGGAGCAATCGGTATGCATTGAGCCATACCAATCCGAGCTGGTGCTGCCTTCGGACCCGTGTAATCCGATGAAGACCGCGTCGCCCTCATCCACATCGCCATCGCCCGTGTCGGCCCCCCAGTCCACGACATCTTCATCGCAAAAGTCGTCGTCGCTCACGCCGTCGTTCTTGCGGAAACCATCCGCCACGTATGCCTTGCTGCCGTGACCGCCGGGCGATGAACCGGAATCCGTAATATCGTCATACCAAGCGTCAAGCATGTTGTCCCATGACGTGCGATTGGATGCGTCGCAATCGCCGTTCCATTTGCTGACGACCAATACGTGCGCTTCTTTTTCGCTCGAACTCGGCGTGCTGCCGCTGCCGCCGATCGCCAGGCCGGTGGCCGCGCACGTCAGAATCGCCGCACAGCCGATGCGTCCAGCCGCGAATCGACCGCCTGCTGAAAACAAGGCACTCTCCGCCTTTAACCATTCAGCCTGAACGAGCGCTGATCGACAGGTCTCGAAAGCCCGCGTCATGATGAATTTTCTCATTTCAAGATCTCCCAGTGATGGTTCAATTCGGCCGCTCGCGCAATGTTCAGACCACCATCGGGGCGCATTCGCGACGGCTCATAGACATGACGACGAGCCACCGGCCTTGCCGGCCGTTGCGAGAACGAGATTTTTGAAAGTCGCATTTGTCGAAGTTCGATCTGTAAGCGACGAGAGTGCGATTCCGCGCCGCAGACGCGCGTCAATGTTCTGGCGCTTCAGAGGCAAAAAAGTCGACAGCGTGGGCGAGCGTTGTCCCCACGCCGCGGGTGGGCGGACCGGATCGCGAAATCGATCCATTCAGAGCAGGATTTCGATCGAATCACATTCCGGCACTTCCGAGCCCGTCGGCATCAACGTCGCGCGCTTGGAAAGCATGGGCCAGGCGAACCACAAAATCCGCCGGAGCGACAAGCGATCTACGCCAAATTCGTGGCCGTAACGTTGTGGGTCGCCCAGGCCGACGCGCCGGTGAATTTCGAATCGAATCGCGCGCGCTTTCGCCCCCGCATCGTTCCGCCGGATTATTACTCGGCGATAGACCGCGCTGATGCGGATTGCGGGCGGAGTCGGCCACGACAGCCGCGCAGTTGCTCGTTCTTCCCGAATACCTCGAAAATAACGAGGCAATGGCTGCGGTGCTTCCCGATCACGATTCGCTCGAAGTCAGTTCGAAATCGGCCCGGTTCGTGCCGCACAACGACGCAGTCCGCGTTACACTGCTTATTCACAATCGGAGAATCGCCATGTTCCGAAACGTTCGTTCCATCGCCACGCTTTTCTCGTTGGCCGCGTTCGCCTTCGCGGCCGTCGCTCAGCCGCTGCCGACCGACTCGCGGCTCGTGACGGGCACGCTCGATAACGGCCTGCGGTACATCGTTCGCCAGCACGCCTATCCGCCCGGCCGAGCGACGATGTGGATTCACCTCGACACAGGCTCGCTGAATGAAACCGAGGCCCAGCGCGGTCTGGCGCATTACCTCGAACACCTGGCCTTCAACGGCTCCGAGAATTTTCCGCCCGGCTCGGTCGTACCGTTCTTTCAGTCGCTCGGGATGACGTTTGGTCGCGACCAAAATGCGTTCACCAGCTTTGAGCAGACGACGTATCAGCTCGCGCTGCCCGATGCCAAAGCCGAAACCGTCGGAAAAGGCCTGACGTTCTTCGCCGATGTGCTGTTTCGCCTGAAATTGTTGCCCGAGGAAATCGACGCGGAGCGACAGATCATTCAGGAAGAGCGCCGCCGCGGCCTCTCCGGCCGACAGCGCACCATGTTCCACGTCATCGAGCGCATCGCGCCAGGCTCGCTGTATGGCGAGCGTATCACGATCGGCAAAGAAGAGACCATTAACAGCGTCAAACAGGCGGATTTTCGCGACTATTACGACAAATGGTACGTCGCGTCGAACGCGGCCGTGATCGTCGTCGCCGATGCCGATCCGAATGCAATCGTCGCCGCGATCAAGGAGAAATTCGGCTCGGCCCCGAAGAAGCCCCGGCCGGCGCCGCAGGCCGTGAACGCCAAAGCGTACACCGCACACTTCTCGATCGTCGCCAGCGATCCCGAAGTGCAAACCGAGGATGTGCGCATCGTCCGGCTCGAACCGGCCCGCCCGCCGACAACGACCGTGCCGCAGATGCGCGATGATGTCGTCATGCGACTCGCCGAAATCGCCATGAACCGCCGACTCAGCGATAAAGCGGCCACCGGCAACACGAGCTATCTCAACGCCAACGTCTCAGCCGGCAACGACGCGAACGCGATCTACACCGCCGAAATCTCCGGCCGCGCCCAGCCCGGCAAGTGGAAGGAAACGCTCCAGGAAATCGCGCTCGAAATGCAGCGCGGACGGCAGTTCGGATTTACAAACCGCGAAATTGACGACGCGAAGAAGCAGATGACATCGGCTGCCGAACGCGCCGTGGAAACCGAAGCCACCATTCCCGCGCAGGCCATTATCTCTCGCATCAACGGTGCGCTCGCCGACGGCGAGCCGATCATGTCCCCGTCGCAGCGGCTTGACCTGCTCAAGCAGATTCTCCCGTCGATCACGGTGAGCGATGTTTCGCTGAAATTCGCGGCCGAGTTCGACCCCAAAGCCGTTTGCTTCATCGCTGTCCTGCCGGCGTCATCCTCACCCCCGACTGAATCCGAGCTGACCAGCATCGGCATCAAAGCGCTCGAAGCCAAGCCAACAAAAGAGGCCGAAGCAGAGCACGCGACCACCTTGATGGACAAGGCGCCGGCGCCCGGAAAAATCGCCGAAAGCGCGGAACACGCGGCCACAAAAGTCTGGTCCGGCTGGTTGAGCAACAATGTCCGCGTGCATTATCGCTTTATGGACGACCGCAAAAACGACGTATCGGTGCGTGTTTCGCTTATCGGTGGTGAATTGCTTGAAACCGCCGAGACGCGCGGCCTGACGCAGGCGGCACAGACGGCGTGGGCGCGAGCGGCCACGCGCAAGCTCTCATCAACAGACGTTCGCGACTTGATGACCGGCAAGAAGATCAACGTCGGCGGCGGCGGCGGAATGGGCGGGCGCGGCGGCCGGCGCGGGGGTGGCGGCGGCGGCGGTGGCGGCGATTCGATCACGCTGAACATCTCTGGCAGCCCCCAAGAGCTTGAAACGGGAATGCAGCTTGCATATCTGCTTCTCACCGAACCGCGCATCGAGCAGGCTGCGTTCTCGCAATTGCAGACCACGCTGCGCGAAATGTTAGACGAAGCTCAGCACAACCCGATGATGATGGGCATGCGTGCCGCGGGCGCGGCGCCTTATCCAGACGATGAGCCGCGAACCAGGCCGCTCACGAAAGAAAACGTGGACAAGTGGACGCTCGATACGGCCCAAAACCTGCTGGACAAGCTGGTGCGCGAATCCCCCATCGAAGTGGTCATCGTCGGTGACATCGAGCGCGAGAAAGCGCTCGACCTCACCGCGCGCTACCTAGGCGCGCTGCCGTCGCGTGAACGCGTTTCAGCGAACACGTATGCCGCGCAGCGCAAGCTCACGCGCCCCAGCGGAGCCCGCACAACAACTGTCACCGTCGATTCGACGACGCCGCAGGCGTTTGTGATGTCTGGGTTTTATGGCGCGGACGAATCAAATATCAATGATGTGCGCGCGCTGGCCATGGCCGCGCGCGTCCTGAGCACACGCATGGTGAAGCAGGTTCGCGAGGAGGCGCAACTGGTATATAGCATTTCAGCGGGGTCGCGGCCGGCCAGCACATATCCGGGATTCGGCGTGTTCAGCGCCGGCGCCCCCACGGAGCCGGGCAAGGTCACGGCGCTGGTTGAAAAGCTCGCGTCGATGTACGCCGATTTCGCGAAATCCGGCCCAACGGACGAGGAACTCGACGTCGCCAGAAAGCAATTCGCCAACACGCGATCGGAAGAAATGCGTGATCCGGCATTCTGGTCGCGAAGGCTCGACCAGTTGACGTTCCGCGGGGCCTCGCTGGACGACATCATGAACGAGCAGGCGGCGGTTGAGTCGTTGACGGCAGCCCAGGTGCGCGAGGTGTTCGCGAAGTACTACTCGCCGCAAAACGCGATCGTCGTGACGGCGTCTCCCGCCGGAAATTAAGGCTTT
>JAEUIR010000059.1:17572-22014 GCA_016795025.1 Phycisphaerales bacterium
GAGAGCGTTTTGATGGCGTTGCGATTACGGCCAACGACGCGGCGCTCAACGTCGCGCCCTGCGGCTGAGCGCGCGCGGCTCGGATGACTCGCGGGCAAGATGCCCGCACTCCCCATGATATCGATCTGAAGATCGACTGAACGAGGGGTTCAATCGGTCTTTGCGCTGATCGCGCGCGACACCGCTTCGCGCAGCCGGCTCTGCACCATTTCGATCGGCCCGCTGGCATCGAGCACATGAAACTGAAATTCGGCCGCGATGCGCTCGAATTCGTTCAGAATCTGGCTCTGATAGGCCATGAATGAATCGTAAATGTCGAGGCCGGGATGGCGGTCCTTGCCAGCTTCCCAGTAGTTGATTCCGCTGCTCAGCAGCACGCGCCGCGCGAGCGTGTTCACGTCGACGCGCAGATAAACAACGAGATCCGGCTTCGGCGCGAACGAGATCAGACTGCGCACATAGGCCGGCTCAAGCCCACGAACCACGGACCGCGCCATGGCCGTGTAAATGTAGCGATCCGCGAGCACGACATACCCCGCCCGCAGCGCGGGAATGATTTCTTTTTCGAGGCGATCCGCGAAATCGCACGCATACAGCAGCGTGTACGTCAGCGGTGAAAGCTCGTGACCGCTTTTGGCTTCGTCAATGGTTTTTCCCACCAGTTTTGATCGCGTCCAACCGGTCTCAGCCACGGCGTAGCCTTGCACTTCCAGCCACGCGCGCAAATCGGCAATCTGTGTGCTGCGGCCCACGCCGTCAGTGCCCTCGACGACAATCAGCTTGCCTTCGATGGCAATGTTCTCAAGATACGCCGGCGCCGCGCCGTAAAAACTCAGCGACTTCATGCCTCTTCTCCCCGGTATGCCCAGCCCAATTTCTTCGCAACAATGCCGCGAACAAGCTTCTGCTGTTCCGCGATCGGGCGCGATGCGTCGATCACGAGAAGGCTTTCCTGCTCGGCCATTCGGTCATATTCGGCGATCACGCGCCCTTGAAATTTCAAGAATGATTCGTCGACATCGTGCGTCAGGCGCATGTCCATTCCGGCCTCGTAATACTTAAGCTTGGCCCGCGACGCACGCAACCGCGTCAGCGCCAATTCCGGCGTGACGCGAAAATACAGCGCGATATCCGGCCGCACCGCGAATGAGTACGCATTGCGAACCCAATCCGGATGCACGCCGCGAGCGCCGTCGCGTGCGAATGCCGTGTATGCGTAGCGATCGGCGACGACGGCCATGCCGGCCTTCAGCGGCGGCACGATCTTGTACATATGGCGGTCAGCGAAGTCCGTCGCGTGCAGCAGGCAAAATGTCATGGGCGTGAGAATCGCCTTGCGCTTGCCGGTTCGCGTCGCTTTTTTCACCAGCGCGGACGAGTTCCACTCAGTGAAAAACACCGGGTGCGCACGGCTCTCGATCCACCGCCGCAGAAGCTGCGCCTGCGTCGTCTTGCCGGAGCCGTCGATGCCCTCGACAACCACCAGCAGACCGGGAAAATCATGTGGCCGAAGCAGGTTCGACACTGGAATCGCCAAGGTCAATCTCCACGTTTCGGTCAAGTACCGCCGCCAGTAACGCAGCCTTGCGCCGTGCGGCCCATAGCTCCAGATCGGCGTCGCCGCTCGCGAACACGCGGATGCGCATGCGCTCCGGCGTGATCTCGCAGCGCACGTAGCTCACCACTTGTCGATGACCGCGATCAAGCCCCTCGGCAATGCGCAAAATGCCGGCGAGCGTGCGAACGATGCGCTTTGCGCGCGGCGGCAGCTCCGAATACTCGGCGTGACGCGGCTTGGGGACGCCCTTGCGGTGATAGCGGGCCACGAGCGCGATCATCTCGACTTCCAGGTCGCTGATGCCGCGCAATTCGCCATGCCGAATCAGGTAATACGCATGGCGCTCATGATGATCAAAGTCGATGAGCCGGCCGATATCGTGAAGCCACGCGGCATGCTCCAAAACGCGGCGCTCGTTCGGACCGAACTGATGCACGCTTTGCGTTTGGTCAAACATTTGAAGCGACAGAGCGGCGACGCGCTCCGCGTGCGGACCGGTCTGGCCGCAGCGCCTCAGCAGCGCCTGCACGCTGTGCGATCGCAGATCAGCATGCAGCGGCTCATCAGCCGCTTTTCCGGCGGCGCGAGAAAGAAACTCAACGATGAGGCCTTCGCGAATGGAGGACTCGCACAACACAATCGATTCGGCCTTGGCCAGATCGAGCAGTTGAACGAGCAGCAGCGCGCCGAGATGGATCGTGTCCACACGCCGCGCATCCACGGATGGAACGCGCCCACGCTCATCCGCGTCCATTTCGACAAGCTGATTCGCGAGCTCGCGCAGCTCTTCACGATCGATCACGGTTCCATCCGGCGAATGCGACCAGATATGCTCACGCCGCCGCAAAACCGCCTCGCCCAAATCGAGGATCGTGCCCGAGGTGCCGATGACCAGGTCGATCCCGAGCTGGCGCGCTCGCTGCAAAACGGCCGCTGCCTGCTGTTGAATGAGCTGCGTAACCTGACGCCGACCGTCGCGCGAAAGCGGGTCGCTCTCTCCGGCCGCGTGGCGAAGGCGCTGAACGCCCAGCCGCAGGCTTTCCGCGATGAAGGCGCCGCGCTCGCCGGCCAACAGGATTTCAACGCTGCCTCCGCCGATGTCGATGACAAGCCCCTTGCGAGTGGACAGGTCGATGACGTCGCGGACGGCCAGATGGATCAACCCGGCTTCGTCCGTGCCCGAGATCATGCGGGGATTAATGCCGGCCTGCCGGGAGACGGCGTCGAGAAACTCCAGCCCGTTGTCGGCGTCGCGCACCGCGCTGGTGGCGACGGCCAGCACGTGGTCAACTCCGTGCGCATCGATAATGCGGCGGCAACGGCGCAGCGCGGCGATGCCGTTGGCGAACGCATCCGGCGCGAGCCGGCGCGATTGAAACGCGGATGCGCCCAGTTTCACCATGTCTTTCTGGCGATCGATGATCTGATAAGCGCCGCCCTCATCGATGCGCGCCAGAATCATATGGATCGAATTTGAACCGATATCGATCGCCGCGATGTTCAAAGGGCTGTGCCCAAATTACTGATGCAAAACTGACGCGGGCGCGGGATCGCCCAACAGCGCCCGCTCGCGCCGCGCCATTCTATATTGATTGTGTTAAGAGTGCTTGTGCCGCCGATACCTGCGTCAGCTTCGGTCGTGTGTCAGTTTTGGGAGCATCGGCGTCTCGCCGATGCGAAATGCTCAGAACGCACCGTCTCGAAGGCGATGCTCCCGCACCTCAAATCCAAACCGACCCATTACCTCAGCTCCTAACACGGCAACCGCATCGCAGCGAGATTGCTGTCTTGGTGCACTCTGTTTGATCCAAGCCGCGACTTTCGCTGCCCGAGCATGAAGCTGCGGTCGTCGCGGCGTATCGATGCGGTTGCCTGAATTGCGAGCGGCTCTCGACGACGAAACCAGGAGTGTCCACACGCAACCAAGCACGGCATATGGCCGAGCGCCCCCGGCACGGGACTCACGTCGCTCGCCGTTGCGCCCGAACGTCACGTATCGTAACAGTTCAGCCGTTTGCAGCGATTCGATTCGGTAGTTGGGGGAGTTGTCCGGTTTGGACGTAGCTTCGCAGGGCGGTTTCGAGCGTTTGGAGCGGGTTGTGGCCGCGGAGTTTGAGGGTTTGGTAGACGCTCATGAGGACGGCCTGCGTGGCGGTGGCGCTACCTCCTATTTTCCGGTAGATCAGAGGAATACCCGAGACTATGCGGGCCGCCCGGTCAGCGGTGAGCAATACAATGGGACCGGAACGGGCGCATTTGATGTGAACGATAACCCGACAGATGAAGTGTGCGAGCCGTGTGATTGCTTTACGATGTCGACCGGCTCACCGCAAAGCTGCACACCGATGCCGGGCTTCGTGCACTTCGGGAGCGGGCGGACGTGGTCGTTCCATCAAGCCGAACCCGACAATCCATCTGGTTTCTTGCCATTCAGCCCACAGTGGTTTGAAGACCGCTATGTGCCTATGCCGGCCTGCACCGATAGCGAAGAATTCTGCTCCTCCAGTGATTTTGACAAAATGCACAACCTGTTGAAGTCAGAACGCTATATCAAGGCTGTGGATACGTATGACCTGGATGAAAATTCAACTTCTGCGTTCTTTACGAATTGTCAAATCGCGTATCGGAAGCTAGAGAACAGTTACGACGCGCTTTATCGGCTGCGCGAGCAGTCTGTAACCACGACCGAACCGACGGTGCATTTGGGCGGTACGCTTCCGCTCGTCATTCGCACATTCGAACTCACACCCGACGCCAACGGCAACATCGATCGCATCGACGACCCCGACGGCAACGTCATCGAATATTCGTAACAGTTCAGCCATTTGCGGAATTTGGTGAGATTTTTGCGTGTAAGCCCTTGCGCCGGGAGCGCGCACGCGCC
>JAEUIR010000005.1 GCA_016795025.1 Phycisphaerales bacterium
GCAATGAAAGCCGCCAATGCGCTTCGTCCTGCTTGGCGCACAGCATTACGCCCGTGGTGTTTTTGTCGAGGCGATGGACGATTCCCGGCCGCGTCGGATCGTCGCCGCGGCTGATTTTGGTTTGCAGGTAATACATCAGCGCGTTCGCGATCGTTCCGCTCTGATCGCCGCGGGCGGGATGGCAGATGATGCCCGCGCGTTTGTTGATCGCGATCAGATACTCGTCTTCGTAGAGGATGTCGAGCGGGATGTTTTCGGCGATCAACTCGCGCGGCGTGGGGGCGGGCAGCGTAATGACGATGCAATCCCCGCCGGCCATCTCGTAGCTGGGCTTGGTTTCCTGGCCATTAACTTTGACCGACCCTTCTTTGATCAATCGCTGGACGGCTGTTCGCGACAGATTCGGCAGGCGACCGTGCAGATACTTGTCCAGCCGCCGGCCGGGCAGCTTGCGGCGGATGTGAATTTGCAGGTGCTGCGACGCGGTTTCGTCGGCCGACTCGGTTTGTTGGATTACGTCTTCGTCGTCGGGTTTCGTCACGGCTTGTCAGCGGCGGGCTGCGTCGCCGGGCCGGGCGCTCCGGGCGTAGACAGGACGCTGGCCCCTGATTGCGTCGTGGGGCTGGGCGGAACGACGGCGGGTTGTGTCGTCGGCTCCGTCGGCGGCGGCGTTGATCCCGGCGCGAAAGCGACCTGGGTTTCGATTTGATCAAGCGTTTCAATGCGTTTTTTCGCGATCTCCGCGAAGGCCGAAGAGGCATATTCCGGCGTTTCGAATCGCTGATACATTTCGCGGGCCTTTGCCGCGTCGCGTCGCGTCTCGTAGGCCGTGCCCGCCAGCAGCATGGCCGCGGCGCGCAGCGCCGGAGCGGCGTTCTCGTCGGTTCGGAGCGCGTCCAGGTGTTTGAGGGCTTCGTCGAGCAGCAACTGCCGTTCGGCCGAGTCACCCCCGGCCTTGTCAATCAGGGCGCGAGCCAATCGGAGTCGGGCGGCAGCCAGCGCCGCCGGCTCAGCGTGCGTCTGCATATACGAGCGCAGGGCTTCCACGCGGTCGGGGATTTCCACATCCGAGCCGTCGGCCGTCGGCTTGGGCGCGCCGGCGGTGATCAGATCGTTCCATGCCGCTGACTTGGCCGTAAGGATTGAGCTTTGCCAGGTGCGATATCCGACGACGATCAGAATCACGACGACGATCGTGCCAAGGTAAGTGAGAATCTCGCGCGCGCTGAGATTCTTGAGCCGGCTGAGAAGCTGGCCCAGCTCGTTTTGTTGCAATTCATGACGTGTATCGGCGTCCATCTACGCTCCAATCACTCATTACGGGGGCGGCGAGGCGGCTCGTCCGCCGTTGGTCCGATGCTTTAGATCGACTTCAATCTCCGTGGACAAAAAGCCGTTGCGCACAAAAACCACGCACGTTTCGCCGATCGGGTTGTCATAGCGCAATTCAAACACGCCGTTTTCGAAGCGTCGCTCGCGCTCCTGCCACTTGGCCGTCGGCATGTTGTCCTCATAGAACTTCACCGTCGCGCCGCGCTCCAGGCCGCCCGTGAACGTGCAACGCGCCCAGCGCTGTCCGCCGGCGGCCGCTCCGCTCCGGCTGCGGCTGTCCACGATCCGAAATCCGCGCGGGATCGGCACATTCTCCAACATCGGATGTTGCATCGGCGAAATATTGCCGTTGCCGCCGTCCGATTGACAACCGCTCAGCATCCACGCCGTCGCGACGAACACCACGCCAGCCGCATGCGCCAGACGAGATCGCATTGTCGGACCTCCTTGCCCAAATTCGAGTCGAGCAGTCTAACCAACCTGCGTTCTGGCTTCAAATGGCGGGTGCCGAAAGCGTCGCCGGTCCGAGCCGGGCCGCGGCAGGATCACGCAGGGTTTTCGGCCCCCTTTGCCCCTATTCCAATCGACAGTTAAGATTCCTGTTCCGCCTTGCGCCGCGGGCGGAAGCGGTCGCGGGCAGCACGATGCGCGACCGGCTTTCGGCGAGAACGGTCCGGTCATGCGCCGGACCGCATATGGGACGCACAAAGAGGATTTGGATCATGTCGCATAGCTCACAATCGATGGTTGAATCGCCTTCGATGGAAAAAGATCTCACGCTGGCCGATTCGCCGGCATATCGCCGCAATATTGAAAACTTCGACAATGCCGCGAAGGTGTTGAACCTCGACAGCAATATCGCCCGGCGGCTGCGCCAGCCGGAGCGAATTCTCATCGTCTCCGTGCCGGTGCGCATGGATGACGGGACGGTGAACGTCTACACCGGCTATCGCGTGCAGCACAACGACTCGCTCGGGCCTTACAAAGGCGGCATTCGTTTTCACGAAGAGGTCGATCTGGGCGAAGTGTCGGCGCTGGCTATGAGCATGACATGGACATGCGCCGTAATGGGTCTGCCCCTGGGCGGCGGAAAAGGCGCTGTGAAGGTCGATCCGTTTCGCTTGTCGCGCCGCGAGCTGCAAAACCTCACACGCCGATACACTGCGGAAATCCTACCGATCATCGGTCCGAACACCGACGTACCCGCGCCGGACATGGGCACAAACGAGCAAACGATGGCCTGGATCGTCGATACGTTCAGCCAGCGCCTCGGCCACTTCGCCCCGGCCATCGTCACCGGCAAGCCGGTCGAGGTCGGCGGATCGGTGCTGCGCAGCGAGGCCACCGGGCGCGGCGTGGTGTACACGATCGAAGAGGCGGCGAATGAGATCGGCCTGAATCTGAAAGGCGCGACATACGTGCTGCACGGATTCGGCAATGTCGGAACCTTTGCTGCCCAGGAAATGACCAAACGCGGCGCGAAGCTGATCGCCGTGGCCGACGTCAGCGGCGGCTACGTCAACAAGAGCGGCTTCGACGTGCATCAGTTGTTTGAACACGTCCGCCGCAATCGGACGCTCGAAGGCATCGCCGCCGAGCGCGTTCCAGCGCTTGACGTCCTGACCGTGCCTTGCGACGTGCTGATCCCGGCGGCAACCGGCCACGTGATCGATTCGAACAACGCGCCGAAAATCAAATGTAAAATCATGGCGGAGGGCGCGAACGGGCCGACCATGCCCGAGGCCGACGTTATTCTGGAAAGAAACGGCGTGTTCACGATTCCGGACATTGTCTGCAACGCCGGCGGCGTGACGGTGTCCTACTTCGAATGGGTGCAGGGAGGCATGCATTTCTTCTGGAACGAGGAAGAGATCGACACGCGCTTGCAGGCGATCATCCGCAAGGGCTATCGCGGCGCCCGCGCGTTCGCCAAGGACCACAACGTTCCAACGCGCATCGCGGCGCTCTGCGTGGGCATCAGCCGCGTGGACAAGGCGATGCGGCTGCGCGGCCTTTACGCCTGATGGTGAGCCGCGCCCCGTGGCCGCACCACTCGCTTTCACTTGATCCGGCGCATCCGCGCGTCGCGCGGGGGATCGCGCAGTGACCACATTGCACGGCTACATCCTGCGTGAGCTGCTGAAGACGTTTGGGCTGACGTTGCTGGCGCTGACAGCCGTCTTCACCATGGGCGGCGGCATGTACAACGTCGTGAAGTTCGAGGGCGTCAGCGCCGCCGACCTGCTCTTTGCGCTGCCGCTGCTTGTACCGGTGGTTGTGACCATCACCATGCCCGTAGCGGCGCTCTTCGCCGCGACGATGGTTTACGGCAGACTCGCGGCGGATAACGAGTTTCTCGCCTGCCGCGCGGCCGGTATCAACGTCCATCGATTGTTCCTCTCCGCGGCGCTGTTGTCCATCTTCGTGGCCGCGTGGTCGCTCATTTTCGGCAATTTCGTCATTCCCGGCATGATGAAGCAGATCGACCGGCTGGCGCGAAACAATGTGGCCGATGTCGCGTTTCAGCAGCTTGTGAACAAAGGCCACGTTCGCTGGGGGCAGCAGTACATCATGACCGCGGAGAAGGTTCAGGTTCCAGCGGAACGGGCGGTGCGCGAGAAGGAACTGCCGGTGGAGGGGCAGGATTACCTGCTTGTCACCGCGCCGACATTTCTGCGGCTCGACAAATCCGGGGGAATCGAGCAGTTTTCGACGGCGGCGATGGCGCTAGTGCAATTCGACACGACAAAATCTCCGGTGCAGGCGACGGCGTTTCTCAGCGATGCCCACGACTACAACGTGGGCAAGCACACAATCGCGATCGCGGCCCAGCAGATCGGACCGATCGACCTTCCGCTGCCGATTCCCGAGCGCTTGTCATGGGCCGATCTGCATACGTTGCTGCGCTATCGCGACGAACCGTGGGACGGTCCCCGCGTGCGCGAGCATGTTCAGGATTTTCGGGCAAATGTCGCGAGGACACTTTTTCATGCGAGCATCTCGCAAACATTGGTGAAAGGGGAGCCGTTCATCATCGAACACGCCGACGGACGGCGCTATGAGATACGGGCTGAATCGCACGTGCTCGACGCGCGGCGCGTACGCCTGGTCGGCATGCAGGTGCTCGACGCGCGGCCGGAGGACACTCGGCTGGTTCGCTATGAGGCCGGCAAGGGAGATATCACGGCGAACTCGCTGCCCAGCGGCCGCTTATTGGTGGACATACGGCTTGACGGTTCGCCCGAACGGCCGGTGTTGGAGTATCGCGGTCGCGCTGGCCAAGCGCGAAAGCCGCTCGAAAAGCCGTCGCTGAATCTTGAGCCGATCGAAGTCGACGCGCCTCGTCAACTGGAGTCGCTTACGCCGCGTGCCATTGCAGGATCAAACGAGCCGCTGGATTTGTTCGTCGCGCCGGTGTCCGGTCGCGCGGCGGATCGGCGAGAATCGTCCGGGGCATCGAGTCCGCCGCTCAGCCCGCAGCTTTCCGCCGAACGCGATCAGCTTGCCGATGCCCGCGCCTCGCTTCAAAAAGAGTCACAGGATGTGCGCCGCAAAGTCATCGGCACATTGAATTTCCGAATCGCATTCGGCAGCAGCGCGCTGGTGACGATTCTGATGGGGGCGGCGCTGGGCGCGATTTTTCGCGGGGCCAAGGCGCTCGCGGCATTTGGGCTGGCGTGCCTCCCGTTTGCAAGCGTTCTGATCATCATGGTGATGGGGCGCCAGCTCACCGAAACGCGCGCCACGCATATCGTCGGACCGTATGTCATCTGGGGCGGCCTGGCTGTGGGCGCGATCGTCGATCTGCTCATGCTGCGGATCGGGGTGCGGCGATGACGATCCTTGATCGCTATGTCGTCAGCACGTTTCTGAGCAGCTTTCTCATTCTGCTGGGGGTGGGCGCGGGGCTGTTCATTCTCGGCGACGTGCTTGTCAACATTGACGAATTCGCCAAAACCGGGATGACGCTGGGAGAACTGCTCCGCCACATGGCCGATTATTACGGCTATAACCTGCCGCTTTATTTCTCGCAGCTATGCGGCGTCGCGATCGCCATCGCCGCGTCATACACCGTCGCAAACATGCTGCGAAACAACGAAATGACCGCGCTCGTCGCGGCCGGAATGCCGCTGCAGCGCATCGCCGCGCCGATTCTGCTCAGTTCGATCGCACTGATCACAGTCTGGTGGTGCAATCAGGAGTACGTGCTTCCGAACATCGCGCCCAAGGTCGCCCGGCAGCGAGAAGACGTCTTTAGCGCCCGGCAAATCGGCCTGTTCTGCGTGCGCGACAAGCACAACCATATTCTCACCGCGCTGAACCTCGATCCGCGCAAAGGCACGCTCGAAAAAGTGTTCATCATCGAACCGGACGAGAACGGCCGGCCCGCCAGGCTCGTCGAGGCCGATTTCGCTGCTTATGACGCCGCCGGGCGCATGTGGCACCTGACGCGCGGCCGCCGAATCACCATGAAAGACGTCACCGGAACAGCAGGTGGACTTGGCACGCCTGTACGTTATGAGCCGGTGCAAACGCATCCGTACGACCTCAGCCCGGAGCAACTGGTGCTCCGACAGGCGTCGGAGTGGTCTGACCTGCTCAGTTTGCGGCAGATGAACGCTCTCGTCGCGGCGGGTCAGCAGGCCAATCGCCCGACGATCGTGATGAAGCGGCACATCCGCCTGACGCAGCCGATTGTGCAATTGCTGCTGCTGGCGCTCGCCCTGCCGTTTTTTCTGACGCGCGAGCCGACAAATGTTCTGGCAGCCGGTGGCCAGGCGCTGCTGATGACCGGCCTGTTTTTTGTGACGGCGTTCATCGCTCAGAGTATGATTCGCGAATCCTGGGCCGCGCTGTTGGCTTGGTTTCCGATTATCGTCTTCGGACCCGTCGCGGTCGTTCAGCTTGCGAATGTGAAGACCTGATATGGCACACATCGTCATTATCGAGGACGAGCCCGATCTTGCGATGGGGCTGCGCGACAATCTCGAATTCGAAAAGAACACCGTAGCCCATTCGGCTACGGGCGTCGAAGGCGTGGCGCTCGTCGCGCAGCAGCGCACCGACCTCGTGCTGCTGGACATCATGCTGCCCGACATCGACGGATTTGAAGTTTGCCGCCGGCTGCGCGAGCAGGGCTACACCATGCCGATCATCATCCTGAGCGCCCGCAGCCAGGAGATCGACAAGGTGCGCGGGCTTGAGCTTGGCGCGGATGATTACGTCACCAAGCCGTTCAGCTTGCGCGAGCTGCTGGCCCGCGTTCACGCGGCGCTGCGCCGCTCCGACGCGGCCGGCGCGACTCCGGCGAAGAAGACGGTTTTCAAACTCGGCGATCGGCAGGTCGATCTCGTACGACAGAAAATCATCGCGCCGACCGAGGAAATGCCGCTCGGCTATTACGAGACGGAAATCCTGCGCGTGCTGTACGATCGCGCCGGCGAGGCCGTTCCCCGGGCGGAGCTTCTCGAAAAAATCTGGGGCGTCGGCGTATACCCGGCCGACCGTACGGTTGACAACCATATCGTGAGCCTGCGGCGCAAGATCGAGGTGGACGCCAAGAACCCGCGACATATTCTGACGGCGCATGCGGTCGGATATAAACTCGTGCTGTAGCCGTCCCGACGCGCAATTCCGGTTCCGGGGGCGCGTGCACTGATCAAAAGCGCGACTCTCCGCGGCGAATAAAAAAACAAGATCGCCCCCTGCCGAGAACGTCTCGGCCGGCGGCGATCAACACGCAGGGTTCCCTGAGTCGCGGCCGACTTATCCCCCGGCCAGCAGCATGACGAACGGATCGATGTCAAAATTGTTGACCAGGCCGTCGCCATTGGCGTCGGCGTGATTCACATTGCAATCCGGAAACTGCGCGGCGTATGTGTCAGCGTCAGTCAGCGCCAACACGAACGGGTTGATGTCGAAGTTGTTCACCAGGCCATCGCAATTCATGTCGCCCACTGCATGCGGCGCTGGCGGCGTGTTGAAATACAGGATCGTCCCGCGCGAATACTCGACAAACGCGGATGATCCGCCGAAACCGGCATTCGGATATTCGAGGCCGTTCAGATGCATTACGCCGATGCTGTACGCCTTTTCCGCCTGCAAAAGCCCGGCCGGGATTTCGAAGTCGACATCCGTGTTCGCCATGGTGATGGTCATGACGCCCCCCACACCCTCCTCCACAAGCGACAGATAAGTCGCGCCGTAGGTCATTCCCGGCGTAAAGTCGAACGTATTCAGCGAACCGTGAAACGGTTGAGATGGGTCGATCACTTGCAGGCGATCGTATGTATCGCCGGTGAACGCGGGGATTTCCGGCGGATAAAGCCCGGCGGTCAGAAAAACGTCGCCTGCCTCCGGCCCCGCACCGCGGTCAATCGTCAATGTGTACGTTGTGGCCGGATAAGCGCGGTCGAGCTCCTCCTCGGTCGCGAACAGCGGCGAATAATATTGGTGAGCCAGATCCAGCGCCTGGTACATATCGTCGGTGACAGGCGGCGGCGCGTCCCACGAAAGCGTCGCGGAGAGCACCTCGTTCGGAATGTCGTAGTAAATCGCGGCGGTGAGCAACCACGAATCCGGCGCAACCGGTGCGTCGTTCGAGATTTGCGTGTAGCCCACGGATTTTGCGACCGCGTAGTGATACACATCGCCGGAAGCGGCCGTGCTTAGCTGCATCGCGATCAGCGCGAGGCCGTATGGCGTCCTTGATTTCAAGTTGAACGGTTTCAAAGAAATTCTCCTGCTCGAATGTGGCTGACTATTTCATCCAACGCAGGGATAAGCAGCGACGCGCGCGACGAAAATGTCACGCAGCGATCCGGAATCTTTTCGAGCGGCCGGCCGCCCGTTGAAGCGATGGCCAATAACCGCGAGGCGGGAGCCGACTGGCGCGAGGTTTGTGATTGGCGGATAATGCCGGGCGCGAAAAATCGGCGGCGTTGCGACTAATATTGCGTGTAGTTGGTTCGGAGCGCCAATTGAAGTTAACGGATCGACAAATACTGGAGTCGGCAATCGCCGGCGATCGCGGCGCGCTGGCATCGCTGCTGGAAGAAGCGGGACTCAAATTGCATGCCGAGCTGGCGACGCGCATTCACCCGCGCTTTCGCGCCGAATTCGACGTGGATGACATTTTGCAAGTCACATTTACCGAAGCCTTTCTGCGGATACGCGAATTCGAGCCGGCACATGACGGGGCATTTCATGCCTGGCTTCGGCACATCGCCGAAAACAACCTCCGCGACGCGATCAAGCATCTGGAGCGCGATAAACGTCCGCCCGCCGGCCGGCGTCTGACTGAACCGGTCGGCGAGGATTCGTACGCCCCGCTGGTCGAGCGTCTGGCCATCACCACGACGACGGCCAGCCGGGCGCTGGTCCGCAGCGAGCTGATCAGTTGCGTGGACGAGGCGCTGTCGCGCCTGCCGGAAGACTATGAGACTGCGCTGCGCCTATATGAAATCGAAGGCTTTTCCGGTGAGGAGGTCGCCGAGCGCATGAACCGCTCGCACGGCGCGGTGCGCATGCTGCTATCGCGTGCTCGCGAGTGTCTGGCCGATTTACTGCGAAAAACCCCCCATTTTTCCTCGAGCGCGTGACAATCATGCCCGCGACGTCGCTATCAGCATTTCGAGAGTCGCCGGGCTGCGCGCGAATTGGGAGATTGCGCAATGCAGTTTGATCGGCCCGAAAAAGCCGTCGGGCCCGAACGCATACGCGAGCTGATCGCGGATGCGCAGCGACAATCGCTGCGCACGCCGCCACCGCGCGGCGATTCATCCGGCTTGCGCCTCAATGACAACCCGCCCCATGCGTTACATACCGAAATCGAGACTGTTCTGAGTCGCGAATTGCCTGGCTACGACTTGCGGGGGCAGACTCATCGCGGCGGTCAGGGAGTCGTCTACCGCGCCACACAGCGATCCACCGGGCGCGACGTAGCCATCAAGGTGATGCGGCAGGGACCGTTTGCGTCGCGCTCCGAACGCATGCGCTTCGAGCGCGAGGTGCAGGTGCTTGGCCGGTTGCACCACCCGGACATCGTGACCATTCACGACAGCGGCCTGGCTGCGGGACACTTTTACCTCGTCACGGACTTTGTCGACGGCGTTCCGCTTGATCGCTTCGCCGCCGCAAGCGGCCGAAAAATTCGACCGATCGTCGCGTTGTTCGAACGAATCTGTCAGGCCGTCAATGCGGCTCACCTGTGCGGCGTGACGCACCGCGACCTGAAGCCCGCGAATATCCTCGTCGATTCAGACGGTCGTCCTCGGGTGCTCGATTTCGGACTCGCCAAACTCGACGAGCCGGTGGCCGCGAACTTTCCGGAATGCGGCGATTCCACCGCGGCCGCGCACTCATCTGACGAGGCATTCTTTCGCGAGGAATTCACCATCGCCGGTGAGTTTCTCGGCAGCATTCCGTGGTGCAGCCCGGAGCAGGCAGCGGGCGCGCTGATTGACATCCGCAGCGATGTCTATTCCCTCGGCGTAATGCTCTACCGCGCGCTGACCGGCCGATTTCCGTACACGACTTCAGGGCCACTGGATGTCGTGCTTGGCGCGGTGCGCGGCGAGCCGCCCGCGTCGCCGCGCGACGTCCGCCGCGATGTGGATGGCGATCTGGCGACGATTCTGCTCAAGTGCCTCGAAAAGCAGCCGGGCAATCGCTACCAAACCGCCGGAGAGCTCGCGCGCGACCTTTCTCGATGGCAGCGCGGCGAACCGATCGAAGCCAAGCGCAGCTCGACCGCGTATCTGCTCCGAATGACGCTGCGCCGCCACTGGCTGGCGGCCGGCGTGGGCGGGATATCGCTTGTGCTGATCGTCGGTGCGCTCATTGCCGTATTTGTGGCGCTTCGCGCCGCGCAACGCGAGCGAGACGCCGCGCGGCTCGAAGCCGAAAAGGCTCAGGCGGTCACGGACTTTCTCAGTGAAATGCTCAACTCCGCCGATCCAAACATCGCCCGTGGGCGCGACCCGACGATTCGCGAGGCACTGGCCGGCGCGCAACGCGATCTTGACACCGGCCGCTTCGCAAAGGACGCGGATGTCGAAGCGGCGCTGCGCGTGACGCTCGGCAAGACGTACGCATCGCTTTCTCGTTTTGGCGAGGCCTCCGATCAATTGACACGCGCAATGGCCTCACTCGAACAACTGCATGGCGCGGTCGGCGCGGAATTGATCGCGCCGCTGGTCGAGCTGTCGCGCGTCAGGCGAAAACAAGGCGCGTTTCAGGAAGGTGAATCGCTGGCGCGCCGCGCGCTCGAAATCGCCGAAACCACATTCGGGCCGAATTCGGTCGATGTCGCCGCGCCGCTTGCGACGCTCGCCTTTGCCGTTCGCGAGCGTGGCGGCGCTCAGGAGACAGAGGCCCTGCTGAAGCGTCGGCTTTCCATCTTGCGCGCGGTGTTGAGCGAGGAGAATCCGGATGTGCTGCTCGCGACGGTCGATCTTGCACAATGTGCCGCCAACCACGATGAGGCCGTCAAGTTGCTCGACGGCGCGTTGCAGTTGGCTCGCGCGAGAATCCCCGACGATCATCCTGCGTACGTACGCATTCTGCGGGCAACCGCGCAGCAAAAGATGATGAGGCGCGAATACGCTGAGTCAGAATCGGCGTTTCTGGACGCGCTGCGCCGCGCTCGTGAGATTTTTGGTAGTGAATCCGCCGAGGTTCACACGATTCTGTCAGAGCTCACGATGGTCTACCGGTTCGCGGGCCGCAAGGACGATCTGAGTCGAGCGCTTGATGAAGCGACGCGAGTTGCACGCCGCGTATTCGGCAACGAAAGCGTTGAAGTCGCGAGAAATTTGTTCGATCAGTGCATCGCGCTCGAGGAAGCGGGACGAATGGCCGATGCGGAGCTTCTTGCGGAGGAATCGCTGGGAATGCTCGAGCAACTCGGGCAACCGGATTGTCGTCTTTCCGCCGTGATTCACATCTGGCTGGCGGATCGCGCGATCGAAACACGGGAATGGGACCGCGCCGAAACGCTTGCGAACGAAGTTCTGGCTGTCGATGCGCACCAGCTCAGCCCGTTCACCTGGCCGCATGGCGCGGCGAAATCCGTGCTTGGCGCCATCGAGGCAACGCGCGGCGATCCCGCCGAGGCGGAGGCGCTGCTCCTGTCCGGCATTGAGCAGATCGGCGAGGGGCGGCTATCTCGCGCGCACCGCAAGCTCGCGATCCAGCGTCTCGTCGCTTATTACGAAGCAAGCGGCGCGATCGAACATGCCGAGCGCTGGCGCGGCCGGCTCGACCCCGCGCCATAGTCTTTCCATTTTCCACCACATCTGGAATGGCCCTTGCTGCATCGATATTTCAGCGGCATGCGCGCGATTTTTGGCGGAGCGCGCCGGCAATCATGTAGCCGCCACTCCACATGATCGAAACGCTCGAACGCCGCAAATAAGCGCTGACTAGGCGGTATTTCGCCTTCGCGCAAGGAGGATTAGTCATGTTCAGGTTAAGTTTGCCCGCAATCGCCGCTTTGCTGCTCGCAGTGGGATTGCTCTCATCAGGCTTGGCACGCGCACAGTGCGGCGAGCCGCCTGCGAATTATTGCGATGTGCCGCGCGTAATTTCCGGCGCACCCGGGATTCATGAATTAACGATGAACGTCGCGACGGCCACATCCGGCGGTGAGACCGCGTGTGGCATCGCACTCGGACACACCGTGTGGTTCCTGATTACGCCGACAAACGATGGGCTAATCACGTTCAGCACGTGCCATCCGAACACCACCTATGACACCGTGGTCAGCGTGTATCGTGGTGGAGAATCGAACTGCGAATTCATGACGTTTGTGGAATGCAACGATGACACCGGCGTCGCACGCTGCTCAAACGGATGCTCCGCCTACGCGTCGGAAATGACGTTCGACGCCGCGGCGGGCGTGCCGTATCACGTCGTGGTCGGGTCATACAACAACAACTCCGCGGGTTGCGTGCTGTGCCTCGGCGTGCGCGTCGCCATTTGCGGCCAGGATCCCTCTCCGCCGCTCGCTCAGTTCTCGCTGCCCGCGCCGCTCGCGTGCGTGTGTGGCACGGCCTCGATCCACGGCTCGGCCTCAGACCCGGATGGCGCCTTCGCAGGCTACACGCTGGAAGCCGCGCGAGCCGATGGAGGCGGCTGGTGGACGATCGCAACGAACAGCGCTCCGGTTTATAACGGCCTGCTCGCGCAATGGAGCACTACCGGCCTGACCGAAGGGTATTACCTGTTGCGACTCACCGCCCAGAACTCCTGCGGCCTGGTCGCGACAGATGCGCGCGTCGTTTATCTGGATACCTCGCTGAATTCCATACGACTCGACGAGCCGGCTGCGGGCGCGGTGCTCGGCGGAACGGCTTGTTTCGACGGCACGGCATGGGATCACTGCGGCCTCACGTACACCGCGATGTACCGGCCGACGACCGGAGGAACGTTTCAGCCGGTAGACCCGGCGAATCCGACCTACGCTTCGGCCCGCATTAACGAGCGGCTCGCCTCGTGGAACACGCAGAGCGTGCCGGACGGCGACTATTTTGTGCGGCTTCAGCCGACCGATCCGTGCGGCTTCTCTCAAAGCGAGACGCATACGGTGCGCGTCGATAACACCACCCCGATCGCACAGATTCTGACGCCATTGGCGTGCGAGGCGGTCTATGGCGTGGTTGCCGTGAATGGGACCGCAGCCGACGCGAATCTGGCGTCGTGGACTTTGTACTATGCCGGCGGCTCCGCGACGCAGTGGCAGGTGATCGCGAACGGCACGTCGTCGGTGATCAGCGGGCGGTTGACGAACTGGGACACGCGCGAGCTGGCGCCCTGCTCATACGCGCTGCGCCTGGTTGTCACGGACCGAGCGATGCTCGGCTGCAACTCGGCGATCAATCATCAAGCCGAATCGGTCGTCACCGTTCGCGTCGAGGTGCGCGGCGACATGAATTGCGACGGGCGCGTGAACAATTTCGACATCGACCCGTTTGTGCTGGCGCTTTCTGATGCGGAGGCGTATCAGGCGGCTTGGCCGGATTGTGAACTCATGAACGGCGACGCGAATGGCGACGGGTTGATGAACAACTTCGACATCGACGGGTTCGTGGTGTGTGTAGCGAACGGCGGTTGCGCGTCGTAGCGCGGAATGAAACGGCGCCGTCACAAGGGGCCCGCGGGCGTTGGGGCGAATTAAGCCATGCCGACACCGCAGAACCGGTGTCGGCATGGCGCGCTCCGTGTTGAAACGTCATAGCCAGCGAGTAATCCGCGCTAATACTACAACACTACTTTCTAGCGGAACCGCGGGAACCACGGAGACGCTGAGGCACTGAGAAGAGACGGCGAGAACGATGAATCGGGAAATGTTCGTCCGCGAATGCAGTCAGTCCAGCCCCTTTTCGTTCTGAAGCACAGGCGAATTGGAGCACGACTCGAATTGCCGACGGAATCAATGCGGACTTCGTTCATCCTTCGCTCTCCGTGCCTCCGTGGTTCTAGCGCTATAGTACTAACGCCGCGGCGGCGGATACCACCAAAACCAACCGCGTTGGTAGGTTTTCAGGCTCACTTCGGGCCCGGCCGCGCTGGCCAGACCAGCGGTGTTGTCCGGCGACAGATCACACCCCAGGGCGCCGATGCCCAGCATGGCCGCCAGAGCCGAAACCAACACGCCGCGCCAAACCAATGAAGCTCGAAACATGGCAACTACTCCTTTCTCGTCGAAACCCGACGGACTGTGGGTCGCTCCGTTGCGAGCCGCTCAGTCGCGTCCTGTTGTCTACTGCGACTCGGACAGGCCCGCTTTCAGACCAGCCTTGTCGCTTTCGCATGGGTATGCGACAATGCCATGCACGACCCGTCACCAAAACGCGCGCGATTTTTTTGCCCGAGCGCCGCAGAGTTCCTTCAATGGCAACCGACGCCACCAAAATGCTCGTTGACATCCGCGCCGGACGGCGCAGCCCGGCGGACCTCTTTCCGCTGGTCTACGACGAGCTATGCCGCGTGGCGCGACAGCAGATGCGGAAGGAACGCGCGGACCACACGCTCCAGACGACAGGCCTGGTGCATGAGGCGTATATGCGGCTCATCCGCCAGGAAAAGGCCGAATGGCAGGACCGGGCCCATTTTCTGGCGATCGCCGCCCGCGCGATGCGAGAAATCCTGGTAGACCACGCGCGGCACAAAAAACGAAAAAAACGGGGCGGAAATCGTGAACAGGTTCCGCTGGATTCGGCGCTTGCCTGGGTAGAAGAATCCACCGGCGTGGATGTCGAAGCCTTTGACGCCGCCCTGACGCGCTTGACCGAGATCAACCCGCGGGCCGTGGAGGTGATTCAGATGCGGGCGCTGGGCGGCATGACGCTCGAGGAGGTGTCCGCGGCGTTGAATGTCTCCGTGAGCACGGTCGAACGCGAATGGCGTTACGGGCGCGCCTGGCTCCGCAACGCGCTGGCAGGTAAGGGAGAGTAGCTCAGCAATCAGAGAACGAGTGGGCGCGGCAGCGCCGGGACCGTGGAGCGCGCAATGCGTGATCCAATTGAATGCGGGCTGGCGCTACCGTCGCCAGCCGGAGATACGCCACGCCGCCGATGGCTGTCGCTTTCACTGATGGTGATATTGCTGCTGCTGGTCGTCGTGGTACTGATCGTTGGATTGATCCCGATGGACTGCTTCGGTCGTGCGCCGGCGGGCTGATCGACGGCACCGCGAACTGACAAGCATGCGCGACGGGGCTATTGGGACGGAAACAGTTCACGTGGACGGCGGGTCGAGCAATGGACGCGCAGCGAGAATCACAAGCGGCCGCACTCTTTCATTCAGCTTTGGAATACTCCGATGAAGCCTCGCGAGCGGCGTTTCTGGAACGCGCCTGTGCGAGTGATGCGGAGCTACTGGCTGCGGTGAGAGCGCTGATTGCGGCAGACGCGCAAACCGAAAGGTCGCTGCGTTTTGGAAACCGGGCGGTCGCCAGTGATTCGGCATCAACTGCGACGGCGACCGCTTCGCCTACCGTCCCGGCAGCGTATCGGGCAGGGCAATTTGGCCCAGTCGGCGCTCCAGCCTATTTGCACGAGGCGCTTCAATGGGGCCGTGGCGACTTGTTGTTCGGACGGTGGATGGTGGAATCCGTCAAGCAGGGCGGGATGGGCGTCGTCTTTCTTTGCTTAGATCATCGAATCGGCGCCCGCGTCGCGATCAAGATACCGAAGCTTTGCCATGCCGGATGGCTCGCCGGCGCGAACGATGGATTCGAGACGTTGACCGATGAGCTTTTGGCGTGGAGACGGATTGGCGCCCATCGCCATGTTCTCCAATTACGCGAGGCCGTCTGGCTGCTTGCGCTCTCGATTACCGAGAGTAATGGGCGGCTCCGCAGGCGTTGGATTCCCGCGCTGCTGATCGAGTACGGCGGGCCGATGCATCTGGGTGAGCACGTGCAAGCGAACCCAGATCTCGCAGGCGCGGGCAAGCTGACGCTGCTGGCCCAGATCGCTCTGGGCATGCAGCACGCGGCTGCCTGCGGCGTCTCGCCTCATTTGGATCTGAAACCGCAGAATATTCTCATCGGCGACGACGGCGCGGCGCGGATCACCGACTTTGGCCTGGCGCAGCTCAGCGTTTCGGCGAGTGCGGCTTCGCCTCCGGGCGCCGCGCATCACACCCAGCAATTCGACGGGCCCGCCGGTCGCGTGTGCGGGACACCGCTGTACATGGCCCCCGAACAATGGCTCGGAAGTGCGCGCTGCGACCAGCGCACGGACATCTATGCGTTCGGACTGCTTACCTACGAACTCTTCAGCGGGATTCATGCCCTGTGGCGGCATGCGCAAGACGGGTTCGGCGCGATTCGGACGGCGCATCAACGCGCAGACTTCGAGCTTCACGACGTGCCGCACAGTCTCGGCTTGTTTGTGCGTCGCTGTACGGCGGTTGAACCGCGGTCGCGGTTCCAGTCATGGGAAGATCTATTGCATGGGTTGCCGCAGCGCATCGTGGAGTCGGTGCGTTCGAGTGCGAAGGCGTCGACAGCCAGCGCGGTGCAGCTCGTTCGTACGGCCATGTTCATGGGGAATGCCGACGAGGTCGCCGCGCGCTGCGCGGAGCCGATGCCGGAGCTGCTCGCTTCCCCCGCATTTGCGGAGGCCCGCGTTTGGCTCCGCCACGCGCCGCCGGCGCGTTGGCTGGAGTCGGTCCGAACGCTCTGGGAGCGCCGCCCCGGCGCCGTGCGTCTGTTCTGGCACGAGACGTGGGCAATGTTGTCAGAGCCGCACGTGCATCGAGCCGTGGTGTTGGTCATCCTTCTGATCGGCGTCGCGATCGGCAGTGTGCCGCTATTGCGCAGCGTCGTCTCAGAGCGTGGGCGCGTAGGAGGCGCCGCAGCATACTTCGTCACCTGCGGCGCGTTGACGATCGCATTGGGGCTGCCGTACATCGCTAGCTGGCGCCGCCGCCGCGAAAAATGTCCTAATTGCGAGCGACGGTCGTTCATTCGCCCCAGCGCGACGCTCGCGAATGGACTGGCCGTGCTGCTTTGCGCGTTGGTATTCATCGGCGTGTGCGCGGCGTTTTATCGCACGAATCTGCCTGCCAGCGCGCTGACGTTCGCGATTTCGATCTTCAGTTTGCCCGTGCTGGTCATCCTCGCGCACGTCCGACGCCAGGCGGGAGACTGGACTCTTCAGGCGCAACTGAGCCGCGAACAGCTTCGCGCGGTGCGCATCTGCAAGTCCTGCGGCCTGCTGGAAGGTTGCGCGGAACCGGGAAGGTTCCGGGCCGTACCCGTGCTTCAGCGGGGCGACACGTCGGCGTACCTAGGGCTGCCGCTGCGCGTGGCGCGTTGGGCTTGGGCGCGACGGCTGCCTCGTGACCTTCGCTTCGGAACGGGAGTGTGGCGCCGCACGATGCAAGCGCACGGCGCATGTGTCTCCGAATCGTCAAGTAATAAGCCGGGTTAGGCCGCGCATGAGCGTCGAATTACAAGAACACGCCGCGGAGGTTTTTCAAGCCGCACTGGAATACGCCGATGCGGCAGCGCACTTTACTTCGACGCAAGCACTTCGGCTACGCGGGCGCGCAGCGCGGGAAGCGCATCGCGCTCGAACCAGCGGTGTTTCTTGAGCCAGATATTGTTGCGCGGCGAGGGGTGGGGGAGCGCGATGCGGGTTGGGAGCAGCGCGGCGAAAGCCCGCGCCGCCTCGGTGATCGATCGGGACGACTCACCCAGGTAATGCGCAAAGGCGTATTGCCCCACGAACACTGTGAAACGAACGTTGACCAGCGTCCGACGGATCTTGTCGTGCCACAGCGGGGCACACTCGGGTCGTGGCGGCATGTCGCCGCTGGGGCCCTTGCCCGGATAGCAGAAGCCCATCGGCATGAGCGCGACCCGCGAACCGTCGTAGAAAACCGCGCGCGTCACGCCCAGCCAGTCGCGAAGCCGCTCGCCGCTCCGGTCGTTCCAGGGGATGCCCGACTCGTGCGCCGCCGCGCCGGGCGCTTGCCCGATGATGAGCAGACGGGAGGACTTGGCCGCGGCGAGCAGTGGCCGCGGACCGAGCGGAAGATCCGCGGCGCAGTGCGTACAGCGGCGCGCCTCACGAATAACGGGCAGGGATTTGTCGGCGGATGCGCCCAAGTGTTTCTCTCGCAAAACTCGCAAACGGGCGTGCGCGAGGTCGCGCGGCACGTGCATCAAATCTCCGAGGCGATTCGCGTTCGATCCGCTGACCTGTCTTGGCCGGCAGTTTCGATGCGGAAGGAAGGGCGGCGGTTACAGATCGGGCACACTGCGGCCACGAGGGTAGGGGTGGAGCGTATGTCGGATCGGACGGTATTGGATTGGGCCCAGCAGGACTCGAACCTGCGACCAACGGATTATGAGTCCGCCGCTCTAACCGACTGAGCTATAGGCCCGCGTAGCGCCGAGGCATGGCGCTCCAGAATTAGCGTATCCGCCCGAGCGCGGCTTGTCAGCGGCAAGCCGCGCTCGGTGCCGCCGCGCTGGAATCAGATTCCGATCACTTTCTTCACCTGATCCGGCGGCATCGCATCGTAGCGGCAGGGTTCCATCGAGTACGACGCGCGGCCCTGCGACAGCGAGCGGACCTGCGTCGAGTAGCCGAACATCGTCGATAGCGGGGATTCAGCGTGAATGACGCGGTTGTTGCCGCGCATGCTGGTGTCGGTGATTGTCGCGCGACGGGCCATCAGATCGCCGTTGATGTTGCCGAAATACTCCTCCGGCGTCACCACTTCGACTTTCATGATCGGCTCAAGCAGGACCGGACCGGCCGACTCCACCGCGCGCTGAAACGCCATGCCCGCCGCCGCTTCGAACGCAACTTCGGATGAATCGGTCGGGTGTTCATCGGCGTCGATCAGCGTGGCGCGGACATTGATAAGCGGATAGCCGGCTAAAACACCGGTGCGCGAAGCGTCGCGGGCCCCCTGCTCGATTGACGGCAGAAACTGCGGACGGATTTTGCCCGGCGGAACGCGATTGATGAGTTGAAAATGCTCCTGGCCGGGGGCGGGCTGAAACGGCTCGACGCGGAGCTTGACGACCGCGAACTGGTTCTTGTTTCCGACCTGGCGGGCGAAACGGCCCTCGGCCTCGGCTGCTGCACCGATTGTCTCGCGATAGGCGACGCGCGGCTTGCCGACCTTCACGGCGACATTCATGTCGCGTTCGAGGCGATGTTTGATAATCTCCAGGTGCAGCTCGCCCATACCGCTGATCAGAGTTTGGCCGGTTTCGGCGTCGCTGCGGTAGTTAAACGTCGGGTCGCTACGGGTGAGCATGCTCAGTGCGGCGGCCAGTTTGTCGCGATCGGCCGAGGATTGCGGCTCGATGGACATGCTGATGACGGTCTCGGGGAATTCGATGCGCTCCAGCAAAATTGGATGCTGCGTCTCGCAGAGCGTGTCGCCGGTAAGCGTGTCCTTCAGGCCGATGACCGCAACGATGTCGCCGCAACTCGCCGCGTCGATCTGCTCGCGGCGCTTCGCAAACATGCGGAACATGCGCGGGACGTTTTCCTTCTTGTTGCGGCCGGGGTTGAACACGCGGCTGCCGGCCTTCAGTACGCCGGAGTAAACGCGGACGAAATGCAGATCGCTGTGCGAGTCGGCGACGATTTTGAAAACAAGCGCGGATAGCGGCTCATCGGGATCGCACTTTCGCGTCAGAATTTTGTCGTGTTTTTCGGGGTCGTGGCCGCGAACGGGCGGAATGTCGAGCGGACTCGGCAAATAGTCGCAGACGGCGTCGAGCAAAGGCTGAACTCCGACAAATTTCAGCGAAGAGCCGCAGAGAATCGGCTGACAGCGCTGCGCGACCGTGCCTTTTCGCAGGGCGGCGCGAATTTCATCGGGAGACGGCGGCGTGCCTTCGATGTATTTGGCCATCAAGTCGTCGTCGAGTTCCGCGGCGCGTTCCTCGAGTTCGTGGCGATATCGCTCAGCGTCCGCCTTGAACTCGGCCGGAATGTCCAAAATGTCGAATTGCCGGCCGTCGCCGCCTTTGTAGACGATGGCCTTCATCGTGAGCAGGTCGATGTGGCCGCGGAAGTCGTTTTCCGCGCCCAAAGGAATTTGTACGGCGACAGGCCTGGCTCCGAGGCGGTCGCGGATGCTGGCGACCGCGCCGGCGAAATCCGCGCCGGTTTTGTCCATTTTGTTGATGAAGCAGATTCGCGGCACGTGGTATTTGTCGGCCTGTCGCCAGACGGTTTCGGATTGAGCCTCAACGCCCTCTTTGGCGTCGAAGACGACGATCGCGCCATCGAGGACGCGCAGGCTGCGCTCGACTTCGGCGGTAAAATCGACGTGGCCGGGAGTGTCGATCAGGTTGACGCGGCAATCGCGCCAGTCAAACGAGACGGCAGCGCTGTAGATGGTGATGCCGCGTTGCTGCTCCTCGACATCGAAATCGGTGACGGTTGTGCCGTCATCCACGTCGCCCATCTTGTGGACCGCGCCGCTGTAGAACAGGATTCGCTCGGTTGTGGTGGTTTTTCCGGCGTCGATGTGAGCGGCGACGCCGATGTTTCGTAGCTTTGATAAGTCGTCTTGCATAGGCTGATTCGTCTCGTAAAGGGGGCAACTATATTCGGGGCGCAGGAGCGTGTGAAGGTGCGTGCGTGGGAACGCAGGGATGACGGAAATGCGAAAATGGGACGGGTCTTTTGGGAGTCGCGAATCGGACAAAGCAGAGAGGCGCGGCAAAATAGGCCATTTGGAAAGTAAGCGTTTGGCGTGAATTCTGCGACCCGATCGCGGAATTCAGATAGAATGCGCGGTTGCGGGCGTGGACGCGGCGACCGCTTTGCAATGTGATTTTGGGAGATCAAAATGATGAAGCGTGGACATTGGTCTGTGGCGCTGGCTTCGACGTTCGTATTTGCGGTCGTCGGCATTGGCTCGTACGGCTTGCTGCGCAGCGCGGCAGGTCAGGATGCCAAACCGGGACAGGACGCGCCTTCTCCTCCCGGACGCGACGACGCCCGGCCGCGCGGCGACGGTCCGCCGGGACGCCGGCCGGATGGGCCGCCGAATGTCGAACGATCGATGAAAGGGATGAATCGGGCGCTTCAGACGTTGCATGAGCAGATCAAAGACGCCGCGAAGCTTCAGGAGAATCTGCAACTCGTGTCGGATGCGCAGCGGAATTGCATCGCGGCCAAAGGCGCGCCCGTTCCGGAGGATGTGCTCAAATCAGCGAAAGACGAGGCGGCCAGGAAACAAATGTCCACCCGCTATCGCCGCGACTTGATCGCCGTGCTCAAGAAGCTGGTCGAAGTCGAAGAGAACCTGCTCGACGGAAAAAACGACGCGGCGGCCGCGGCGCTAGACGCGGTCGTGAAGCTGCGCGACGATGCGCACGAGGCGATGGGCGTGAAGGATGAGGATTGATTTGTGATCGGCGCGCTTGGGCTGGATCGTCGCCGCGGTCGACGTGTTGCAATGCACCGTCGGCTGCGGCGAGGTTTTTTCGGCTGACTGGGAAACAAACATGAGTAGATCGCTGTTGGTTGTTCTCGGTGTGGCGGCGCTGGCAGCAGGCTGTGCGCCGACGTTTGAATTGCCGGCGTCGTTTGATGTGGCGACGACGGCGAGCGAAAAAACGTCCGCATCGGCCGGATCAGGTGTGCCGCTATTGGCGAACAGCACATGGTCGCTGGCGCGCGTGGATAATGGCAGCGACAGCGCGACGGCGATGAGTGGCGACCAGCCGGCGGGGCCTTATGGCGGAATATTGAATGGCGACGCCCTGGAGCGCCCGCCCATCGGCGAGCGGATTTTTTTGATTGAGCTTGGCGCGGCCGGTGAAATGGTGCGCGTGACGGAGAACCGGTTTTTTCTGGCTGAAATTTACGGCGAGGAAGTGCCGATCGACGGCGAGTGGGCGGGGACGGTCTTACCCGGCGTTTCGTTTAGAAGCGCGACGTTCGGCGTGGGAGTTGGCTCGCGCTACGGATTCGCAGTGGTCGTGCATGTGCGGTTCGGTGAGATTTTCCTGGGCAGCGCCGTACTGTATTCATGGGGAACAATCAGTGACGGCGCGCTGACGGGGCAGCTTGGATATCTATTGGACTTTACGCGGGGCGCGGTCCCCGCGCTGGGGACCATCGCGGATCAATACGCAATCAGCGGCCAGCGTGTCGCACCCTGAGTGGCGGTCATCCAAACGCGCTGCGCGTGAGTAGCCACACATGATGACGCCCGCGATTCAATCACCGATCGCGAATATCGTTCAGGTGGATCGGCGCGGCCACTGTGTGAGCAGCTCGCTCGCTACGGACGCAGCGCAGCGCCTGAATGACGCATTTCGCAAACGAAGCTGGTGGGTCGATCGGTGGCATAACCGGAAGTTCCGCGCGGCAGCGCTCAATATGCTCAAGGCGGAGTCTCCCGGCGGGCTGGCGATCATCGGGCCGCGCATGGGATTTGAGATTCCGCCGCCATTTCGGGAGTTTTTCGAACCGATCGAGTTCGGCGTGAGCGACGATCAGTGGAATGTGCTGTCCGGCGACGCGCCCACCAAGCAGGAGCGCATCACGCGCGTGGCACTCTGGATCTTCGCTATTCTGGGGATCATCGCCCTGGTTCCGATGGTCATCGTACTCATGGGGTCACCCCTGGCGTTCACGCGAATCGGCCTGCCGATGGGCGGGATGCTGATTGGAGTCGCGATTTTCACGGTGGCGATTGTTTGGGCAACAAAACTGTCGATGGGCCGCTGGTTTCTTTTGCCCGGGGCCGTGGCGATCGTGCCGCATAGCCGCCGCAGCGGACCGCGTGTCGTGCTGCTCACTCGCCACGAGCATGTGGCGGTGATTCGCTGGGTGAGCAACGGCAAATCCAGCACGCTCATGTTGGAGTTTTGGAACAACGGCAAGAAACGCTATCATCGACCGGTCTCAGATCGCACTGCGATCAGCTTTCTGGCCGCCTGGCAAAGCCCGTTGCCGCCGCCAACGCCGGAGCAGGTGCGCGAACTCGCCGTCTGACAACTTGCGCCATTCGCCTCGCGGTCCGCTTATTCGTCATCGAACATGGCGAGCAACGACTTTGCATAATCCGGATCACCGGCAAAATCGGACGGCAGCGACAGCGGCCGAATGTTCACGGCGCGATGGTGGCGGTTGGCGGCCTCAGCGACGAATTGGGTCAAGTCATCGAGCGATGTCTGGCGGTGGTTCAATGCAACAAGCATCGATCCGCCGCGGTTCAGGCGTTCGAGCGTTTCGTCGATGAGCCGCGGCAGGTCGGAGCGAATAGCAAACACCGAGCCGGACTGCTTGTCTCGGCCGAAAGAAGGCGGGTCGATGATGATGAGGTCGGACATGCGCTGCTGGCGTCGGGCACGCTGAAGATAATCGAACACATCGGACAGAATGAACCGCTGGCGCTCCAGGACCAGGCCGTTCTCGGCGATGTTGCGCTTGCCCCATTCGAGATGGCGCTTGGACACATCCACATTGACGCACTCGTGCGCCTCTCCGGCGCCCGCCGAGATGCCGAATGCACAGGTGTATGCGAAAAGATTCAGCACGCGGCGGCCGGTTGACAGCGTGCGGATCAGCGCACGATTGTCACGCTGCTCAAGAAAAAAGCCGGTCGAATAGCCGTCATGCGGCCGCACAAGAAACCGCAGGCCGTTTTCGACAACGGCGATTTCGTCGGGGCATTTCGCGCCGAGCCAGGGGTTCGGATCGCGATGCTGCGCTTCGAGTGACGCCAGCGACGTGGCGCGATCTCGGGGGTAGCGCTTTCGATAGACGCACGTCGCGCGCACCGTGGTCAGCACACGCTCGCAAACGGCTTGTATCGCCGAGGGATTCAGGCGGAGTTGGCCGTCGTGCAATTGGGCGATTAGCGCCGGGCCGAGTTTCTCGATCACGAGACCGGGAAAACCGTCGGCCGCGCCATGGATCAGGCGGCAACAGTTCGTCGCAGCGGACTTGAGCAAGCTTTCGCGCCGAGCGACAGCACGGTCAGCGAGCTGCAGCACGTCAGCATCCGAGGCGGGAGTCCGCGGCGGCTGCCGATGCGATGAATCAGCGCGGCGGCTTTGCGGCTGCCGAGCGCGTTCTTGCCGGGGGTTTCTGGGGCGTTGGCGCATTTGAGACATCATATTCCGCTTCATGATCGCTGTCCGGCACGCAGGGCGTGGTTATGATTCGAGTCGTCCGGCTGACAACGATCAGCGCCCGGCACAGCGAAAACTGGAAAGAATGATGAGCGATTTGGGATTGAGCGAGTTGCTGCGCGGTTGCGAACACGTTTACACGGACGCCGAGCTGCGCCACAAACTTGAATCCGCGGCCAGGCAAAAACGCCAACTGCGCATCAAGCTCGGCATGGACCCGACCGCGCCGGACGTGCATCTCGGGCACAGTGTGGTATTGTCGAAGATGCGGCAGTTTCAGGATCTCGGCCACCGCGCGGTGCTGATCATCGGCGATTTCACCACGCGCATCGGCGATCCGACGGGGCGAAGCAAAACGCGGCCCGTACTGAGCGACGAGGAAATCGAGCGGAATTCGCAAACCTATTTCGACCAGGTGGGCAAGATTCTGGACATGTCGCCGGAGAAACTGGAGATTCGCCGAAATTCGGAATGGCTGGGGGGGATGACATTCGCGGATGTGGTGCGGCTGGCGGCGCGGATGACAGTGGGGCAATTGCTGAAGCGCGAGGATTTCCGCAATCGGTATGAGGCGGAGACGCCGATCAGCCTTCACGAGTTGTTGTATCCGCTGGTGCAGGGGTGGGATTCGGTGAACATTTGCGCCGACGTCGAATTGGGCGGCACGGACCAAACCTATAACAATCTGGTCGGGCGGGAATTGCAGAGTCAGGTCGGACAGGAGCCGCAGGTCGTGTTGGTGATGCCGCTGCTGCGAGGCACCGACGGCGTAAAGAAAATGTCCAAGAGTCTGGGCAACTACGTCGGGGTCTTTGACTCGGCGACGGACGTATATGGCAAGACAATGGCGATTCCGGATGCGCTATTGCCGGAGTGGTATCGATTGTTGACTGACATGCCCGAATCGAATTGGAAGGCGGCCATCGCGGAACACCCGATGAAAGCCAAAGGCAATCTGGCGAAAATCGTCGGCGCGAAGCTGCGATCCCGTGAGGAAATGGATCGGGCTGCGGAATGGTGGCACGCGCGGTTCAGTCAGCGCAAAACCGGCGAACGTGTGGTTGTTGCGATTCCGGCGGCGGAGCTGACGGAAGGCGCGATGCCGGCGTGGAAGCTGTTCTGGCTGGCTCACGAGCAGGAGATCAGCAAGACCGAGGCCCGGCGCATGGTGCAAAACGGCGCGTTTGAGGTCGGCGACAGGAAAATCGAAGATCCTAATGAGACAATCGCCGTGCTGGATGGATTGGAATTTCGTGCCGGGCGACATCGCAAAGGCGAACGAATCAAGCAGCCGCTGGAGTGCGTCGCCAAACTATAGAAAACCGGAGCACGCCTGGCGACATGCTCCGGTGATCACACAATCAGAACTTCGCCGTTTCGGGGCGGTTGTGCGGCTTAGCGCAGCTTGAATTTTCCACGACCGACGCGTTGCACCTGATCTTTCAATTCCGTCAGCGCGATGCCCACGCTCTTCGCGAGCGTTTTGTTCTTGGTTTTGTAGCCGAGACTCAGCACGCCGGAAGTGATGTCTTTAACGGCCATGACGCCCTTGCCGCTGAGCGCGCGGACGACGAATTCCTTCAGCGAGCCTGCGCGCGGGCCATGACGCCCGCGACCCTTGCCGCCGCCGCCGCCTGACGCCGCCGCGGTCGAGCCTGGGGGGCGACCGGGGCCGCGCCGCGCCGCGGGCGGCGCGGCGCCGAGTTGATGGATCGTATTTTCGACAGCATCGAGCTCGGCCTTCACGCCGTTGAATTGATCCACGAGCGTACGATGATAGCTGTGGAGAGCAGCCAGGACGTCTCCACGTCCACCGGCGCCCACGTTTGACTTGCTTCTTGGCATTTCGATCTCCTGCGTGGTGGTATTTTTGTCACCACCACAACCGCACCAACCCCGCTTCAATGAGGCACTATAGTGAAAAGCGGTTACGGGTCAAGACCAGTAAAATACCGATTTTGCCGACTAGACTTCCAAAAGCAATTGGTGCAGCCGCGCGGATGTTGGGAGATGATAGGCGGCGGCGCCGCGCAGGCGGGAAGAAAAACGCTGCGGCATCTGCGAGCAGAGGAACAACGGCTTTTCGCCGACGTCAGAAGCTGTCGTCGCCGGCCGGCATCGCCGGCGCGGGCGGAGATCCGGCGGCGATCAGTGGCGCGAGCGCAGCGCGAAGCTGCTCCGGAGAGAATGGCTTACGCACAAAGCCGCGTGCGCCCATGCCCAGTAATTCCTTGACGCGAACTTCGCTTCCCTCGGTTGAGGCGATCACGACCGGAATGTCGCGCAGGCGGTGGTCTTCCGCCAGGCGTTGGATGAACTGCACCCCCGTCATGATGGGCATGTTGATGTCCAGCAATACTACGTCGGCCTTTTGCCGCGCAAGCTGCGCGAGAGCCTGTATGCCGTTCCCGGCCTCAATGACCTCACCCACGTCCAGACCACTCAGTTGCAGCGACTTGCGAATTACCATGCGCATCGTGGCGGAGTCATCGACAATCAACACGCAAGCAGACATCGGCCATACTCCCGTCAATGAAACGCTTTTTCGATGGATTTCAACTCGACGATCACTTCGGCGCCGACGGTTTCCAGCGTCGACAGTTTTAATCCCTGACGCTCCATCGCGGCGCCGTCGATGCGGTAATACATGGCATCGTCTCCGCCGCCGACCCCGATCTGAAGACAGACAATGTCCGCGATGTGAGTCAGATCAACGATCGCATCGTGCGGTTCGCAGAATTCCGGCTCATGGTGGTAGCGAATCGCGCGCACAATCGCCTCGGGAAGCTCCCAGCGTTCGCCGACGCGCGCCCCGATCTCCGCGTGCGTGAATCCCAGGATTGACTTCTCCGCCTCGCAGAAACTGACGCCACCCTGCTTCACCAATTCGGCGATCTTCGCATAGTCCGCGCCCACCGACGTATTCAGAATGATCTTGCCAATGTCATGCAGCAGACCGGCTGTAAACGCTTGGCCAACCTGCTCCCGCGCCAGGCTGCGAGCGAGGCGCTCCACCGCCAATGCGACCGCCACGGAGTGCTTCCAAAGCGCGCCGGCCGGAATGCCATAGCCGTCCTGAGAGCTGCCGAGCATCGTGCGGGTGTGCGCGGCCATCACCAGTTGAAAAATGCGATTTGTTCCGAGCAGCCGCGCGGCATCGGTCACGGACTCGATTTTTCGCATGAGGCCGATCGACGCGGAATTGCAGATTTTCAGAAGCTCGGCTGTCACGACCGGATCGAACCGAATCACCTCGACCACATCGCGCACCGACGAATCCGGATTGGACAGCAATTGCATCAGGCGCATGCTCGTCATGGGCAGACGCGGCAACGCGCTGATTTTTTGGACAATTCGATCGACGGTTGCGGCGGTCACAGGGCTACCTCCCCTTCGCGCGTTTTCAACATAACTTCGCCCGACGAGACATTCAGCTTCAGTGTGCGGCTTACGTTGCCCCCGACGTCCTCGGAGGCGATCAGCACGTTGTTTTTCCAGAATATCTTGCGCAAGGCGAGGTAATTGCGTTTGCCGATATTGAATATGCCCTTTTCATCGAGCAGTTGCGCGCCGCCCGCCACCCTCACCACCAGCCGTTCCTTGGCCGCGCCTAGCTGATACGCGGATTTGAACAGCAACGGCACTCCGGTGTCGCAGAACATCGCCGGAGACGCCTTGGCCTTCTCGGGCGACAAGCTGGCCTCAGGCAGCATGAAATGCAACAGACCGCCGACGTGCGCTTGGGGATCCCAGATCGTCACGCCGATGCAACTACCCAGCGAGAACGTCACCAGGTTGGCATCCGCATCGTTGGACACGGCCAAATCCGCAATGTCGACCACCACTTGATTCATATCGCGACCGCTTCTCTCCCCAACGCGGGCGGAAAATTCGTGCCTGCGGGGCGAGCCGCTGCTCGATCATCGTCGAGGCACCGCTCATCCCCGCACAATTGTCGAGCGCCAACGTGCTAGTCGCCGTCCTTTTGACCTTCCATTTCGGACAGCATCGCGAGTTCCTCGGCCGTGAGCACCTGATCGATGTCGAGAAGAATCTTGACTTGTTCCTTCACCTTGCCCATTCCGAGAATAAAGCTCGTGTCGACCGCGACGCCAAGCGGCGGCGGCGGGTCGATCTGCGCGGCGTCGATGTCGAGCACCTCCTGAACGGTGTCGACGATGATGCCCATGAGATTTCCCACATCGACGACGATGGTGCAGGTTTGCTCGGTATACTCGGCTGCGGGCATGCCGAATTTCAAGCGCAGGTCAACCACGGGGATGACCTTTCCGCGCAGGTTGATGACGCCTTTCATGTAATGCGGCATCTGCGGAACGGCCGTGATGTCCATCAGGCCGATGATCTCGCGCACTTTCAGAATCTCGACGCCGTATTCCTCGCCGGCCAAGCTGAAGGTAAGGTACTTTCCGCCCTTTGTGTTTTGTGAAATCTTGCGCGGCTGAACCGCTTGAAGCGTCGTGCTCATCTGCCATTTCTCCTGCAAGCTTTGACCATTCCGCGATGCTCCACGCACCGTATCGGCCGGCCCCCGGTTGACGCAGGGCGCAATTCCCAACTCATCGACTATCCAACCGTTGACAACTGCTCCTCGTTCGCGGCCAGCGAGGATATGAGTCTGACACCGTCGTTGCCGCCGGATCGGGCGCCGCCTTTCGCCGCGCCCGCTTGATGCGAATTGTGCAGGCGCAGCAAGCCGGTCGGCTCGAGAATCAACCCGACGCGACCGTCGCCCAGGATCGCCGCGCCGGACACACCTCGGATTTGCTTGAAGCGCTCTCCGAGCGTCTTGATCACAACCTGTTGTTGGCCGATGAGCTCATCCACCACCAGCCCCATCTTCTGCCCTTCGCATTGACAGATGACGACAAGCGACTCGCATGGATTTACATGATCGGTGTAGCCGAACAGCGGCCCAAGCCCGACGATCGGATAGAGTTCCCCACGCACCATCAGCATTTCGCCGTGTCGCTGAACGAGGTGAATCTGGTCAGGTGTCGGGCGCAGCGAGCGCTCGATCATGATCGTCGGAATGATGAGCCGTTCGGAGCCGACGCGAACCAGCATTCCATCAATGATCGCGAGCGTGAGAGGCAGGCGAATCAGAAACGTCGTGCCCTTGCCTTCCTCGGATTGAATCTCGATCTTGCCCCGCAATTGCTCGACATTCCGCCGCACGACGTCCATGCCAACGCCCCGGCCGGATATGTCAGTGATTTTCTCCGCGGTCGAGAACCCGGCTTCCATGATCAACGAGTAAACCTGCTGATCGGTGAGTTGGTCGTTGGCGCTGACCAGGCCGCGTTCGATCCCTTTGGCGAGAAGCTTTGCTCGATTCAGGCCGCGACCGTCATCGCGAATCTCAATGACGATGCTGTCGCCCTGATGGTAGGCGTCGAGCGCCACCGTGCCCTGCTCTGATTTTCCGACTTTGCGGCGATCTTCCGGCGGTTCGATGCCGTGATCCACGGAGTTGCGGACCATGTGAACCAGCGGGTCGGAGATCTGCTGAATCACCGTCTTGTCCAGCTCCGTCTCCTCGCCGTCGATGCGCAGTTCGACATCCTTGCCGGCCTTGCGCCCCACATCGCGCACGAGACGCTTCATTTTCTGAAACGTGGGACCAATGGGCACCATTCGCATGCTCATCGCGCATTCCTGAATCTCACGCACGATCTTGGCCACGTGCGTCACATTGCGCGTCAATCCTTCGTCGGTGCGCACAACCTGATTCAGATTCACCATTGTCTGCGCGATCACTAGCTCGCCGACCCAATCGATCAACTGATCCAGCTTGGCCGTGTCAATGCGAAGCGAAGCGTCGGCCGATTGTTTCGCAGACTCTGATTGCGCCGCTGATTCCGGGTGCGGGGCTGCGCCGGGCGTGGCCGGTGCGGCGGCCGGTTCGTCGCTTGACGCGGCGCCTTTCGCGGACTGCCGCCCGTCGCTCTCGACAAGCTGGCCGGCGGCGGCGAGCCTGAGACGGCCGATCAGCCCGGTGATTTCGGGCTGTGGCACGGGTTTCCCATCCGGCGTTCCGAGATATCCCGCGATCGATGCGATCTGCTGTTTCAGCGCGTCGCACGCGGCGAAGAACAGGTCCACCGTTGTCGGTGTAATGTTCAATTCGGCGCGGCGGGCAAGGTCGAGAATCGTTTCGACTTCGTGGGCCGTGCGGTTGATGTCGCGCAGATTCAGAAAACCCGCGATGCCCTTGATGGTGTGAATGGGGCGAAATAGTTCATTGATTTTGGACAGGTCGGTCGGATCGCGCTCGACATCCAGGAGCGCCGCTTCGATCGCATCCATGTGCTCGCGAGCCTCATCCACGAAACCAGTCAGGTGCTCGCGCTCGTCCATGTCAAGAATCAGCGGCTCGCTGACATATGCGTCGTCTTCGGCCTTCGGCTGCGCGGCAACCGGCGCGGGCTTGGCGACCGGCGGCGGAGCCATCCCCGGCGCTGCCGGGGCGATTTTGCGCGGCGCGGCGCTGTCGAGTCCAGCGCAACGGCGAAACTTGGGCTCGAGTTCATCGGCCGCCGTTGTCTGGTTTTGATCGAGGATCGCGCCAAAAGCCGCCAGCGCGGATGGAAAGAGCGCAAGCCCGGTGGCGATGTCAGCGGCCTCGTCGAGGATCACTTTCTCAACAAATGTACCAACGGCTCGGGCCAATCGCGCGAGCGCGGCTCTTGCCTCCGGCTCGGCAACATCATCGGGCGGAGCTTGCAGAATTTCGCAGCAGGAGTGCATCTGCGCGAGCAGGCCAAGGTGGTTCTGATCCGGCCGCTGCGCACAGTGGTCGCTAAACTGGCTCAAAGCCGCGCGAACCTGATCGACCGTGTAATTCTGATTTCGAAGTTGATTGGTCATGGCGCTCACTTTGACACGCGAATCGGCGCTCTCGCTTTGCGGAAACGCAGGGCCGTTTTTGTCCCCGTCTTGCGGCTTCGTCGTACCGCCGGCATCGACTACTGCCAAAGGTGTATCGGATGTTTGTCCACGAGGTTTCGCTAGCGGAGAACACGAGAGAAAATCCGTGATTTTTCCGCGCAAGGGTTGTGTGGCGACGGAATCGCCGGCCGCGCGAAATTACGCTTTTGGCGAAAAGTGCGCTTGGGCACGCAGGGTGATCGTGATGGGCCGGACCAATCGAGTGCTGATAATGTGAAGAACCTGACTATGGTTCAACAATCACCAGCGCGTCGCGCATGGAAGGCATCGAATCGTGTGGACGGCAATAATATCTAAATTCGCCAACTTCATTGAATAGGTGTTCAAAGCCATCGTTGATGGCCAGCAAGCCGGAGTCGAACAGGGAGCCGGCGTCGGCGTCTTCGGGACTGCCGCTTGTCACGGTGTGATCGAACACATCGAGATTCAGCCAGCGCACGGTTTGGCCGGCGCTGATGCGGATGATTTTGTCGTTGAATTCGAAGTTGATGATATCCACATCAACAATTGGCCCATCGCCGCGATGGTCGATCACGTCAACAGTGCCGCCGGAATCGCCGTCTGCGGGGCAGCCGCCGAGCATACCGATCGCCGCGACGAAAATTCCGCAAAGCAGAGCATGGAGCGGAACCTTCATCATGCTTTCCTGTTGTCAATGTTCACTGCTGCTCACCTGGAACGAGGCGGTACACCTTCCCGGTAGCACCGGTCAAACCCAGCACCTCGCGCGTTAGCAGCAGGATTTCGCCTTCTGAATCCAGGCCGATTCCAGCGAGGTATTCGCCCAGCCGCCCGCCCGCACGATTGGTGAATGGAAGCTCCTCAACCGACCAGACGCCAGCCCCGTTTTCGCTGGCCACATACATGCGCCCGCCCCCTGTCAGGAATCCCTGGCTCCAGTCGCCAAAGACGTATTGGCCGTTCAGCGCGAAGAGTGTGGGCCCGCGATAGACGTGGCCTCCAATGACGGATAGCCCAATGAGTTCCGCACCCGAATCTGGATGTCCATATGCGATAATCGGTTCGATGAGCGGCGCGCCGTTGAGCGCGGTGGATGAGCAGCTTGCCAGCGGTGTGGCGTTGTTGGTCTTGTCGAAGCACACATCGCCTTCGCGGATGTTCCAGCCGAAGTTACCGCCCTTGACGACGATATCCACTTCCTCGCGCAGTCCCTGGCCGACGTCGCCGGCAAAGAGGCGTTGAGCGCCGCCACGATCAAACGCGAATCGATACGGATTGCGAAACCCGTATGCCCAGATTTCGCCCCGGGCCGACGCGTTGCTCGCGAATGGGTTGTCCGCGGGGATGCCATAGGGTGAGCCGGAATCAACGTCGATTCGGAGAATTTTGCCGAGCAGGTTCGACAAATCCTGCGCGTTTCCGATCACGTCGCTGTGCCCCAGGCCGGTGTCGTTTGAGCCGCCGCCATCGCCCGTGGCGATGTACAGGAAGTTGTCCGGCCCGAATTCGATCTCACCGCCCTTATGATTGGGTTGGGGCTGGCCGATGTGCAGAAAAATCCGCTCTGAATCGGCAGCGGCGAGATTGGCGTCGGCCGACACCGTGAACTCCGACACGCGTGTTTCGGAGTCGAACGACTGATCCACGCCGGCGCTTTTGGGAGCGCTGTAGTAGACAAAGAAACGCCCGTTGTTGGCGTAGTTGGGATGAAACGCCAGGCCGAGCAACCCGCGTTCGTCAAACGCGCTGTTCAGCGGAGCCATGCGGTCGCGCAGATCGAGAAACGGCGCGTCGAGCAGCGTCCCATTGCCATCAATAATGCGGATGACGCCAATCTGATCCACGACAAACAAGCGACGCGTGTCATCCTGAGGCGAAAGCGCATCGACCGGCGCGACCAGACCCTCAGCCAGCAACTGAAGCGCGACGCCGTCGTTCGCGCTATTGTCGTTTCCGTTCTCGTTCGAATTGATGTTTTCGTTGCCATTTTGATTGCCCGCGCCCAGGAGCAATTCGAGCAGGCCACAACCGGTCACCGTCGTTAGCAGGATTGCACCGGTTGTCAGCCACGCGATCAAACGAACACGGACAATCGATCGGGGTAAAGCGCTTGTGCGCACGAATGTGTCCTCCGATGACTCGCGCAATATCACTTGGCCATCAAAATCGCACGCGCCGGATCGCCGGCTCGCGAATAACCAGCTCTGCCCGCCGGTCGCTATTTCTTCGGCTCTTGCTGATCGTTGGTGGAACCGTCGGCCTTGGCAGGAAGCGTACGAGCGACCGACTTGATCGGCAGCGGAAGCTCGCTTTTGTCCGCGTTGCGTTTCTGCACAGTCGAAGGCAATCGCTCCAGCCGACGGTTCATTTGATAAAACAACCGCTCAAGCTCCGCGTCGTGCTTGGCGACGACATCCTGCTCGACTTTCGCGCGATCTTCGGCCGAAACCGACGTATGGCCGCGCAGCGCCGCCAGGCGCTGCGTGTGCTTGCGTTCAAGTTGATCGACGCGCGGCTTTACGGCGTCGTGAATCGACCAGGCGCGATCCTGCTGACCGGCATCGAGCCCGAATTTCCTGATAAATGCTGAAACGTAGCGCGCCCACGGATCAGTGGGTTCGGAGCGAGTCGCCACCGGCTTTTCGGCTTTTGTCGCCTTCTCTGTGGTCACGGACGACGATTCCGGCTTTTCCGGCGTTGGTGCCGTCGAGCCGGAAGCCTCGGCCGCGCGGCGGTTTGCGTTTCTGTCGGTTTCAGCCGAGGCCGTTTCAGCGGCGCGGCGTTGCTCGCCGGACGTTTGGATCGGGTCGCGTTCAAGCCCCCAGTCCGACGCGGTCCAATTTCCGGCCGCCCATTGCTCGCGCATCTCGCCCATGCGGTTGAGCCGATGATTGGCAGCGTCCAGATCGGTGGAAGCGATCTTCATCTGCTGTTCATCGAGATGCTGCATGAATTCCTTGGCCACGATATTCACGCGCCGCCGGCCGTCCTCGAATACCGGCGCGGCGATTTCCGCCCAGCGGGCCACCTGGTCGGCGGTGAAAGGCTCCCCGGCCGCGCGAGTCTGGATGGCTTCCATCGCGTACTGCATGATTCGACCGGAATGCTGCTGCATCATTCCGGTCGACTCGCGAATCAGCGTCTTGCGGAGCATCTTTTCCTGCTGCTCGTCGAGCATGTACCGATCGCTGAGCATTCCGACCATGGTGTCGAACCGCTCCTGCATCTGGAATGGAGGTATAGCCTCAACGGTACGGATCAGATCGAGCGAGAACTGATCCGCCTCGCTGGTCCAACCGTTGCGCTCGAAGACGGTCTCCATCGCCGTCATCATTTGCTCATAATTTTCCTCCCACGGCCCGAGCGATTGGACGGCCTTGAGCATCTTGCCGATGTTTTCGAGAAATGCGGGCTGTCCGCGGGCGGGCTCCACCGGGCGTTCGTCGGTGCGGGGCAGATCGTCCTGGGCAAAAGCGGCTGTCGATAGTGCGAGCAAGGCGAGGCAACAAACGCGCTTCATTCGCGGGGTTCCGAGGGTCGGTGCGAGCGGCGCGAACGGGCGCACAACGTGTGCGAAACCGGTCGCGGGCCGGACCGACAGGATTCAGAATTGTATTGTGTTCGGCCCCCAAATGCGATTCAACGGGGCGCGAGAATTCGCCCACGGTGGCCGAAACCGCCGATCTTTCGTAGGATGCAGCACGAATTCGCCGCTCGGGCCGAGCGCGAATCGGGCGTTCATCGACCGGCTTTCCAAACGGAGTATCGACGCATGTTCACCGAAGAAATCGCGCTCGAAGGGCATATCATCGACTGGCCGGTCCTGACGCGCGTGCTCGACGACATTCACACGTCCGGCGGCTCGTTCAAAATCCTGGAAATGCACATCGGGCGCAGCCGCAACGAGCGCAGCCATGCAACGCTCGAGGTGCAGGCCAAGACGAAGGAAGACCTGAAGAAACTGCTCGACGGCCTGGCCGCTCAGGGCGCGATCGTGCGTCAGCCCACCAATGCGGAAATGATCGAAGCCGATATGGACGGCGCGTTTCCGACGCAGTTCTACTCATCGACGAATCAGCAAACGTACATCCGCCACCGCGACGATTGGGTGGAGGTGGACGATCAGGAAATGGATTGCGGAATCATCCTCGATCGCAAGACGAATCGCTTTCGTTGCGTGCCGATGATCCGCATCAGGAAAGGCGACCCGGTCGTGTGCGGCCATCAGGGCGTCAAGGTCATTCCTCTGGAGCGGCAGAAAGAGTCGGCCGTTTTCGAGTTCATGGCCAGCGAGATCAGCACGGAGAAACCGAAGAACGCGATTATTCGCAATTGCGCCGCGCAGATGGTGCGCTGCAAGCGTGACGGCAAGAAGCTGCTGCTGGTCGGCGGACCGGCGATCGTGCATACCGGCGCGAGCGAGCACGTCGTGAAGCTGATCGAGCGCGGATTCTGCCATGTGCTCTTCGCCGGCAACGCGCTGGCGACGCACGACATCGAGCAAAACCTGTATGGCACCAGCCTGGGCGTGTACATCGATCGCGCGACGTTGGCGCACGGCGGCCATGAGCATCACCTGCGGGCGATCAACACGATTCGCCGCGCGGGGGGCATCAGAAAGGCATCCGAAAGCGGCGTGCTGAAGGGCGGCATCATGCATGCCTGCGTGCAACACAATATTGAATATCTTCTGGCCGGCTCCGTGCGCGACGACGGCCCGCTGCCGGACGTCGTGACGGATGTCATGGCCGCTCAGGACATGATGCGCGACGCGATCAAGGATGTGGGCTTTGTGCTGATGGTCGCGACGACGCTGCACTCGATCGCGACGGGCAACATTCTGCCGGCGTGGATTCCGGTGGTGTGCATTGATATTTCTCCGTCGGTGCTGACGAAACTGGCGGATCGGGGATCGTTTCAGACAATCGGCCTGGTGACGGATGTGGAGCCGTTTTTCCGCGAGCTATTGCACGAGATCGACGTGTTGGAAAAACGGTAATGCGTGCGGGACAAATCATCCGTTACGGAGTGATCGGATATTCCGTGCTTGGAACTCCGGCAATTGCGCGATCGCTCGAAACGCCTGCCAAACTGAGCGCGCTCGGCGCCGTGGCGCTGTGCGCGACGATTAACTCACTGCTGGCGGCGCGCCCCGGTTCGTACAGCGCCGTGGGGTAGAACATAAACATGAGCGTGAGAAAACCGCAGATGACCGCGCCCATGCGCGGCGCATCGCGATCGACCGCGTCGATCGGATCGTCGCTCTCATAAAGCAGGCAGGCCGCGATGACGCGCAGGTAGTACGCCGCACCGATCGCCGTATTCACCATGCCGATCAGCACCAGCACAATCAGCCAATATTGCTGCTCGCCACCGGTGGCCGTCGCCGTCGAAAGCGCGCTGCCGAATAAGCCCACCTTGCCCCAGAAACCCGGCGTCGGCGGCATCCCCAGCAACGTGAACATCGCCAGCGAAAGCAAGAGCGCCAGGCTCGGCTGGCGCCGCAGCAGACCAGCGATGTCGCGCAGCGTCTCGGCCGACTCGCCGCGCACGCGCAGCACACTCAACACCGCGAACGCGCCCAGGTTCGCAATGCCGTAAACCACCGTGTAATACAGCACGGCAGCCGCGCCGTCGCCGATCATGCCCTGACCATGCGGCCCCACGAGCAGGCCCACCAGCATATAGCCGGAATGCGCGACGCCGGAAAAGCCCAGCATGCGCTTGATATTCGTTTGGCGCAGCGCGAGGATGTTGCCGATCGTCATGCTGAGCGCCGCGACCAGCCAAAGCACCCAGAACGTGCCGCCGCTGACGGTCTGCCAGCCGCAGGCCGCCAGAATCTTGAACATCGCCGCGAAACCCGCCAGCTTTGGCACAAAACCAAGCAACCCGGCCACCGCGCTCGCGGCCCCCTGATATACATCAGCCACGTAGAAATGAAACGGAACGGCCGACACCTTGAAGAGCAGCCCGCCGAGCGATAGCAACAGCCCGAGACTCGCGATGGAAAATGCCAGCGAGTTGCCGGCGGGATTCGCGATGATCTCGGTCAGCCGCAACTGCATCCCTGTCAGCGACGCGGTACCGCACACGCCGTATAGCAGTGCGAAGCCGTATGCGGTGATCGCGGCGGCCATCGCGCCGAGATAGAAGTACTTTGTGCCGGCTTCGAGCGATTTGGCGTTCTGACGGCTGAGCGCCACCATGACGTATGTGGGGATGCTGACAAGCTCCAGCGCGAGGAACAGCACGACCAGATCAGTCGCGGATCCGAGCACCATCAGCCCGGTCAGCGTAAACAGCATCATCGAGAAAAACTCGTTCTGCTCGCGCGGGTCGGGCTGAACCCACAATACGAGCGTCAAAATCACGCCGACGATGAGCGTGCTGAGTCGCACGAAAAACGACAGCCGTCCGAATTCGAGGCCGCTGCCGCCGTCGAGCGAAAAGCCCATTTGCGGGCCGAATTCGAGCAGCAGAATCGCGCCGACCAGCGACAGCAGCGTCAGCCAGGCGGCTCGCGGCGAGCGTTCGCTGCTCGCTGCGGCGGGAAACAGCAACACGATGCAGCCGGCTGCCAGCAGGAGAATTTCCGGCAGCAGCGCCGCGTACGAAACCAGTGGATAGGTAGCGAGCGTCACGGGCGGACGTCTCCGGAGAGTTCAGAATGAGTGACAGTCGACGGCGCGACGGCGGAATCGGCGCTGACCATCGCCACCTGGCGCGTCGCCAGCGGGCCTTCGATTCGTCGCATGACCTGCGCGTCGAGCAGCGGTTCGAGCGGATCGGTGACGATTCGCGGATAGACGCCAAGCGCCAGCGCCGCGACAGCCAGCGGCAGCAGAATGCCGATTTCGCGGGCATTCAGATCGCGCGTGCGAACGTGCGCGAGGTCCGGAGTGTGGTCCGGTTCGCGCAGCGGGCCGAACAGCACCTTGCCTGTCATGTACAACAGATACACCGCGCCAAGCAGAATGCCGATCGCGCCGAGCGAGCCATACCAGGGGCCGAGCACATGCGTCGAGTTGAACGCGGCGAACAACACCGTGAACTCACTCACAAAGCCGTTCAAACCCGGCAGGCCGATGCTGGCCAGCACGAAATACACCAGGAAAAACGCCATGATGGGCATCTGCCGCGCCAGTCCGCCGATTTTTTCCATGTCGCGCGTGTGATAGCGGTCGTAAATCATGCCGACGACGAGGAACAACGCGCCGGTGTTGATGCCGTGGTTCACCATGTACAACACCGAGCCGCTTAACCCCACGGGCACAAAGCTGAACATGCCGAGCATGCAGAAGCCGAGATGCGACACGGACGAATATGCAACCAGCTTCTTGACGTCCTGCTGCACCCACGACACCAGCGCGCCGTAGATAATGCCCGCCACCGCCAGCCCGCCCATTACGCCTGACCATGCCAGCGCGCCTTCGGGAACCATTGGCAGGCTGAAACGCAGGAAGCCGTACGTGCCCAACTTCAGCAAGACACCGGCCAGCAGCACCGATCCGGCCGTGGGCGCCTCGGTGTGCGCCAGCGGCAGCCACGTATGAACCGGAAAGAATGGAACCTTGATCGCAAATCCGGCGAAAAACGCGAGAAACAGCAGGGATTGCTCCGTGGCGCTCAATCCGCTCAGAACACTGAGTTTGAGCAGATCGAATTCGATCGTCGGGCTGTGCGTCAGCACGGCGGCGCGCACGGCCAGATACAGAATACCCGCGAAAGTGATCACGCTGCCGACGAACGTGTACAGAAAGAACATGTTGGCGGCGGTGCGGCGCTCTGATCCGCCCCAGATGCCGATCAGAAAATAGAGCGGCACGAGCGTGAATTCGAAGAAAATGTAAAACAACAACACGTCGCGCGCGGCGAAGACGCCGAACATGCCGGCCGTGAGCATGAGCAGCCATGCGTAATACTCGCGCTGGCGCTTGTGGATCGAAGGGAAGCTGCACGCCACGGACAGCGGAATCAGCAGGCCGGTGAGCGCCACCAAAACGCCGCTTATCGCGTCAAGGCCGACGTGGTACTTGATCCGCACTGCGCTTGGCCGACCGGTGAGATCGCCCGAAGCGGCGTCACCCGCAGCGATCCAGTTCTGCGAAAACTCGCCGACCAGAACGGCCGGACCGCTTTGCAGCACGCGCACCCACAGCAGCAGGGCGATGACCATTACGGCCAAGCCGACCCAAAGCGAAATACGCTTCACCAGATCGCCGCGTGGCTCGGGCATCATCCAAACAAGAATCGCGCCGAGCAGCGGCAGAAAGATGAGCAGATTCAGTCCGATGGATTCCATAATCTCTCAGTCAGGTTCCAGCCGCGCCGGTCGCAGAAGCCCGTCATCGCGGCCGCGCAGGACCGACGCCTAGCGCGCCCAATTCCACAACAGCAATAGCAGCGTCATTCCGGCGATCGTGCCCAGTGCGTAGCCTTGCAGCGCGCCGCGCTGCGACAGTGCAAGCACCGTGCCGACGCCGCGCGGAATCCACGCGACGCTGAACACGATGCCGTTAATGCCGAACCGATCCGTGGCAAAGAAAATTTGGCCGAGCTTGCGCGCGGGCGCGACGAAAATTGCTTCGTAAATTTCGTCAACCCAATACTTCACATGCCACAACCGCCACAACGGGCCGAGCATCGCCGCATCCGGATCGGTCTGCGGCGCCTGACCATAACGCACCCACGCCAAGCCGATGCCCGCAATCGCGATTCCGGCCGAAAGGTACATCAGTCCATACCCGCCGCCGCCATGCATGGCGCCTTTCACGATTGAGCTTTGCTCGACGTAGTGATGGAAGAACCCGTGCGGTTTCAGGAATCCGAGGAACCCGTCGCCCGGCGAAAACGCCACGCCCGCGAATCCGGCCGCGACTGCGCCGAGCGCCAAAACCCACAACGGCGCCAGCATGACCGCTGGCGAGTCGTGCGGATGGTCGCCTGCCTGCGGCGGTGTACGCAGGGGGCCGTGGAAGCACAGGAAGAACATGCGGAACGTGTAATACGCCGTCATGAACGCCGTCACCAGCAGTAGCGTTCCGGCGAGTTGGTTGCGCTCCAGCGTCGCGTGAATGATCTCATCCTTGCTCCAGAATCCCGCCAGCAACGGGAACCCAGCCAGCGCCAGGCAGCCGATGAGACATTGCAGGTACGTACTCGGCATGACGCTGCGCAAACCGCTGAATTGCCGCAAATCGATCACGCCGCCCATGGAGTGCATCACGCTGCCGGCTGTGAGGAACAACAAGGCTTTGAAAAATGCGTGTGTGTAAAGATGGAAGATTGCCGAATCGGGCGCGCCGGATGCGAGTCCGGCGAACATGAACGCGAGCTGGCTCATGGTCGAATACGCCAGGATGCGCTTCATGTCGTACTGCGCCATGGCCATCGACGCGGCGAACAGCGCCCCGAACACGCCGATGAACAGGATCACATCCAGCGTCACTTGCGAATATGCGAACAACGGGCCGCATCGCGCAACCATGTAAACGCCGGCTGTGACCATCGTCGCCGCGTGAATCAAGGCCGAAACCGGTGTCGGGCCTTCCATCGCATCTGGCAACCAAACATAGAGCGGGAACTGGGCGCTCTTACCCAGTGCGCCGCACAACAGCAATAGCGAGGCCGTCGTCACCTGCCATGATTCGAGCTTGGCGGCATGGCGGAACACAACTTCGTAATCAAGCGGATTCTCGCCGGGTTGATAATGCGGCGAGAGGAACAGATAAAGCGAGAAGATGCCGAGCGCGAAGCCGAAATCGCCGATGCGGTTGACGATGAACGCCTTTTTGGCGGCCGCCGCCGCCGCGGGCTTCGGGTAATAGAAGCCGATTAGCAGGTAGCTGCACAGGCCGACCAGTTCCCACCCCATGTAGAGCACGACAAAATTGCCCGCCAGCACGAGGATGCACATCGAGAAAACGAACAGCGCGAGGAACGCGAAGAACCGTTCATAGCCGCGCTCGACGTGGCCGTGATGATCCTTCATGTAGCCCGATGCGTAGATGAAGATCAGCGTGCCAATGAGATTGACTACGATCATCATGACCGCGGTCAGATTGTCGAAATAGAAGTTGAAATCGATCCACTCGCCGTTTTGGCCGAGGCTGATCCAGCGGAACAGTGTGTGCGTGATTCCAGGCGGATTTGCGTGACGGTTGGCCCCTGAAACGCCTTGCGCGTCACCCGCGTGTTGCATTGTCGAATCGCCAGGCGCGGAAACAAGCACCGCGGGGAAATCAAGCGCTGCGTGCCCGCCCGAGCCGCCGCCGGCCGGCTTGTGCAACGCGTTCAAATCCAGGAACAGCAGCACGGACAACAAAGCCGACACGCCAACGCCCAGAATCGCGGGCTGATGCGCGGATGTCTTCCCCACGCGCATCGTGATCAGCAAGCCGATCAGCACCGCGCCAAGCAGCGGCCAGAAGGGGATGGTCGCGTACCAGGAAATCGACAAGGCGGCCATCAGCACGATTATTCTTCCTTGAGCAGCTTCCACGCATTCGCATCGAGCGTGGGCTTGTGGCGATAGAGCAGAATGACCAATGCCAGCGCCAGAGCGGCCTCTGAAGCGGCCACGGCCAGCAGAAACAGCGCGAAGACCTGGCCGTCGAGCGTCGGCATCCCGGCGACGGGATAACGCCCAAGTGCGACCAGTGTGACGACGATGCCCTGAAACATCAGTTCAGTGCATAGGAAGATAATGATCAGATTCTTTCGCGTCATGAACCCGATGACGCCGAGGGTGAACAGGATCGCGCCGACGATGAGGTAGGGAACTAGCATGCGTCGATCTCCCGCTCCGCGAGCGGCGGGGCCTTGCGCCGCGCTAGCGCGATCGCGCCGACCATCGCCGCGAGCAGCAACACGCCCGCAAGCTCAACGCCGACAACGTATTGCGTCATCAGGTGCGTGCCGACTTCCACCGAGCCGCCGGATTGTTTCACTGTTTCGGCCGCAGCCGCTCCGCTCGGCTGAAAGAACCGGCTCGCCAGCGTTGAGAGCAACACGAAGCCGAGAATCACGCCGACCAGCGGCTCGCGCGCCTGCTTGTCAAACGCGGGAACCGCCCCGCCTTGTTGCGCGAGCATGATGACGAAAACGTATGTAACCAGGATCGCGCCGGCGTAGATGATGATCAACGCAATCGCCAGAAACTCGGCGCGCATCAGCAGCAACAACGCTGTCGTCGAAATGATCGTGAGAATGAAATACAGCGCGCTATATACCGCCCGCTCATGCGTGATGACCCGCACAGCCGATAGCACCGCCAGCGCGCCAAACATCGTAAAACCGCTAAATGTACCGCTAGAAACGCCCAGATTGGACAGCAGTCCGGCAATCCCCGCCACCGCCAGACCCGCGACCAGAATCATCGCCAATCCGGTCACATGAGATCGGCCGCGCGGCATCGCCAGATATACCCCGGCCGCGCCAAGCGTGAGCAGCATTGTTACCAGTAGACCCGACATTCCACTCGCACTCCCGGGTTCAAAGCGATGGAAGCTGACAGCTCCCGCGCGGCCACGCCAAACGCCCGCGCGGGGGAACGGGGAGTATAGCAGAACGGGTTCAGATTTCACGAGGGCGACGGGAGCAATGCGGAATGCAAAATTCAAAACGCGGAATGCGGAAATCAAGCGCGGGACGCTCGCACGGGATTCAGCGTGATGCTGCCGTTCGCAAAGCGCGATTTGAATCCGGTCGGCGCCCAGTCGCCGCACCATCGCTGTTTTTCGCTCTTCGTTCTGCATTTTGAATTCTGCGTTTTGCATTTTGCATTCGCATTCGGTTAGATTGCCATGTGATTCAAAAACCCCCGTACGGTGAGCCACGGATGGCCCAGAACACCATGACTGCAAAGCCGCGAAAGTCAAAAACCACCGATTCCGCGCCGCTCTTCGACGCCGCGCCGATCGCCGTCGCCAACGAACCTCGCATTGCGGCAAAACCCTCGCCGAGCGCCCGACCCGATGCTCCAGCCGAGGCGGATGAATCGCCCAAAACCGCCCCGCGTGACGCCACGCCGCGCAAACGCGAGACCGCCGAGACGATGGCCGCCAGGCAGCGCGAAATCTCTGTCAGTGAGTTTTTCGCGAAAAACCGGCACTTGCTGGGTTTCGACAATAAGCGCAAAGCGCTGTTGACGACCGTGAAAGAGGCCGTCGATAACAGCCTCGATGCCTGCGAGGAAGCCGGCATTTTGCCTGGGCTGTTCGTCGCCATCGAGCAACTCGGAGAAGATCGCTTTCGCGTGACGGTTCGCGACAACGGCCCCGGCATCGTCAAGGCGCAGATTCCAAACGTCTTCGGAAAGCTGCTATACGGCTCGAAGTTTCACCGCCTCAAAATGTCACGCGGGCAGCAGGGCATCGGCATCTCGGCTGCGGGCATGTACGGCCTGCTGACGACCGGCCGGCCGATTCATATCACCTCACGCACCGGCAAATCGCGGCCGGCCCATCACTTTCAGATTCAGATCGACACGACCAAGAATCGTCCCGACATTGTCCACGATGACGAAATTGAAGTGCCATGGGAATCCGGCACCGAAGTCGCCATCGAACTCGCCGCGACGTATGCAAAGGGCAAGCAGTCGGTCGATGAATATCTCGAACAGACCGCCATCGCGAACCCGCACGCGGAGATCACGTATCGCCTGGCCCTTGCCGGTGACGGCGTTTTGCCCGAGGAGCGGGTTTTTCCGCGCGGCAGTCAGGATTTGCCCGCTCAGACACGCGAGATTCAGCCGCACCCCCACGGGATCGAGCTGGGGGTGCTGATGAAAATGCTCAAGGATTCCGCACCGGCCAAGCGCGGTGAGCGCAGCCCGACGCTCAGTGGGTTTTTGCAGGAGTCGTTTTCTCGCGTCACGTCGCGCGTCGCCAACGAGATCATCGAAAAAGCCGGTGTCTCAACCAGAACCAAGCCGGCCGAACTGCCGTCCGGCGACGTCGAGAAATTGTACCGCGCGATGCAGGCGATCCGCATCATGGCCCCGCCTACCGATTGCCTCGCGCCGATCGGCGTTCGCGCCCTGCTGGCCGGGCTGCTCAAAGAGGTAAAGGCCGAATTTTACACCGCGACCACGCGCGACCCGGCCGTCTATCGCGGCAATCCGTTTCTGATCGAGGTCGGCATGGCGTTTGGCGGCAACCTGCCGGCGGAGGAATCCGCTCGTGTGATTCGCTTCGCCAACCGCGTGCCGCTGCTCTATCAGCAATCCGCCTGCGCGTCGTTCAAGAGCGTGATCGATGTCGATTGGCGCAATTACGGCGTGTCCCAACCCGGCGGAAACGTTCCGGTCGGCCCACTGGTGGTGATGATCCACATGGCCAGCGTGTGGGTTCCCTTTACCAGCGAGAGCAAAGAGGCCATCGCCGATTATGACGAAATTCGCAAAGAAATGATGCTCGCGCTGCGCGAGTGCGGCCGTAAGCTCGCGGCCTACGTCCGCCGCCGCCGCCGCCAGCGTTTGGAGAGCGAGCGGCGCAGCATTTTTGAGCGCTACATCGCGGACGTGGCCGAGTCGCTGGCGAACATGACCGGCGCGAGCGAAAAGAAGCTGCTGACCGAATTACAGACGATGGCCCGCCGTCGCACGGCGGAGGCGGACGTTGAGCTCGACGAGGACGGCAAGCCGATCAGCAAAGCGGCCGAGCCTGAGCCGGAGTTAAGCGGCGACGAATCGACGGTGATCGTCGCGGAGAACCAGGCGGCGACCGAGCCGGCCGGCGAAGAGCTATTCGAGCCTCAGCCGGGGCAAAAGCAGACGAAACGGCGGCGTCGTGCCTAGTGCTCCGTCAACCTCAATTTGCCGGGTAACGTCGGCGTCTCGCCGGTGCGAAACCGGGGACATACCCGCTAATTCAACTATGACAGAACACTTCTCTCCCTTCAGCGCTCGTGGTCGGAACGATGCGCCTCATCGTCACATCATCCCTCCCATTCTCGAATGGTGTCGGGCGACAACGCATCGGCGCGCTTGATTCCTGATCGGTCGGGCTTCAGCCGACCAGTGATTGCCACGCTGGATCTGGTGGATTGCTGCCAGCATCCCTCCATTTCTTATTACTCTCGGCGGCAGCCGGTTCGGTTGATCCGTGGTATTTGGGACCGGGGACGAACTTCAACGATCGGTCCTCGCCCGCGATCGGCATCGCTGAGGCCAAATCGAATCGAAAGCTCGTCTATGCCGCGACCTATTTGTCGATGCCGTGTGAGCCTGCGGCAAATTACCCGGAACCGTGCGAGGAGACATACCACCAGATTCGCCCGGATTTTCACGCGTTTTTCGCGGATGTCGTGTCGGGGCAGCCGCAAATTGCATGGCAAACGCGGATCAACGGTGCGTATTGGGATAACGATTGCGATGAAGTATGCTGGGCGTCGGGGCAGTGCCCATCGGGATCGACCTGTTTGCGGCGCTGGCGACAGGGCTCGCAAGGAAGCCCCAGTGTTTTTGATGATGGCGATGCCCTGATGGGTAGCGACGCCGGCCAGCTTTTCGGTTTTCACAATGGCGGCACCCCGCATCCCAACAACAACGAACGTTGGAACCTGGACGCGGGTGCATTTGTGTCCATGACACCAGGGTTGATTCCCGCCGGAGTAGGCGGATTGAGCACCAGAAGTTTCATTTATTGGAACGAGGACGGAGAAATCTTCCGGGCAAAAGACAATGGAACATCTGTAACCCCCTTGACAAGCCTGACTGATTTTAACGCATTCACGCAATGGGATACAGCGCCGGCGATTGACGCGGCTGGTCGCGTGTTTGTCGCAGCGCCAGACGGCACAGTGCGCGGCTTGACGACCATAGCCGATGGAATCAATCGCGACTGGAGATATATCGAACCAATTCCACCACTTCCATGTGGCCAAGCGCGCGGCGCGCATGCTCCTGTTGCAATCGACGCCGACGGGACGCTTATTTGCGTTTTCGACGGGTTCGTGATCGCCCTACGCCCGCGGCTTGGTGACTTCAACGGCGATGGCCTTACGAACAATTTCGACGTGGACCCGTTCGTCCTTGCGCTGCTGGACGAGTACTGGTGGGAACATACGGACCCCGGCGCGCCGAGCGACACAGGTTTTGGAGAGCGCTTTCAAATTAACATGCTTGGCGTCGGCGACTGCAATAACGATGGCATATTCGACAACTTCGACATTGACTGTTTCGTCGAGCTTCTGGCGGGCGTACCCGCATGCCCGGAGTGTCCGGAGCCGAGCAGCGCATCGGCGCCGACGAATTCGAACGACTCGGCCAACAGCGAAACCAATGCCGATGAACCCAGCGATGAGTATGTACAAGCCCGCATCGCCGAAGTGCGGGCCTATTTCGGGATGCAATAGTCATGACAAAACCGTTTACTGTGCTGGCGATCATGGTATTGGCGGCCAGCCGCAATATGGCCGTTGCCGGTGACCCCGAGCCCGCTCCAACACGCGACAGACTTGCCATAGGCAACCGACACTATATTCGATCGCAGATTCCGGCAATCCGAAGTCAGCCGGATGGCAACACGCATGAAATATACCTTTCAGCCTTTGGCGATCTCTGCGCGCAAGCGTCGCAGTATACGGTTCGCTTCGGCGATACGTATTTACTCTGGAGCACTTACTCGTCATTTGGAGAGCCCAATTTCGAGGTTCGACTGGATCCAGGGCGTGACATCGGCGGTCTACTTATTGCCTGTGCTTACGATGAGAGCATGAACATCGTCTGCTGGAAACGTCGCCCAGATATTGATGAGCTATGGATGCGGTTTTTTTCCCATAGCGGGCAACCAATGGGGCCTTCAGTACTGGTCACGGAGTCCGCCGGAACGAATCAAGGCCCCCGCCCTGCCATCCTGCCTATATTCGGTCAGGACGCTTTATGGATCGTGATAAACAGCGGTCACAATAGTGGCAACGCCGAATATGACGTGTTGTGCCGCAGATATTCGATTGAGGGAGCTCCGGAGTCGGAGTGGATCCCAGTCTCCAATGCGCCATTCCCGCGAACAGAGTTGGCGCATAGCGCGGCAGTGTTGGAGGATGGAAGCCTAGTAATAGGATATGTAGCGGGGCAGTGGAATTACGTCAAGCAACCAGCAATTCGGCGCATCACGGCAGAATTGTCGGTGGGGCCTGAGATACTCCTAACAGATCGATTTCAGGATTGCAACAGAATGTATATGCAGTCGCTCGATGATGGCGAAGTGTTGGCGTGTTGGCACGAATCCGCTGGAACTGGTTCATTTGTTCGGCGACTTGATAGCTCTGGACAACCAATCGCCGATTCTGTCCCCATCGACCCATTGGCGAGGTATTTTGTAGCCAATCGGCAAGGTACACTCTTGGCGGGAGTAAGTGTGTTCCCTACGATATTCTTGATAATGTATGACCGCAACGGCGTACCCTTGACTGAGATGTTCACTCCGGTTCCGGATCCTCCGCCTTTGCCCAGCCAGAGGTTCCTGGGCTGGCAGCCGCTCGCGATGACAGATAACGGAGAGTTTTTTGTGGGGTTCAACGCCTGGGATTCGCAATCCGGCCAGCAAGATGCGTACTTCATCGCCATGCAACCATACATTCCCGGCGACATGAACCGCGACGGCCTGGTCAACAACTTCGACATCGACGCATTCGTCTTCGCGCTTAGCAACCTGCCCGACTACGCGGCGACATACAACATCCCCGAAGACGCGGCCGTGATTATTGGCGATATTAACGAGGATGGGGTTTTGAACAACTTCGACATCGATCCCTTCGTGCTGCTGCTGGTGGGAGAGTAACAAGGAAACAACGGAACAAGGAGACAACGGAGCAAAGGTGCGGGCAGGATGCCCGCACTCCCTGCGACATCGATCCGTTCGTGACGCTGCCGCCGGGTGAATGAAACGTGCGGCAAGCGCCAGGTAACAGGTGAGAAACAGCGAGCGGCGCCGAGGGACTGTGGGAAAGCGAAACCCCTCCTTCAGAGGGAGAAGAGATTTAGAATATCTAAAAAAAGCGCCGCCTGTGTTTCCAAGCAACCGCTCCCTTACGGTCGCGGCTCTGATCACTCGCGGGCTGGAAGCCCGCACTCCTCTTACGATCGGGGCTTTGATCGGGGGGCACGGCGGAGCGTACCAAAAAAAGCGGGACTGCAAACGCCGTATGCGGCGCAGCAGCCAGGAGAATTTCGAAGAATCGTTTGGTCGAAAGTGGCTTATGCGGCCGACTTGCCGGCTTTCCGCACGGCGTCAACCAGCGCATCAAACGCGGCCGGGTCGACGATGGCGATTTCGCTGAGCATTTTGCGATTGAGATCGCAGGCGATGCGCTTCAGGCCGCCCATGAAGCGGCTGTATGAAATGCCGCGAGACTCGCAGGCTGCGGTGATGCGGACAATCCACATGGCGCGGAAGTTACGCTTCTTGGCGCGGCGATCTCGGTAGGCATATACGCCGGCCTTGGTGACGAATTCCTTGGCGACGCGGAACAACTTACTACGAGAGCCCCAAAAGCCGCTCGCGTCTTTTAATACTCGTTTGCGGCGTTGACGGGTGGCGTGACCCGGTGTGGCGCGTGACATTTGACCACTCTCCTACGGAAACCCGCGCCTGAGGCGCGACGAACAGTATCAAATCCAAACCGGCGTCCGGCCGGTGAGCCGCGGCGTTATTCGACGCAAAGGGCGCGGCGGATGCGCTGCGACATACGGCCCTGAACGATGAGCCTGCGACGCAACCGCATGCGGCGCGAGCCGGGCTTGTGGCTCATCAGATGGCTCTTGCCGACACGCCGCATCATGACCTTACCGGTGCCGGTGATCTTGAAGCGTTTGGCCGATCCCTTGTGCGGTTTCATCTTCGGCATCGTCAATTCCTGTTCAGCCTCGACAATCGAGGGCCGAGCAATATACCCCGGCTGGTGCGACGATGCAACGGGCTGACGTGCGCATACGCGGCACGGCGCGGAGATTCGGCGAATCAGATATCAAAAACCGCTCCCGAGGGGTGAGAAAGCCGAAGGGCAATCGCCAATACTCGCAATTGGAGCGTATGCACTAACCCCATTGGAGTAACTCATGCGTTTTTTCGGAACTTCGCGAAGTCCGCAAGGTCGGGCCGCCGGCCTGCTGCGGGGATCAACCGTCGCGGCGTTGCTCATAGCCGGACAGGCCAAAGCCGCCGTATTGAATTGGATCAACGCGGCCGGCGGATCTGCTTCGACCTCAACGAACTGGAATCCGAACCAAGTCCCCACGGGAGCGGATGATCTGACGTTCAATATCGCCGGCAACTACGCCGTGACGTTCAATGCATCATCGGCCAGCAGTCGGACGCAAATTTTCCGTCAAGGAACCGTCACGCTGACGATGGGCGCAGCGCATACAACGAGCAACGGCGTCGCGATCGGCGACCTGACGGGCGATGTCTCCATCGTCACGCTCACGACCGGCAGTTGGAGCAGCGGTCCGTCGGGTTTCGTAAACATCGGCGACGCCGGAGGCACCACCGGAACTTTTAATATTAATGATGACGATGCGGACTTTTTCGTCACCGGCGGCAGCGATCTGTTCGTTGGGAACAACGGCACCGGCACCATGAGCATCACTGGCGGCGGGACGGTGACGTGCAACGACCTGATGCATGTGGGCCAGGGCAGCGCCGCGACGGGCAACCTGACCGTGTCCGGCGCGCTCAACGTCGCGCCGTTTGGGCGGTCCACGCTGGATGTCAACGGCACGGGCGAGTCACGCTGGGGCAACGGCGGCGACGCGACCGTAAGCGTCGCGAACGGCGCCCTCGCTCAGTTCGCAGGCGATCTGGTCATCGGCAACCTCTCCACGTCGATCGCCAATGTCACGGTGGGCGGAACGGGTTTTATTTTCCGAGCGACCCTCGATGTGGAAGGCGACCTTCTAATTGCCAGTAACACTGGCGCAGGCATACTACCAGGCACGGGCACGCTCACCGTCAATAGCGGCGCTGACGTAAATGTGGGTGGCACGATCAACCTTGGAAACGATCCGGATGGCGGCGGGTCCGGCACGCTCACCATCAACGCAGGCGCCGCTGTCGAAGCCGGCAGCGTCGTTGACGGCTCCAACGGCACTCTCAACCACAACGCGGGCACGCTCCGCATTAACGGCGGCACTTACACGGGGCACGCGGATCCGCTGATGGTTTCCGGAACAGGCGACCCCACGCTCGAACTGACGGGCGGGCTGACAAAGACGATTACGCCTGCCGGTGCGGTCGGGCTGCTCGTCGGCAACGATCAGGGAGCAGGCACTTGGACCGGAAACTTACTGATCAGCGGCGGTGCGGATCTGATCCTCAGCGGCACGAGCAAAGACATCAACATCGGCGATGACACAGGTACCTCCGGCACCGTCACTGTCACGGGCGCCGGCTCGCGTCTCGTCGCCGACCAACCGGGCGACGATCTCCGCGTGGGGTTCAACGGCACGGGAATTCTCAACATTAACGATGGCGCGCAAGTTCTCGCTCGCAACGTGCTCGTGCCAGCCATGAACACGGCGATCGGCAATCTCTTTCTAGACGATGCCAATGCGGCCGGCGCTACTTTCACTACCGCCAACCTCGCCGTCGGCCACTCAACGGGCACCGGCTCCGGAACCGTCATCGACGACGCCACGACCACCATCAACGCAACAGACACTGGTATCTGCGTGGTTATTCGCGACACGGGTACCGTCACCATCACGGGGCAACTCAACGCCTCGGGCACCGTCCTGCTCGACGGCGGCGACCTCAACATTCACGGGACCGCCAACGTCGCGACGCTGGTTGACGTAGAGAGCGGTGGTCGCCTCCGCGCCGGCGCCGCCACTAGCGAGGCCGTCGTGAACGGGCCCGTGGTCATCCGCTCCGGCGGTCTGCTCGAAGCGAGTTCCAACGACCTCATCGTCGGCGACGCTAATGATTCTGACGGTTTCGATGCTCAGGATGGCAGCTTGATTTCCGTCATCGGCCGTCGTCTCACACTGCTCGATCAGAACCGCGCCGTGACTCACGTTACCACGATCAACGGCGGCGAAATCGTTGCTCCCAATGGCGTGCAGATCAATACCGCGGGCGTAGTAGGCACTCTTGACGGCACCGGCACGATCACGACGTCGGAGTTGTTCATCGATAGCGGCGGCAGCGTCATCACTGCGACTGGCGCAAACGGAATCACGATCAACGGCAAATTCCGCAACAACTCCGGCATGATCGACGGAACGAAATACACCTTCAACGAAAATCCGGCGATCGACGACAGCGGCTGGACCGGCGCAGGCACCATTGATGCGAAAGTGGTGTTCAACTCGGGTACGACGCTCAATGCTCTTGCCAACGTAACCATGGGAGACGGAAGCACGCTCGGCGTTACGTTCAATTCCGGCTCGGCCATGCACCTGCACACGCGAAACGCAACGCTGGTTGACAGCAACGGCTGCGGCCTGCCGACGCTGACGGATATGAACGGCGGAAACCTGGTCTCGCAAAACGGACTGGTGGTCAACAACGGCCGCGTGCTGCGTGGAAACGGCGACATCGATGCGATCAACTCCGGTCTGACGGTTTTCGGCACGATTGAACCTGGGAACGATGGAAACTTTGACGACGTGTATGACGGTCTCGGCGCGTTCGACATCGCCGGCACGTACACGCAAGGCGCGAACTCGCATTACTTCTGCGAAATCGCCGGTTTTGATAACGAGTTCAGAGCGCTCAACGACCTGATTGACGCCAGCGGCGCGGCGACGCTCAACGGCACGCTGCATATCGACTTTATCTTTGGCTATGTGCCGCAACTCGGCGATACCTGGACGGTCGTGCGCTGCGCGTCGCGCAGCGGCACGTTCGCGACCATTGACGCGCAGTGTCTGCGGCCGCTGGGCCTGCGAGCCAACGTCGTATATGGCGCGACGTTTGTGCGTGTGGTGATCGTCGCCGACAACGCGCTGGGCGATATGAACTGCGACTGCGCGCTCAACAACTTTGATATCGATCCGTTTGTGCTGGCGATCACGAATCCGGACGCATACGCGGCCGCATTCCCGAATTGCAGTCAGTCGCTGGCAGACATCAATCAGGACGGCGTGGTGAACAACTTCGACATCGATCCGTTCGTGGAGTGCCTGACGGCGGGCGGATGCCAGTAACCCGATCGCATTCGGACCCGCATGCGATTGCAAAAGCGGGCGGTCGAGTCTGAAAACGGCTCGGTCGCCCGCGGTGTTTTTTCCGGTGCGCCCCGGCAGAGTGCGGGAAATGTGACATCTGAGTGCGCGATGATTTGTGTGTCGCGGATGAAGACGCGCGTGTTTGGGCGGTTGCATAGAAAAATCGCACGGCGAAATGCATGTTGCGACCGGGCCGGAGCGCGCGAAATCTTGGGGGGGGGCGCGTGCAAATCGCGGCAAAAGTGGATTTTTCTTGACTTGGGGTCGCTCTGGCACGGATAATGCCGGGAAGTCCCTTCGGAAATTCGCCGCCGAGCGTTCGACCTCGGTCGGCCGACACCGGCGGCGGTTTACGCATTTCCGAGGATTCGACATGACCACCTCTTTCGACAGTGGTGCCAGCGCCCCGCGCCGCAGCGCGATCTCGCGCACCACAAGCGCAATCCTGCGCACACGTTCTCTCTCTCTCTCTCTCTAGCGCAACGGTGATTGTCTTGCTCGCGTCAGCGCGGGTTTCGTGGGGGCAGTTGGATGCGAATGATCCGTGGCCGAAGTTTGGGCGGGATGAACGCAATAGCTGCTATACCCCGCACCGAGGTCCGCATGCGCCGGAGCTTCGCTGGTGGGCGCCGCTGGGCACGCCTGACACGTATCACCACAGCGGCGTGGCGATCGCGAAAATCAATAACGTCAACTACGCTATTGTTGGAACACCGGTAGCGATCGGAAGCGGCTCATCCGCGCGGCCCAAGGTTTATATCTTCGCATTAAACGACAGCACGCTTTCGCCAACCGCCGCAGCGACGCCGACCCAAACGATTTCAATGCCCAGCACGGTCGACTATGTTAGCTCAACACCTATCGTGCTGCCGAATCGATGGATTGTCATCCAAACGACGAGACGGTTAATTGCTTACGACATTGCCGGGTTGCCTAGTGCGCCGATATTCAAGTGGCAAAGCGTGTACCGTCCGTCTGAGGGAGCTTCCCCAAGCTACGGTCGAGTGAATCAGGATCCAAACAATTCCGCGGCGCGGCTGTTCGCGCAGGGGGTGCTAAACGGGAATAATGCCGTCATTTCGATCGATCCGACCGTGGCATCCACGAACGATCGGTCGTTCGGGTGGCAGGAGCCGCTACGACCTTTTCGGAGCGGCTACGAATGCTACAACTGTCCGGCAATTGGGACACTACATATAAATGATCCATTGTACGGTGCGGAAGATGGTGTGCGCTTGCTCTACTGCGCGACGATCGGCACCGGGAGCGACGCGAGTGGCGACGACGGTTGCACAGGGTTGTGCGATCACGTTTTTGCGTTATTCTCCGATGGCGGCAATCATGGCCACAGCAGCCGCATCGTTTGGCAGTTTCGAATGGACGACGCGGGCGGAGCAATTACGACAGGGGCCTATGCGTCGCCTGCTGTGCATTTACCGCAATCTCCACAAAGCGATCGTGTTGTCCTCACATCCGACGATGGCGGCATCTATGGATTGGAGAATCGATCCAACGTCACTGGAGACGGCGCTCAACGCTGGAGGAAGAACGGGATCGATTCGCTTTCGTCCACCGCCGCGCTTACACCGGCAGCGGATATTTTGTCCATGGATGAAGGGAGCTCCGCAAATCATGATCTCGATGAGGGCACGAGTGTTACGCCGGGGGCGTCGCGTGTAATCGACAAGGGCACGTCCGTACGCGGTACACCGGCGGCGGATTCACATCGACTTTATGTGAGCACTCCCGGTCCCACGACAACTGCGGACGGAAAGCGCATCGTCGCATATTGTTACGAGCAGGGATCGCCGTCTACGGATTTCATGGTGAACTGGCGCTACCTCCCTCCAGACAGCATCGGTGGACATAATCTTCAACGTGACTTTCATTCGTCCATCGCGATCAATGACGACGGAACGCTGATTGCCGTGAACGATGGATATGTGTTGGCGATTCAGCCATTGCGAGCGGATTTCAATGGCGATGGCTGCCGCAACAATTTCGATGTTGACGCGTTTGCGCTGGCGATCACCGACCCTTACTGGTGGGAGCACACCGACCCGGCTGAGCCGAACGATGTGAATGAAGACACCGGATTTGGCGAGCGCCTCGGGTTGAACTTGCTCGGCATCGGTGATTGCAACCGAGACGGCGTCGTCAACAACTATGACATCGACTGCAATGTGGCGTTGCTGGTCGACTCAACCGGGTGCGCGGATGGCTTTGAAGGCCCGTGCGGCGGTGCGGGCACGGGTGGCGGAGAAGGGGCGCAGTCGAGCCAATCCGGACAGGATGACGATGCGGGCTGGGAGCATTTCTGGGATGTGGTCACCGAGCTTCGGGCCAGATACGGAGAGTAAATGCCATGAACGCACGATTGCTCATTGCGATTGGTATTGCGGCGCTTGGTCGGCCGGAATCGGCGGGTGGGCAGACGTACGCCGTATCCAACCTCGGAATGCTCGATGCGCAGCGCAGCCGTGGGTCCGCGGCTTACGATATGAATAATCTCGGTCAGCTTGCGGGTTCAAGTTCCATTTATGCGGATGGAGACTGGACAATCGGCGCGCAATGGTCACATGGCCGATGGTCGTTTTTGCCGGAGCCGGCGGACTCGATGTACATCAAAGCCTGGGCAATTAATGATGCCGGCCAGGTGGCGTGCTCTTCCATTATCTCTGTGGAAGAGAGCTACCCAGTTTGCTGGAGCAACGGAGTGTATATTGAGTTGGGAACGCTCGGCGG
>JAEUIR010000600.1 GCA_016795025.1 Phycisphaerales bacterium
ACCACCTGCGCTTCGGCGTCGGGCAACGCCACCACCATGGGCAGCTCGCGGTAGGCGGAAAGCCCGTCGCACTCGTAGGGTTTCAGATCTTCGCGATCGACCAGCAGGGCCTGGGGCGGCAGGATGCGCGACAACGCCGCGACCAGCCGGGCCTTGTCGACCTGCGAAAAATCCTTTTCGTGCGCGCCGATGCCGACCGGCGGATTGTCACCCATGGCCTCTCCTCTCGCCCGATGCTAGGGCTGCCCCAACGGTGCGGCAATCAAGGTTTACCCGCCGCGTGCGCTCACGACGTATCCGCTTGGCGGCAGGGCGCGGGTTGGCTGCGGTCGTCCGGCTCATGGCGCGATCAGGCCGGACGGGCGGCGGGCCGCACCGGCTGTTCGCGTATCGGCAGGTTGACCAGCAGCGCCACCACGCCCAGCGCGATCGAAATCCACCACACGAGCCGGTACGACCCGGTGCTGTCGAACAGGTAGCCGCCGAGCCAACTGCCGATGAAGGCGCCGATCTGGT
>JAEUIR010000601.1:0-268 GCA_016795025.1 Phycisphaerales bacterium
GAGCTGGCCCGCAGTCCTGACTGGCGGGTTGTGGGTCTGCTCGACGATGATCCGTCCAAGTGCGGCAGCGACCTCAATGGCCATCCGGTCTTGGGGCCGGTGTCGGCCTTGCCTGAAGTATTGGCGGTTCACCGGGCTCGGCATGTGATCCTGTCCATGCCGTCGGCGGCCATCGAGGCCCGTCGCCATGCCGCGGAATTGGCGGTTGCAGCGGGGGCCCAGATTCTGACCGTGCCGGGCCTGGAGGACGTCATGACCGGCCGAGTGT
>JAEUIR010000601.1:278-516 GCA_016795025.1 Phycisphaerales bacterium
GTCGATTTCGAGCCTGCGCCGGGTCGAGATCGAAGACCTCCTTGGGCGTGAGCCGGTGTCCATCGACACTCCCCACGTCGCGCATATGCTGGCCAACAAGGTCGTGATGGTGACGGGCGCAGGCGGCTCCATCGGCAGCGAACTGTGCCGGCAGATCGCGCGTTTCGGTCCCGCCCGCTTGGTGTTCTACGAACAGAGCGAATTTGCGCTGTATACGCTCGAGCAATGGTTTGTCGAC
>JAEUIR010000602.1:0-228 GCA_016795025.1 Phycisphaerales bacterium
ATGCGTCTGAGACCGGCATCGGTGGGTATCGAGAAGTGATTGCGCTACTCGAAGGAAAGGGCGCGTACGGTCGACTCCGGTACGAAAGTGGAGTGCACCGCGTGCAGCGCGTGCCGACCACTGAAGCCAGCGGAAGAATTCATACCTCGACGGTGACGGTGGCGGTCATGCCGGAGGTGGATGAGGTCGACGTGCATATCGACCCGAAGGATTTGCGTATCGACACGT
>JAEUIR010000602.1:238-515 GCA_016795025.1 Phycisphaerales bacterium
GCGGGCGCGGATTGTCGAAGCCGAGCGTGAAAAACAGGAAGCGGAAATCGCACAAAACCGTAAATCGCAGGTGGGAACGGGCGACCGAAGCGAAAAGATCCGCACGTACAATTTCCCTCAAAACCGTGTGACGGATCATCGCATCGGACTGACGGTGCACAAACTCGATCAAGTCTTGGCCGGGGATCTGGAAGAGATTGTTCAGGCGCTACGCGCACACTATGAACATTTGGCTTCCCTGGAAACGAAATGAGTATGGATCAACTCGGCATCGCCG
>JAEUIR010000603.1 GCA_016795025.1 Phycisphaerales bacterium
CTCGAGTCGCCATGATGCCCGGAACAGCGCAGGCAAAGGATGACATCAGAGGCAGGAACGAGCGTCCGCTCAAACCCAGCAACGACATGATCCGGTCCATCATGTACGCCGCGCGGGCCATGTAACCGCAATCTTCCAGCAGGCCTATGAAAAGGAACAGCAGGCAGATCTGTGGAAGGAAGACGATGACTGATCCGACTCCGGAGATGACTCCATCGGTCAGCAAGCTTCGCAGCGGACCGGGGCTGAGTGTTGATTCGACCGCCCCGCTGATCACGCCGAGTCCCGCCTCAACGGCATCGCTCAGCGGTGTTGAGAACCAGTAGATGGTCGAAAACACCAGCATGAGCACGGCGAGGCAGATCACAAACCCAAACATGCTGTTTGTGAGCACCGCATCAATACGGTCCGAGAGTCGCGAACTCTTTTCGGGAGACTGAGTCTGAACCCTCGACAAAAGTTCTCCGATGAAATGATAGCGCTGTCTGGCCTCAGCCGCCGGAACCGTCTGATG
>JAEUIR010000604.1 GCA_016795025.1 Phycisphaerales bacterium
CATGACCGCCGGCGCGCCTGCGAGACGGCTTGCCGTGCCCGCGGCGCGACCGCCGGCGAACTGCGCTTCAATGGCGGCGGCCGCTGGAACCTCGGTTCGTATTGCGAATGCATCGGCTTGGCGGCGCCGCGAGCGCCGGTTGCGCCGCTGTGACGACCGCTGCGCCGATGACGAATGTCGCGATCGAGCCGCTGTACCGCCACGCCGGGCTGACCGAGGCGGTGGCGCGACTGATCCATGCCGAGTTCTGGGAGGAATCCGGCGCCATGACGGTCGCCGATCTGGTCAACCACCTGCACAAGACGCACGACCCGGCGCGCCTTCCGCTGTGCCTGATCGCGCTGCGCGGGGGCGAACTGGCCGGCACCATCAACCTGATCGACAACGACGACAAGCAGCGCACGCACCTGCATCCGTGGCTGGCGGCGCTGGTGGTGGTGCCCGGGTTGCGCGGCAGCGGCATCGGCACGCGCCTGGTGCGCGCGCTGCTCGACGAAGCCAGGCGGCTGGGCTT
>JAEUIR010000605.1 GCA_016795025.1 Phycisphaerales bacterium
TGGCCTGAAGAGCTTTCACCATGACCACCACGCTGAAGACGCTGATCACCAAGCTCAACCGCAGCTGCCGCACGGCGGCCGAACAGGCGGCCAGCCTGACGCTGTCACGCGGGCACTTCGAGGTCGACATCGAGCACCTGCTGCTGGCGCTGCTGGACCAGCCGCGTTGCGACCTGGTGCTGCTGCTGCGCCAGTTCGACCTGAGCGCGGCCACGCTGCGCCGCGACCTGGAAGCCGAGCTGTCGCGCCTGAAGACCGGCAACACCCGCACGCCGGTGTTCAGCGCCCGGCTGCCCACGCTGCTGGAGCATGCCTGGCTGATCGCATCGCTCGACGGCGGGACGGCGCAGATCCGCAGCGCCCACCTGCTGCTGGCGCTGCTGACCGAGCCAGGCCTGGCGCAGCTGGCGCAGCGCAGCAGCCCGCTGCTGGCCAGGCTGCCGGTGGACCGGCTCAAGCACGAACTGGCGGCCCTGACGCAGGGCTCGGACGAAGCCGGCACCGGCGTGGTGG
>JAEUIR010000606.1 GCA_016795025.1 Phycisphaerales bacterium
CCCGCATCCGGCTGATCGAGCATGCCGAGGATGTTGAGCAGCGTGGATTTGCCCGATCCGCTCGGCCCCATGATGGTCACAAACTCGCCCTCCGACACCTTGAGGTTGATGTCGCGCAGTACCCAGGTCGTCAGCGGCCCGGTTTTGTAAAACCGCTCTATATTCTTGATTGACAGCATCTTGTTTTTTTATTTTGTAACTATACAGCCGATTTGTCAAAGCTACGAGCTATGAGTCACGAGCTATGAGTTTGTTTACTTGTTCATAAATTAGATTTTCCATTTGGGGAAATTTCACAATCTCCTATTGGAATTAAGGCCCTTTTTAATTTTGAAAAACCCAACTCGCAGCTCGTAGCTCGCGGCTTGCGGCTCGCAGCTTGCAGCCGCTCCCACCTGCCTCACAAATACTGCCTGATCACATTCTCCGTCACCACCTGCCCGTCGAGCATTCGGATGATTCTGTTGCCGAACTCCGCGCAATACTGCGAGTTCGTCACCATGAGGATGGTGG
>JAEUIR010000607.1 GCA_016795025.1 Phycisphaerales bacterium
GGCGCGTTGTCGTCCGGGTTGACGATCGACCAGGCCTGGCAGGCCCAGTAGCGGCTGCCGCCGGTGCCTGACGAATACGTCGACCCGACGTCGACGTAGACCGGGTAGCGGTTCCAGACCAGCACATGGCCCCGGTACGGTCCCTTCGGGATCAGCGACATGTGGATCGCGTTGAACTTGCCGGCGATCTGCGGTTGCGTCGGCTCCAGCCAATCGCCCCAGCCGAAGAATCCTCCCGGCTGGTAGTCCGCGCCGGTGCCAGCGAGGCTCGCACCGGGAAACAGGTAAGGCGTCGCGTTCGCTCCGCTGTGTTCGTGGTCGAAGGACACCCAGGGCGACTGGGCGCTCGCGTCACGACTCAGCGCGAGCAGAGAGAGAGAGAGAGAGAGAGAGAGAGAGAGCTGCGTTCGACGCGGCTTCGAAGCGACGTGCACTCATGCGAGCGAGTCTCCGGGAAGTAGCCAGCGCCGCACCTTTCCCCGGTGCAGCCAAGGCAGGGAACGTTAGTGCCCG
>JAEUIR010000608.1 GCA_016795025.1 Phycisphaerales bacterium
GAGGCGAGTGTCGCTGAAGCTGGATTCGCGCTATTCAGGCGCGGACGGCTCATTGTTGGAAGCGCTGATGAAGGCTACCGGCCAACCTCGGTCTTTGGTCAACCCAACAGCTACCGGTATCAGAGAGTATTCGGTGAGTTGCACCTTGAAGGTTTTGGGGTCAGCCACACCAAGGACGCTATACAATGGGATGGGTTGGAGGAGGATTTTCTCACGGAACTGCGCAAACAGATGGATGCGGAACCGCTCCCTCTCCTGCGCATGGCTGAGGAGCATCGTGTACGGCCCAGAACGCCCGCTATCGCCAAAGTCGCACAAACGGCCGTCGCCTCAACAGCACGGGCGCTTACCGACGGAGCGGCTGTTATTGACGCGCAGCGCCACGACCAGCCACAAACGGCACCACCACCACCATCGCTGCCGGTACCGTCGGAAACAGCCGCGACAAAGGAGTTCAAGCTGCATTTCCAAGACCAAGACTGGCTAGTGACGATCGATCTGGTCAACGATGCT
>JAEUIR010000609.1 GCA_016795025.1 Phycisphaerales bacterium
GTCGCTCTCGCCGAGATAGGCGCAGACAAGGTGTTCGTGGTGAAGGCGCTCGGCGACAAGCTCACCACGCGGACGTTCACGCGCGCGGCGGTGGCGGGGGTGCGCATGTACCGGCCCAAGGGCCGCGGCATCGGCGCGCGGCTGCGCTTTTCCGACGCCGGTTTCGACGACTTCACCATCGAGTTCGACAGCCGCGAGGCGCCGCCGTTCATCGAACGGCTGCGCCGCGGGGCGAGAGGAAAGTAACGGACATGGAGCGCAATCCGCTGCCGGCGCCGACGACGCCGTCCTGGGTGCCCGAGGACGTGGTCACGCTCGCGGTGCCGCTGTTCATCGTGCTTGTCATTGTCGAGATGATCATCGTGCGCGTGTCGAAGCGCGGCGCCTACGAAGCCAAGGATTCCGCCGCGAGTCTCTTCATGGGCTTCGGCTCGACGATCGCCGGGATCCTAACCGGCGGGCTCTATCTCGTCGCCGCCTACTGGATCTACCAGTTCCGCCTGTTCGACAT
>JAEUIR010000060.1 GCA_016795025.1 Phycisphaerales bacterium
CTGGAGAGAGTCTGTTGGGCTTTCTGATTTGCTGACATGGCGACCGTAACGTCAGAGCGGAACATGGATGAGCAAGGTTGTGCCAGCGCCTGGCTTGGATTCGACCTCCAGCGAACCGCCGACCAAAGCCAGCCGCTCGCGCACGCCGAGGCCGTATTTATCCGCGAATTCGGTGATCGGCAGACCGTTCACCAATTCCATCGCCAGGTAAGGCGCGGGCACGCCCGCGATGCTCGCGACTCCGGCGTCGTAGATGGTCGCAATTCCGGGGTGCTTCAGTTCGCCCAGAATCTGAATTTCGCGCTCAAAGCGGCGGTGTAGGTTGCGGCTGGCATGCGCGGCCGGCACAACTTTGAGCGCCACCCGACGCCGCGTGGACTCCTGCTCGGCTTCGTACACCGTGGCGACGCCGCCCTGGCCGATTTTTCGCAACACGCGATAGCCGCCGATCCGCTCTGGTAGCTTGGCGTGGTGTGTGAGCAAATCCGCCGCGCGCAGCGTAGGAGTGGCCGTATCGAGGAATGCCGCTCTGCCATCGTGACGGAGCAGTGACTCGACTTCGCGCCGGATTTCAGGATCGCCGTCGCAATTTCCGTCCAGGAAGCCCGGACGCTCTCCGTCGGGCAATTCCACAGCCCGCAGAAACAGTTCGTCGGCGCGATCGCGCTGGGCCGGGGTCATGAATGCTTCGACTCGCTCGCCAGCTCGCGGGCGAGCCAGGCTCTCGCGATCCGCCACTCGCGCTTCGCGGTCTCAAGCGAGATTTCGAGCGCTTCGGCCGCCTCTTCCATGGTCAAGCCGCCATAGAAGCGCAGTTCCACCAGATCGGCGCGCCGCGTATTTACCGCCGTCAGGTGAATCAGCGCCGCTTCGAGGTCGAGCGCGTCGAGGATTCCATCGGGATTTTCGCTGTCGATTCCGGTGAGCGAGACGCGCTGCATATTCGAGCCGCGTTTGTCGGCGGTGCGCGCTCGCGCATGATCGATCAACACCTGCCGCATGACGCGCGAGGCCAGGCGGAGAAAATGTGCTCGATTGTTGATCGACAGCCCCATGCTCGATGACAGACGCAAATACACCTCGTGAACAATTACGGTCGGTTGCAGCGTAATGCCCGAACTTTCCCCCCGAAAATGAACGGCCGCCAAGCCGCGCAATTCTTCATAGACCTGCGGAAAAAGTTGCGAGACGTCCATTACGCGCAATCGCTCCCATACAGCGGAATGTGGCCCGGCGAAGTGTCAGTGTACCCGCCAGCGGAGAAATCGGGAAAACTTTGTGCGGATTGACCCTCTGCCCACCCGTGTTCCGCTTTCCCAGTGGGTGCGAGCCGATGGTCCGACAGCCAAAGCGGCATCAGAAATGGGATGTTTGGCCGCGTGCGTCCCAATAATCACATGCGGTAATCGGCCTCGCGCTCGGAATCCGTTGAGAAACCGGCGGCAATCGCTGAAACCAATGAGGAAATCTACCATGAAGTGTCCACGAACATGTGGTTGGTTAGGTGTGATCGGGCTGGCCGCATTGATCGCGTCAGCGCCGGCAGCGCCGCTCGGGAGTGCTTTCACGTATCAAGGGTCGCTGGTTCAGAGCGGCGCGCCATTGAACGCGACGGCCGATTTCGAATTCCGACTTTGGGACGCGGCCACCAGCGGCAACGCGGTCGGCGGCGTTTCGAGCGCGAGTAATGTCAGCGTCGCGGATGGCCTGTTCACGGTAAGCATCGATTTCGGCGTGACGGCATTTGATGGCCAGGCGCGCTGGCTCGAAATCGCCGTGCGATCCCCGGCGGGCAGCGGGAGTTATACGACGCTCGCGCCGCGGCAGCCGCTCACGGTCGCGCCTTACGCGTTACAGACTCGCGGATTATTTGTCGATGCGGCCGGGAAACTGGGCATCGGCACGACCGCACCGTCAACGTCGTTGCACGTCGCCGGCGGCGATATGATGTGTAATCGCGGTACCGCGTCGCAAGGATTGACTCGCACGCTGACCGTGGGCGGCGCACGCGGCAGCAGCAGCCCGGCGTTCGCGATTCTCCAATTCGAAAACTACGATACAAACAGTGGTGGCGCGGATTATATCGGCGCGGCGATTCACTGTTATAACTCGAACGGGGTTGATGCCGGCGATCTTCGGTTCCTGACCACTCCTGACTTGGCCACGGGGCCTGTTGAGCGCGCCCGCATCGGTCAGAACGGCAATTTTGGCCTCGGAACGGGGACGCCCGGTTTTCCGCTTTCGTTCGCGGATACGCTCGGAGACAAGATCGCCCTGTGGGGTCAATCTGGCAGCCATTACGGTCTTGGAATCCAGAGTAACCTGCTTCAGATTCACACGATCTCCGCGACTGCTGATATCGCGTTTGGATATGGCAGCAGCTCGGCGTTCACCGAAACCATGCGAGTGAGGGGCAACGGGCGGGTAGGAATTGGGCTGACCAATCCGGCGGCCTTGCTGCACTCGCGCACGACCACAGATGGCTTGTCCGCGGTCCGCGGCGAAGGCAATGCCGTCGCCGCCGTCGGCGTCGAGGGAACCACAACGGATGGGGCCGGCATCGGCGTGCTGGGCCGGGCGACTTCGACTACCGGATTTAATTTTGGCGTTGTTGGTCGCACAAGCAGCAACGACGGCGTGGGCGTATCAGGCGAAGCGACCCGGGCCACGGGGGCAAACACTGGCGTATACGGTTACGCCCATGGAACGGACGGCTATGGCGTGTTCGGCGAAGCCGACGGAACCAATGGCGTGGGTGTGCATGGCCAGTCAAGCGGTGCGAGCGGTTATGGCGTCTTCAGCACGGGTAATATCGCGGCGTCTGGCACCAAGTCGTTTCTCATCGACCACCCACTCGATCCGGCCAATAAGACGCTGCGACACTATTGCGCCGAGGGACCGGAACCCATGAACGAATATAGCGGCGTAATCGCGCTTGACGAGAATGGCGAGGCGATCGTTACGTTGCCGGACTACTTCGCGAGCATCAATCGTGACGTTCGATATCAACTGACGTGCATAGGTCAATTCGCACCGGTGTTTGTCCGCGAGGAAATCCGCGATGGTGCGTTTGTGATCGCGGGCGGCAAGCCGGGCATGCGCGTGTCCTGGGAAGTCAAAGGCGTGCGCAACGATCCATTCGTGCAAGCTCATGGCGCACCGATCGAGCAACTGAAGCCCGATCATTTGCGCGGCCGCTATTTGCAGCCGGAGCTTTTCGGGCAGACTGCGGAGAAAGCGTACTTTCGCAGCGCGGCTGCGCCGAAAGTCGATTAAGCGCGCCGAATGGAACAGAGCCGCGACGGTAAGGGAGCGGTCGCTTTGAGGCGCGGTGAGGCGCTTTGTCAGGCACTCTGAACACCGTACCGCAGACTTTGGAAGCCAGCGCCGCAGCGCATTTGCAAGTACACGCCAGCCTCTATAGGAATGAAACGATGATTTCGTTTTCTTTGGATTCACGATCAACATGTTTCTCGTTGCTGAGTGTGGTCGGTCTGTTCCATTCGGTTTCGGCATTCGCCCAACTGGGAACCGCGAATCCGGCCGTGCCAACCCCAGAGGCCATCGGCGCCTGCACAGAGACGGGATTGGTTTATCCATCCTGCTCATGGCCCGACAACGGAGTTGGCGACGGCGTGCGTCGGTTCCGCGGGTTTGAGGAGAGCACGCTCCAGGCCGTTCGCGGGATGTTCGTCGATCCGCAGGGGAACGTGGTGATTGGCGGGTCGCAGGAAGTTAATAGCGGCGCTGGCACGGACGAGCTGATCATCATCAAGTATGAGCGCGACGGAGACACCGCCTGGCAAGTCAGCCCGGGAATTTCCGCGAGCCATGACTACTGCTCCGATCTGGCGGTTGATTTGCGCGGCGATGTCGTGGTGATGGAGCAGTTGCTCGAAAACGGACGTTACAAGGCCGGGATCATCCGTCTGCGCGGCACCAACGGTTCGACGATGTGGAGCGCGGTATGGCCGCCGGCCGATGAGGCGTTCGATGTTCAGCTTCGACGGGTGATCGTGGATGGCGAGGGTAATAGTTACATAGTCGGAGCCGTCGACTATATCGGTAGTACAGATCTACTCGTGATCAAATATGGTCCCACCGGCGACCGCCAATGGGTGCTGACGTATGCAACGCACCCCGGAGAGTTCATTCTCGCGGAGCAGGTCGCGACCGACGCCTCCGGAAATGTCTATGCGCTCACGCGCAACACCACCGGCGACACGTCAGTGATTGTGAAAATCACGCGCGATGGCGAACTATCGCCGTCGTGGCGCGACAACGGAAACGGCGTTGGCGTGCGCCGCTTCGCTGATGACTTTTTCACCGCGCTGGCGGTGCAGCGCTCCGGTCGGTTGATGATGGCGGGCAGCGAATCCGCAACGGATTACCCGAAGGTCCGGGTATTGAACCCCGATGGAAATTCGGATTGGGCGTTCGTCAGCAACGCGGGCGGCTTGGCCGGTCACTTCAACGACGCTGTCACAAACGAAGCCGGCGAATTCGCCGCGGTCGGCACGCTGGAAGATGACGTTGTTACGATCAAATTCAATCCGGATGGAACGCGCCCCTGGACCGGCAATCGCCGCCTTTGGGATGGCAGTGGGCAGCGTGATGAGGGCAATGCGGTCTTCATGGATCGGCTTGGCAACGTGTACAGCGCGGGCTCAACCCGAACCAGCACGAGCAACTCCAAATGGGTGCTGATCAAGTACAAAACCGATTCGGGTGACTTGGTGTGGACTGACCTGCCTGATAGCGCCTTCATGCGCGAATTCGACAGCAGCAACCACGACGGCGTGCGATATGCCTCGATCGATGGCGGCGGCCAGATTTATCTGGGAGGATACGTCGGGCGAAATGCGAATGGATATTATGACACCTCGGTGATGAAACTGGGGCAACCATTCCTGTCCGCGCCGGAGCAGCTATTCAGCAGCGACGTGAAGTTTGAGACGACCGACCAGAGCATTTGGGGGCCTGGTCAGGGCAATCAGGAGGCAACTTTCACAATTTTTCAAGAAGGGTTCCGCGTCGATGAACATCCCGGCGGGTCCGAGGCCGGGTTCGGCGGCGGGTTGGACATTCAATTAAATAATGGCGGAAGCGGCGACGCAACGATCGGGGTGAGTCTATTCGCCATCGCAGACGGCGGCTCGGTAGATGCCAGCCTGCCGTTCAGCACTGCCTTCTTTGCGCCGGGGCGCGACGAGATCATCAATGGCAAGCCCGTCACGATCGTGACGACCTATGCTCCCGATCCATCCGGCTCCGTCGCGATCAGCCCGGTTCAGTTGGAAGCCGGCATTCATGCCAATGCGAACATTGACACGTGGTTCCATGTGTGGCTTGAGGCCTTCGGTGAGTTGATTCTCAACTGGGATGTCATCAATCGCGTGATTGCTTTCGATGTCGATCTGTTGACAACGTCGGATATTCTGGCTCAATTCGGCGTGGGTGAGTTTGATCTTCCGGCGGGGCTGGGTGGCGGAAACTACCAGATCCCGCAGGTGGCTCCGCGCGGCTCCTACGACGCCAACGGCGAAGCGCACCTGCAAGGCGATGACCCGTTTCTGTCGATGCGCGCGGATATTACCAACTTCGTGAGTCAGCAATTCGGATATCCAACTGTATTCAGCGAAGGTATCGATTTGGCCGGCGCGGGTAATGCCGAGGTCGAAGCCGGCATCGCACAGGTGTATCTCGAGGCCGACTTCAGTCTCGACCAGGCGTTCGACTTCACGCCAGGCGTGCCCCGTGTGCGTTTTACCTTTACGGATGGAATCGCAGCGCAGGAGATCGACCTTGGCCAACCTCTCGTGTTCAGCATGCCCGCGGACGCAAACGTGACTGTCACGCCGACGTTTAAGATTCGCACGGGCAATAACTGGACAACCACCACAAACATCACATTCCGCCCCGAGGTGGGTTTCGATGGAATTTATGGCTCGGCATTTGCAGAGGCGTTTGACGTGACGTTGCTCGACCGCGGCTTCTGCTTTGGTTGCTTTCCCTATTCGCCCGGCCAATTGGGAGTGCAACTCGCGCAAAACACATTCAGACTCGGCGGGTTTCAGGAGATTCAGGGGACGCCGTTCACGATCATCGGCCGTGTCGCCACCGCGCCCGAACTGACGGCTTCCAGCGTGGATGGCGCGGATGTCTATTTGTTTGATCAGGTCGCCGTGGTGGACAATTACGCCACTGTCAGCGCCGATTTCAACGAATTCGTGGGCGGGACTACGCCGATGCTCCTGTTTGGAATTGACTTCCTCGCGAGCGCCAATCCGGCGGCGCGATTCACGATGCATGGTTATACGGAGACGTTGCCGACGACTCGCCTCAGTAATAACGAGCTGCTCGTCGAGATTCCTAACAAATTCCGGCTGCTGTCAGGAATCGGAAGATTGCAGGTGACCTCAAATCGCGGCAATTCAAATTCGCTCGATTTCGTGATTCGCAATCCTTTTCCAAATGTGGTGACGGTCGGCCCGAACCTATGGGCGGCTGACCCGGACTTCACGGATTTGCTGATTACGGTCGTTGACGGCAAGACCTCCGCCGGAACCGACAGCTACATTGCGCGCTCTGATTATTACGCGAAGCTCAAGCAATTGTGGCTGGACAGCTCGCTACCGGGCACGATCGAGGCGACTTTTACTCAGGTGAATTTCAACGGCCTGCCGCCGATGCCGAAGATGCTATGGAACGATGATACGCTAACACCCTATGGCGAACCGCTCGACTCCGGTTTGCTCTGGGCGCAATTGCCCCGGGATTACTACGGCAGTCCGCTCAATGTCGAAGTCGCCGTCGTCAGCCCAGGTCCGGGCGGCGGAACCTCCGAATCCGTTCCGCTCACCGTCGCTGCGCCGTGCCCGAGAATCACCGACGTTTCTCCAGATACCATTCCGCCCGGCAGCGGCGATCTTCGCATCGTGATTCGTGGGCCCGAGCACGTCGGAAAGTGGGAGGATCGCGGCGTCGCCGACCCGTACAGCGAGCAGGAGCGGCGTTCGAACTTCAATCGCGCGACCACAGTCTTGTGGAACGGCAGCTCCGATGGTGTTGAAACGCGCTTTGTCTCGTCTTCGCATTTGGTGGCGATCATTTCGGCCGCCAACTTGCAGACCGGAGGAACGCATTACATCAGCGTGCAGACTCCGTCGAACGGCACGTATTACTTTGACCAGAACACCGGCAGTCAGGTTCCGAGCGGAGGCGTTTCAAATCGTATTCGCTTCCAAGTCAGGTATCCCCGCCCGGAAATTCTGGATGTGTCGCCGACTCAGCTCTCGACATCGTCCCTAGACTACGAGGACGGTGAGCGAACTTACGATTTAGCGCTTCGCGGTGCGGCGTTCTCCGCGACGACGACGGTCTTTTGGAATGGATCCCCGCGTCAGACCTTCTATGAATCGCCTGAAGTTCTTCAAGTGAAGCTCATCCCGGCCGATGTGGCCGTCCCCGGGGATAACTTTGTGCACGCAGTGACGCCGGGCCCCGGCGGCGGCCGAAGCGAAGAAGTGCTCGTCCCAGTCGTCCTCGACGGCGAGCACGCGGTGCCGGTGCTGACCGGGCTGATTCCCAGCAGCGCACTCAGAGGCAGCGGCGACACGATTGTCACCGTGAACGGCACGGGCTTTTACTTCGGGACGCGAGTCTATTGGAATAATGAAATACCGATGCTTTACTCGCGCTACATTTCGCCAACACGCATGGAGGTCACAGTCCCCGCGGAAAAATTGACCACGGCGGGCACCTTCTCGATCCACGCGGTCAACGCGCCGCCGGGCGGCGGGCAATCCAACGACATGTTTTTTACGGTTGTACCATAGCGGCTCCGCGCGAGCGGCGATCCCGCGCGCAAAACGCAACAACCTTACAGGGCCTGACAAAGACAGAGCAACCGTGAGCGTGGCATCTCCGCGTGATCATCGCACAGTTGTATTGGTGCTGATTCTCTTCGCAGAGAGGCCGATTATGTTACGTGCTGGGATCGATGCGCATTGCAGTCAGGTGTGTTCAACACTTTCGAACCGTCGCCGGAACTTGGCGTGCATCGCGCTGTGACGACTTCTGACGGTGTTCGCCGGGTTCCGCAGCGGCGGGACGCCGATGCTCCCCGAAATAGGAGATCACGCGCCGCGTCGATCTGTTTGTCGTTGCAATTCGTACGCCGCGATTCGCTCGCTGAGGCTTGCATTTTGCGTTCCGCATCGCAGCGGCCGGGAGACAGCAACGCCCGCCGATCAAGCTGTCACTCGATCGGCGGGCGGTCTTACTTCAAGCCGCGGACGAACGATTGGTTAGCCGAGCAGTGCCAGCACGTTTTGCGGCGACGAATTCGCGATTCGCAGCACGTTCGTGGCGGACTGAACCAGAATCTGCTGTCGGGTCAGCTTGCTGGTTTCCTCGGCGAAGTCGGTGTCGCGGATGGCGCTTTCGGCCGCCGTCGCGTTTTCGAGCGAAACGCGAAGGGCGTTGGCCGTCGTTTCGAGTGTGTTCTTTTGGAACGCACCCAACCGGCCGCGAAGATTGGCGACTTGGCTCTGCGCAGCCCGCGTGATGGATTGTGCTTGCCCATAGTTGCCAGACGCCAGCGAGTTCGTCTGGCCGCTCGCCAGCGACGACAGGAACCCGAGCGTCGATGAGCCAAGATTGCCGATGGTGATTGAATTCAGACCGATGTTTTCCGTGCCGGCGAGGTTCACCTTTGGGGCGATCATGAAGTCGGCGCCGCCGTCGAGAATCTGGAAGGTTTCCACGTCGCTGGTCAATTGCATATTGCCGAACTGAGAGGTCAAGTCGATGTCGATGCTGAGTGTGGCATCGCGGATGCTGGCCTTCAAGCCCTGTGTGGTTGCGGTGGTGCCGTTGATTGTGACGGAGGCGTCCCGACCGTTATCCCGATCCGCGCCCGCATCGCCGCCGCTGACGGTGAACGCGCGGTTGAGGCCGCGAATCGAGACAAACTCAGACGAACCGTAATTCGTGCTGAGGAACGCAAGCGACGACGCGGTGGACGACGCGGTGACGCCTGTGACGCTGGATATCTGGTTAATCGCGTAGGCGACGGCGCTGACCGTGGCGCCCGACGCGACGCTGATCGTGTCGGTGCCGAGGCTGCCGGACACTTCGAGCGTGAGCGAACCCGCGCCGACGGCCGAACCTGTGAAATCCAGCCGTGCTTTCTGAGCCGAGGCCGTGATTGCGACCACCACGTTTCGGTATGAATTATTGCTGATTTTCGCGGCATAGACCTGCACGCCCGACACGGCTGACGCCAGCACGCCGGAAGTCGAGAAGCCGAGCTCGCCGCCGAGGAGTTTTCGCCCTTGGAACTCGGTGGAGTTCGCAATGCGGTTAATGGAGTTCAGGATCGCGTCGATCTGCAATTGATTTGCATTGCGCTCCTCCTCGCTGATGCCCGCTTCGTTGGCGCTACGGTCGATGAGCGTCTCCAGCTCGGTCAGCAGGTTGTTCACCTCGACCAAGCCGGCTTCGGCAACCGACACCACGTTGACCGCGCGGCCGACGTTACCGATGGCCGCCTGCAACGCCATTTCCTCATTTCGCAACGTCTCGGAGGCGATCAGACCAGCCGGATCGTCCTTTCCGTTGTTGACGCGCAGACCTGTGCTCAGTCGCTGGAGCGACGTATTGAGACCATCATTCTGCGTGTTGAGGACACGGCGGGCGATTAACGACGGAATGTTCGTATTGATGCGACTCATGTGCCAATGCCTCCCAAGGGCGTTGGATCCTGTCGCGGCCCGGAACGTCTGTTGTCCGATGCCGCTTTGTTATCCGTGCCGCCGATGTCGGCGACGCATTGGGCATCGACGCGAAGCGTGGGTTGCTTAAATATTTTGGGCGGGTTGGTGCGCGGCTTCGGACGGTGAAACCGCAATTTCGGCCGGATTCCCAGAAAAATCGGCGATCGTCGGGCTCTGAACAGGCGTTATCGCCCGCGACGGGCGGACATGCGCATGAGTTACCGGAGATTGGTGAGAAATAGTTCGCCTGCAACAGGCCGAAACCAAGCGGAGAGGGGGGGATTCGAACCCCCGGTATCCTTACGGATACACCGGTTTTCGAAACCGGCCCGATCAGCCGCTCCGGCACCTCTCCGACTTTGCGGCCAAACTGTGAGCAGCGGAGTATACGGGGAAACGCGGGTCATGCAACGCCGCTGGATTCGCGTGTATGCGCGAACAATTCGCAGGGCTGCTTAAGGCATCGTGGTATCATCCGAGAGCATCGAGCGGGCGAGCCGGCATGAGATCAGGGAGTAACGCCAGTGCAAATACGATCCATTCGCTTCGCGGCGATCGGGCTGATCATCGGCGTGGTTTCCGTCGCCTGCGCGGACGAAATCATCGGGCCATATCGAATCGCAGCCGCTCCTGTACAGGCGGAGCTTGTCAGCGGTGGGGGAACATCGTTCGACTGGCTGAGCATAGCGAATGTGCCGGTTACGATTCAGGAAGCCTTCACGGGATTTGGCGTGATTGACGATGGCTACGCGAACGCGCAATCCGGAACGACGATACTTCTCACGTTTGAGGCCGGCGCGGTGACAAATCACCCCGGCGCGGACGTGGTCCTGTTCGAGGCGGGAGGCCCGTCGCCAAACAGCGATGTCTATCTCGTGTCTTGCGACGCAAATAACTTTTCACGCCCCACGCTCGCCTCTCCGAACCAGAACACCGGCGTCGTCCGCGATTATTACTACGGCGGCGTCGGACCGCAGACCAATACAGTCTGGGGCGCTCCGATCGATCTTGGCGCGATGGGCGTGACGGATGGCGGCGGCGTTACCCAACTGCGCGTGTTTGCCGAGGGGCCGTCCTGCGACCTGCTCGGACTGGGCATACTACGCCGCGTCATTCGCGGCGACACAAATTGCGATGGCGTGGTGAACAACTTCGACATCCACGGGTTCGTGTTGGCGCTAAGCGATTCCCAGGCCTATGCGTCGGAGTATCCGAATTGCGATCCGCGCAGCGCGGATGTCAACGATGACGGAGTCGTGAACAATTTTGACATCGATCCATTTGTGATCTGCGTGGCTTCGGGCGGATGCTCATAGGGTCAGGTCAGCCCGCGCGGATTTAGTCCGACGGCGCATTGGGCCCGAGCGAGCGGGTGTCGCCGCTCCGCTTTGTCACGCCGGTCGCGTCCAGGTGTTCGACGATCGGCACGACGAATTTTCGCGTCGAATTCAGCAGCGTGCGAATTTCCGCGACCGTAATCGGCCCGGAGGCGACGATGCGTTGAGCGACCAGCCGGGCGGCCTCGGCCCAACAATCAGCATGCAGGTACAGCCCAGCCTCGACGCGGACGAGCCGCTTCTGCGCCACGGCCAAATCGATGAGCTGCCGAATTCGACGCTCATTTTTTGGGGTGCGGCAGCGCAGCGATTCCGGCGCGGGTGGTTGAAACGCGCCGACCGCGAACTCGGCGAGCATCGAATCGAACAGCGCCTGATCATCCGCGCTCAGCGCCGCTTTTCTTTCAGCCCGCCCAACGTGCGTTGCACTCGCATGCACCGCTCCGGAACCGATCATGTGCTCGGCGATCCACGGGCGCAGCGCGGCTGGGCAACTCCGCGGCATCCAGCCCGGCCACTCGCTGCGAGGCACGCCGGGACTGAGCGGATTCGCTTTCAGGAAATTCTCAAGACGCTCTCGCACCGCTTTTGCAAGCTCGTCGATCACGATTCCGCTAAGGATAATCGGCTGTCCGGCCGTCGTGATCGCACGAAGCTGACGCGTTCGCAATAGGCTGTCGATCAGTGATTTAGCGGCCGGTGCGTCAGCGAGCCCGGTCAACGCCGCCAGGCGAGTCACATCGCAACCTGTCCATCCGGCGAGATGCAGCGTTGCGGCAACGCGGCCGGCGGGATCTTCACCCGCCAACGCTGTGCAGCACGGGCCGAAAACGCCGCCCAGCTTCGTCCGATCCGGCAGCGCCGGATGAATCACGCGACCGCCACCCAGCGTGCGCAGTCCGCTTTCGTCGCGCAACAGAAATCGCTGACCCCACTCCGCGACAATTGGCGCTGCGGTGCGCAATTCCACGAAAATGTTGCGTCGAACGCGTTCGTTGGCGGCGTTTTCGGGTTCCGCCGCCGGTTCGCTTGCCGGCAAAATGATCTCCGCCAGCACTTCCGAAGTCGCAATGTGCAGACGCGCGCGGATGCGCTTTCGACCGGCTCGCCCCAACAGCCGCAGCGTCGATAGCGCTGCCAGCAGTCGCGTGCTTGCCGACAAGTAATCCCGCGTCGCGAGCTCGCAGCCACGCCCGACCTCGCTCAGCTCGACGCCTGCCAGATTCACAGCGAGTCGCATGCGCCCGTCGGCGCTGCCGAGTGCGGCGTGATGCGCCTGCAATTCCCGCACACGAACAACCTGGCCCGCTGGCCACAACTGCAATTCCTCATCACGCGCCGTCGCGCCGTGCATCACCGAGCCGGTGACAACCGTTCCGCGCCCCGCGACGGTGAACGCACGGTCGATCGGCAACCGAAACCACGCTGCCCGCTGCGCCGCGCGATCAGCGCGTTTTGCGAAATCGCGCAGAAACGCCTTTAGCTCTTCCAATCCGTGGCCGGTAGCGGCAGATGAGCGCAAAAGGCCCAATGCGCGAATGTCAAATGACGCGAGCAGAGACGCTGCTTCGTCGGCGACAATCTCGGCCATCTCGTTGTCAACCAGATCGACTTTGGTCAGTACGACGGCGCAGTTTTTGACGCCCAAAAGCGACAACACCTCGGCATGCTCGCGCGTTTGCGGCATGACGGATTCATCGGCCGCTACCACGAGCAGCGCGAGATCGATGCCGGTCGCGCCCGCCACCATGTGCCGTAGAAATCGTTCGTGCCCGGGAACATCAACAAAGTGAACGTCCACGTCGTCGATCGGCAAATGCGCAAAACCCAGATCGATCGTCATGCCGCGGGCTTTTTCCTCGGGCAGCCGGTCAGGGTCTGTGCCGGTCAGCGCGCGGACGAGGCTGCTCTTGCCGTGGTCGATATGGCCGGCCGTCCCGACGACGAGTTGGGGTCGTAGCGACATGCGAGGATTGTAGTGGCGTGCGGAGGCGCGGCGTTGGCGATCGACAATTCCCTCCGTTTCAGCGTTGGATCGCAAACCACTCGCCGATTCCGGCAGTTCCAGCGAATCGCGGCCGATTTGTGCCGGCGGGTATGAACGGCGGCCGCCCAAGGGCTCTGTGACGAGAGCAGTTGGCCGCGCCCCCTGCCAAACGCATGAGGATTTCCACGTCTTAAGAGAATCTGTCGCAGGCCGTACAATACTCCTCACGCCATGGATGGCAGGATCGTCCGATTGCGGGGTTGAGGCTCATGCGCCTCGTTGCATCGGGCGGCGTTGGAGTAGATTGTCTTTCACGGATGGTGCGCATGGCTCGGGCTGAAAATCGCCGCACAGCGCTTCGGTTTTGCCTCATTACGCTTGCGGGGATCGTCTGCGCATTTGTTTGGGTGTCGCTGCTGAGCTTCGACGCAATTGATCCGCCCTCGACCAGCGCCTGGCCGACGAATGTGAAAACGCACAACCTGTGCGGCACATGGGGAGCCCGCGCCGCGTATTATAGTTTCTACTACTTTGGAATCGGAGCCTATCCGGCGCTGGCGCTGCTTTCGCTTGCGCTGGTTGCGTGGGCGCGCGGCGCGACCCTGAGCGATGGATGGCTGCGAATCGTTGGGCTGATTCTGGTCGGCTCATGCACAGCCGTGTTATGCACGTTATTTGTTTCGCCGTTTGACTCGACGCTGGTCACCGGCACGGGCGGCGTCGTGGGTTTGGCGGGCGCGCATTGGCTTGTCGCGCGGATCGATCGGCTGGGCACGCTGATATTCGCGGGGGGCGTGGGGTTTGCGGGATTGTTAATGGCCGCCGACGAAGCTGTGGCCGCGATCGGCCGGGCGTTGATGTGGGCCGGTCGGGCATCCGCGCCGGCCGTGGCGCGCGGCGGCGCCGCGCTCGCCCAGGCGGGCGCGGCGGCGGCTGCGAGCGTTGCGCGAGCTGCGACGACATCGGCGCCGGGCAGCGAGGCGACCAGCGGCCCCAATGACAAATCCGTCCGTTCGGCTGCGCCGCGGCGCCCAACCAAAATCGTGCTGGACCATTCCGATGACGAGCTTGGGGACGATGAACCCAGCGGCCGCCCGCCGGCTCCCGGCGCGGCCGACGCTCCCCGGTCTGCCGGACGGGTTGCTTCGGCGAAGAGCGCCTACGAAGGAGAGATCGCACCGGCCGCGCGCCCGGCGCGAGCAGAACCCGCCGAGCCGGCCGTTCGCCCGCGCGAGGAAAAGCCGCGTCTCGGCGCGCAAGAACGATTCGAGTTTCCGCGACGCGACGACGACTACACCTTGCCGCCTATGTCGATGCTCGATGACCCAACGCCGATCGATAAGGCGTCGATTGACATTCTCTGCCGCGAAAAGGCATACATCCTCGAACAGACGCTCACGGAGTTTCGGCTCGATGTGAAAGTGGTTGCGATCGACCCCGGCCCGGTCATCACGATGTACGAGTTGAAGCTCGCGCCGGGCATCAAAGTCAGCCAGATTGTTTCGCTTTCGAACGATCTCGCCCGCGCGCTAAAGGCCCCGTCGGTGCGTGTCGTCGCGCCGCTGCCGGGCAAAAACACCATCGGCATCGAAGTTCCGAACATCGACAAGGAGAAAGTGCGGATCAAGGAGCTGATCGTCGCCACGGCCGCGAAATCCGAGCAATTCATCATCCCGATGTATCTCGGCAAAGACGCATCCGGCCAGGCGCTGGTGACCGATCTGACGCGCATGCCGCATCTGCTCATCGCCGGCACGACAGGCTCAGGCAAGAGCGTATGCGTTTCCAGCGTGGTGATGTCCGTGCTGTTGTCGCGCACGCCGAAGGAAGTCAATCTCATCCTGGTCGATCCAAAAGTGGTCGAGCTCGCGATGTTCAAGGATGTGCCGCACCTGATGTGCCCGATCGTCACGGACACGAGCAAGGCCGAGGGCATCCTTGATTGGGCCGCGACGAAAATGGACGAGCGCTATGCGCTGCTCGCCGAAGCCGGCGTGAAAGACATTCGCTCCTATAACAAGCTGGGCCTGGAGGAGCTAAAGGCCCGTCTTCAACCGGCCAATGACGAGGAAGCCGCGAAAATCCCGGTGCATTTGCCATATATCGTCATCATTGTCGATGAGCTGGCCGACCTGATGATGACCTCGGCGAAGGAGGTCGAGTTTTATCTCTGCCGTATCGCTCAAAAGAGCCGCGCTGTCGGAATTCACCTCATCGTCTCCACGCAGCGTCCGCAGGCAAACGTCGTCACCGGCCTCATCAAGAGCAACCTGCCGTGTCGAATCTGCTTCCGCGTATCGTCCCGCCTCGACTCCCGAATCGTGCTGGATCAGAACGGCGGCGAGGTGCTGATGGGGCAGGGCGACATGCTCTTTCTTCCGCCGGGCAGCGCGAAGCTGGTCCGCGCGCAGGGCACGTTCATCGACGACGTCGAGCTGAAGCGCGTCGTGCAGCATTGTCGCGGCCAGGCCAGCCCGCAATACAGCCCGGAGCTCGTGCGCTTGCCCGGAGCGGCCGGCGGCGACGGGGCCGAAGAACGCGACGAATTGTTCGATCAGGCTGTGGACATCATCCTCGAAAGCGGCCGCGGTTCCGTCAGCCTGTTGCAGCGCCGCCTGACGATTGGTTACGGGCGTGCGTCGCGACTCATCGATCAAATGTATGTCGCGGGTATTGTGGGGGAATACAAAGGCAGCCAGGCCCGCGAGGTTGTCGTGACGAAAGACGAGTGGGCGGCGATGCGCAATCAGCGCGATCGCGAAGAGGCGCAGGAACAGCAGGACGAGACGCAATAACGCGGTTCATTTTTGATGTGTCGCATCTGCCTGCCGCCGTCAGTTCACCCGTCCTGTTGTTTCCGTTGCGCACCGGATGCGCCGGCGAGCGACTTGGGAGTAGGTTTTCAGATATTCCGTCAGTAATCTCGACCGCGCCACCGAATTGGCTTCTTCCTGTAGATTTTGCCGCAGCGACATGTCGATTTCCAAAGGCAGTGTGCCGCAAATCTGATCCACCACCGAGCTGAAGCACGCGCAGTTTCGAGCCAGCTCCAGCCAAGGGCGGCGAAACTCGAACGGGATCGCCGCGTCTTCCAGCGCATTCAATAACTCACAGCGGGCCACGCATGCGCTATGCTCGCACATCGCGCCCTCGTCGTTCAGCGGCTCAAGCGTCCCCATCCGATACGGCCGGTCGGTCGATTCACTCACGACCCGCGCGCGCCTCAGCCCGCGGAGCACGATGTTATATGTACCGTTGGGAAGCTCGCTGGTCGCCACGAGTCGGCCGACCCCCACCACCGGGTAAATCGGGGCGCTGTATGTCAAATACTGGGGTTCATAACCGGGGCGCAGAGGCGCGATCGCGATCAGCCCGTTTCCCTGAATCGCGTCGGCCGTCATTTGTCGATAGCGCGGTTCAAAGATATGAAGCGGCAGCAATGATCCGGGAAAAAGAACTGCTTCCAGTGGAAACAGCGGCACAGCGTCCGAGTGCGGATGCGTTTCGTGCGACATTCAAGACCCTGTGTTGCGCGTTCGAGCACCGTCGCAAGATTCCCACCCAGCGCATTTGCCCGACGGCGATACTCGAATTCTAGCAACCTCCGCACGCGCGGCTAGCGCCCGGTCGCCCGAAGCGCAATTTCCAGCGACGCGGCCACGACTGGTCGGCGACCCAGAATCTGCGAGATTTGATAATCGAGCACGTCGCGAAGCGCATGCGACAATTCCGGCGTGAGCGACCTGCCCTCCGCGAGCCGGCCGACCAGACGCCTGTCCATGCGCACTTTCTCGATCTGGTGCATCTCGCAATCTCGGCACAGCACGCCCCCGGCCCGCGCGCTGAAATACACCGGCTCCGACCGCGGTGTGTGCCCGCAGATAATGCAGTGCTCGAGCATAGGTGCGTACCCAATCGCGCCCAGCAGCGCGAGTTGAAAGCTCGCCAGAGCCGGCTCCACGGGTTGCTGCGCATCCAGGTCACGCAGGAGCTCTTCAAGCTCCTCGAATAATTCCGCATGCGGATCATATTCCTCGTTGAGTAACGAGGTGAGTTCGGCCGCGTAAAGCCCTGCGTACAGCCGGGACAGCGCGGTGCGCAGCCCGGAAAACGTGGTCAATTGGCGCCATTCCGTGAGCACGCCGAGCATCGCGGCCGCTTTGGACGGCACAAAGGCGATTTCGCCGCCTTCGAGCAAATCGAGGCCGACGTTGACGCGCTTGCTGGTGCTGCGTTTGACACCCTTGGCGATCAGCCTGACTAGGCCGTGCGCTCGTGTGAAAATCGTCGCGATCTGCGAAGTTTCGGAGTAATCCGACAATCGCAGAACAATCGCGCGATCGGTGATTGCTGGCATGGCCCGCGCAGTTTACCCGCTCGTCATACCCGGTTGAGTCGCTCCAGCACGCCGCGCAGCAGGAGCGGCCAGGCCACGGTGGCGTCGGCGTAGACTTCGGAGTGCCGCCCGCCCTCTTTTTCGCTGACGAATTTGCCCCACGAAACGCCTTCGCTGTATGTGCAGCCGCTTAGCCCGCCCCAGTGCACCGGCTCAGGGCAGATGCGGATTGCGTAGTTAAATCGAATGAATTTTCCGTGCTTTCCGTCGCTGCGGCGTTCGAGAATCTCACCTAACGGGCCGACCTGCTGCGCCCAGTTGCGCGGCAGACCGCCGCCGATTGTGAAGATGCCCATGCGCTCCGCATCGCAGCACAGCTTGTAATAATGCTCGATGTCGCGCAGCAGATCGACATGAATGCCCTTTTTGCCGCTCTCTCGCGCGAACAGGTTATGGCAGTAGGCGTCCAGCCCCAATTCGCTATCGGTGAATCCCGGAACATAGACCGGCACCTGCTTGCGAAACGCTGATTGCAGAATCCCGCGGCTCTGGCCTTTGCGCAAAATGTATTCGCCGATGCGCCAGTTGATTTCGTGGCTGCCGATCTCCGTGCCATCCGGGATTTCGTTCAGCACGTTTTCCATGATTTCGGCCGCTTCTTCGAGATTGCGCTCCAGCTCCAGCGTGTCATACACGCGGCAATATCCTTCTTCGTAGAGTTTCTCGTCCGTCCAGTTCGGGTCATGGCGAAAATGCGTATGCCCGCTTTGCTCAATCAGCCCGTGACACATCAGCGCACCAGTGCTGACAACGGCGTGGATCAACCCCTGGTCGATCATCTCGGCGATCATCAGCCCCTGCTTGGCGATGGTCATTGCGCCGCTGAACGTGCCGATCGTGAAGCACTTTTCGTCGCGGGCCATCTCGACCATGATGTCCGCGGCCTCGCCGAGGCTCCGGCCGCTGAACGCCGTGCGCGACATGGCGCTGAGCAGTTCCGACGCGGTGCCGGCTTTGGTGACGTCCATCGGCTCAAGCGGCTTGAACTGGTGCGACCAGCCGTCGGCCAGCTCCGTCATCGGTCGTGCCTGCGTCTTTGAATGATCGTGCGTCATGGCCGGCTCCTGTCTTATGCAAGTCGCCCGCGCGCGGCGCGCGAGGGGTATGTGTGTATCGTAGCGGCCCAACGATGTAAAGCGCGGCTATCTGTCTTTGGCGGACTCGGGGAATGTGTACACGCGCTGCGCCTCGACTTGTGGCGGCTCGTTGGGTTTGTTTTTTTCCTTGATCACCTCGCGCTGCATGTTCGGCGTTCCGAATCGCGTTTCGAGCGCGGTCACATATGCGTCGAGTTGTGCATCGGGAAACGTGGCTTTTTTCCCGGTGTATTCGTACGCAAGTAGAATTAACCGTCCCGAGGGCGGTTCAACGTCGTTCGGACGCGGCGCCCAGTCGCACTTCACCGGCGCGAAGCGCATCACGTCGAATACCCACTGGCCGCCGACACCCATCCAGTCTCCGAGATAGGGCGCGTAATCGACCGGCGTTGTTGCGTTGAAAACGACCCAGCGGTCGTTTGCGTGCGTTTGAGAAGCGATATCCCGAACGAGCCGCCTGGATTTCGCGACTTCGAGCGAGCGCGCTGGGGCAATGATGTCAGCGATGACGCCGCCGCCGCAGATGCCGATGAACAGCAGAGCGCAGGCCAGCATCGCCGGCGTGGCGCGCCAATCGATGTGACGCACACCGGAGGGCATCCACTGCAACCAGCGATGCCTCAACGGCGCGAGCCGCTTTAACAGAACATAAAACCCATAGCCCGCCAGCAGGCAGAACGCCGGGGCCATGTATAGCGACGTGCGCGCCGAACCGCCGTAGGGGTATTTCTTCAGCATTGCGGCCGCGAATGTAAAAACAAGCGGCCCCAGCAGCAGCCAGAGCAATTCGCGTCGCCCTTTTTTCCAAAGAGCGACAGAGCCGACGATGACGAGCAACAGCGTTGCCAAGCTTGCGGGTTCTTTGCCGCCGACCGGATACGCGAGCATGTTGCCCGTGTGTGTGTCCCACAACCATCGCGGCATCCGCCAGATTTTCTCAATCGGCGGAAATGTCTCGGCCCACATCGGAATCTGCGTAAGCTTGCTCGCCGCCTGCGCGTGGGGGCTTGCATAGGTCAGATACATCGCCGCGCCGTTGATCGCGAATACCGCCCCGACGCCCATCGCCCCCGTAATCGGCAGTCGCGCCTTTGCAACTGGCGCGGCGTGCCGGGCGCTCTCTCGTTCTGATGGCGCAGCGCCCGCGAAAGCACCCAAAACCGCGCGCACGACAAGAAGCGAGACGATGGTGCAGCCGATGAATATCGCCGGGTATGAGGCCCAGACAGACGCGCCGATCGCAACTGCCAGCATCGACCAGGTAAGAAAATTGCGCGGCCGGGCAAGCACACGCCACGTCAGATGGATCAGCACGAGCGCGACCAACAAATCGGTCGCGTATGGCTTGACCTCCGACGCGTGCCGCACGGGGTAATACGCCGCAGCCATCATGCCTGTGGCAAGAAACCCCGCGCGAACCGGCAATTGGCGGTTGGCAAAACGCCAGAACAGCAGTAACGAGATGACGCCCGCCGCAAACGGCACAGCGCGCAGCGCGAGCTCGCCCAGCCCCCAAACATGCGTGACGGCCAGTTCAGCCCACATGAACATCAGCGGCACAATCTGGCCGTAGTCCAGCGGGCGGATCATTCCAGCGTAATCGCGCGTGACGAAATTCACCGCGACAAACGCCTCATCGCCCCAGATCGGAAACGCGAGCAGGTGGCGAACGACGCGCCACGTCAGGCCGGCCAGCACGACGATCAGCGTGGCCACAAAGAACCGTTGCCTCAATACGGCGATGGGCGATTTGGTTGAGCTGGAAATTCGAGTTCCTCGTTGAGGCTTCACCCGACCCGTTGTCACGGGAGAGCTTACGAGCGGATGCTATGCGACATGCCGCCGTCTCACCAAGCACGGTCGCTCTAAGCCGCTGCGCCTCTTGCGCGATGCGGCGCTTTTCATCAGATTCGTGCGAACGCCGGCGGTCGGGAAAAATTGCGTTTGGTTCGCCGTCGCGTCAAAATACCCGGCCCGCGTCATCGCGGCCATTCGCCAAATTCAAAACCGGAGATTGATCGTGCATCTGGCTCGACCTGTAGTTCTCAATTCCGTCACTCAGCCAATCCCCGCCAGCTCATTTGGGCCGCGCAGGCTTTCTTTCGTCCTTGGCGCGGCACTGTGCGGAATCGCTCTGACGGCGCCCGCGCTGTCCGGTGTTACTGGTTACTACCGCTTTCCGACGATTCACGGCGATCGCGTGGTCTTCGCAGCAGAAGGCGATTTATGGCAAGTCGCGATCGGCGGCGGAATGGCTTCGCGAATCACGACGCATCCCGGCAACGAGGCCTTCGCAAAATTCAGCCCCGACGGCAAATGGCTGGCTTTCAGCGCGGAATACGAGGGCAATGTCGATGCCTACGTCATGCCGGCTGACGGCGGCGAGCCGCTGCGACTGACGTTCCATCCGTTGCCGGATGAGATCATCGCGTGGCGCGCGGATAGCAGCGCGATCGTATTTCGCAGCCGCCGCGAATCGCCCAACCGCGATCTGAATATTTTTGAAGTGCCGCGTACAGGCGGCCAGCCGCGCAAGTTCGCTTTCGGCGCCTGCGCGCTGGCGGACTTCGCGCCCGACGGCAAGCGGATCGCGTTCGTGCGTTTTTCGTGGGAAACGCGCACCTGGAAACGCTACACCGGCGGCACGGCCCAGGACGTTTGGATCGGCGATCTTGAGACCAACAAGTTCTCGCGCATGACGACGTGGGACGGCACCGACGCGTTTCCAATGTGGGTGGGCGACCGTGTCTATTACGCATCCGACCGCTCATCGACGATGAACATTTTCTCCGCCAGACCGGACGGCAGCGATATCAAACAAATTACCGAGCACGCTGATTACGACGTGCGCTGGCCCGACAGCGATGGCAAGTCCATCATATACATGCAGGCCGGCGACCTGTGGTTGGTCGATTCAGCCGGCGGGAAGCCGCGAAAACTCGATATTCAGCTTCCGACCGATCGCATCCGTCAGCGCGAGCGCGTCGAAAACGCCGCGGCCACGATCGAGCACTTTGACCTCGACAAGGACGGCAAGCGGCTGATCGTCGGTTCGCGCGGCGAGTTATGGACCACCCCCACCAAGCCCGGCCGGATTGTGCAAGTCACCGATTCATCCGGGGCGCGCGAGCGGCTCGGCGCGATCTCGCCCGATGGCAAACACATCGCCTGCA
>JAEUIR010000610.1 GCA_016795025.1 Phycisphaerales bacterium
CCCGCCCGACTTCCTGGACGGTGAGGGCGAGGATGAAGGCGACGACGAGGACGAGGACGAGGAAGACGAGGATGAAGACGACGACGATGATGAAGATGAAGACTACGACGCGGAACTAACCGACGACGATGACGACGACGACGAGGACGAGGATGAGGAGGACGACGAAGACGAGGATGAGGGCGGCTTCGGCAAACGCTAGGCCGCTGGCGGCTTCGCACCGCTGCCGCGACCGGCTATAATCGACCCTGGGTTCCGCCCGCGCTGGAGGTAGCGCTGACTGCGGCGTTACGCCGCGGATGGACACTACTTGTGCCAAGCAAGAACGTCCACCCGGGCCTCTACAGATAGGGCCCGGGCGGACAGGGCCTATCGGAGGTAAGTAGCTCGGCGCGGGCGGAAACCTCCTTTGAGACACAATGCTCGTATCGTTTCTGCCCGTTCGATAAACTGGACGCGGTTTCCGCCCGCGGCCGGAGGTAGCGTTGACTGCGGCGATACGCCGTGGATG
>JAEUIR010000611.1 GCA_016795025.1 Phycisphaerales bacterium
GTATCGATCCCTGGACACCAAGCGCCCGCAGCCAGGCGCGCGCCAGTGTCGATTTCCCTGCGCCGAGGTTGCCGTGGAGATGCACGACAGCTGGCGCTGGCGCAGTGCGGGCCAGCGCTTCCGCGAAACGTGCGGTCGCGTCGGCGTCTTCCAGATGCATCGCGAATGACGTCACGCCCGACGCCCCGGATTCGCCAGCGCGCGCACATGCACGAACAGGTCGGTAGGCAACAAGCCGCGCTCGCCACCCGCACGCGCAGCATGATCGCCTGCAACGGCGTGCAGCAGTGCGCCGCACGAGGCGGCCTCGAACGGCTTCGCGCCTTGCGCCAGCAGGCCTGCAATCACACCGGTCAGCACGTCGCCCATTCCGCCGGTGGCCATGCCGGGATTGCCCGCATCGATGATCACCGGCACTTCGCCGGGTGCAGCGACGATCGTGCCTGCGCCCTTGAGCACCACCGCGCAATCGAATCGCGTTGCGAGCTGGCGTGCGTGTCGCAGGCGGTC
>JAEUIR010000612.1 GCA_016795025.1 Phycisphaerales bacterium
GAAATCTGGGTCCGTCTCCGCGAACGGCAGCATGTGAAACGCCGTGTCACAGGCCGCGAACCACGGATACTCCCACTTGTCCGGCATCGAAAGGATGTCGCGAGCAAACAGATGCCTCCAATTTCGATTCCGACCGCTCCAGCGAGCCTCCGGCGGCGGTGGATACGCCGGATCACCCTCCAGCCAGTCCTGCACGACGTATTGATAAAACTGCTTCGTCCACAACAAGCCCGCATGCGCCTGCCGCTGAATCTGCGCATGCACCTTGTCCTTCTCGACGATCGTCTCGTAAAACGCGTCTGCCTCAACGACGCGACTGGTGATCAACTTTGAAACGACAGAAGAATGGGGACAGGAGAATGATTTTGAATTCTTCTGTCCCCATTCTCCTGTCGATTTTTCCCCGCAAAGCCTCAAATCAATCGTCACCGAGCCTCCAGCCGGAATTCGCATCGAATAGTGCGCCGCGGCATTGGTTCCGGTTTGGGCCGGTTTGACGGCCTCGGCC
>JAEUIR010000613.1 GCA_016795025.1 Phycisphaerales bacterium
GGCCGTAGGGTTTTGCGACGGTGTCCTTTAACATCTTGAGGTTGAACGGTAGCAACCCCAGATCTTCCAGCGGCAATGGCTCACTATTGCCAAGGAGACGCATCACTACGTCTTCCATCCCCCCCGCAGTCGGAACGGTGGCAACCCGAAGTTCCAGATCGAGGGGTGCGTATTTCCGAAACTTGATCTTTCCGTCCTGGGGCCGGCGCCGTTCCGAAATATCCAGGTCACACATGATCTTGATGCGGGTGATCAAGGGATTCCGATAGCTCGCTGGTACCTCGATATATGGGATGAGGGAGCCGTCCTTGCGAAACCGGATTTGCGTTTTCTCTTTGCCGGGCCTCGGTTCGATATGGATATCCGATGCACCTTGCCGATGCGCGTCCAGGATGATTTTATTGACCAGCTTAACCAATTCATTGTCGGCAGCGGCAGAGACATCCTCCGCGACCGAAGTTCCTTCTTGATCGACGTCGGTCAAATCCGACAGCAAGTCGTCGACGGA
>JAEUIR010000614.1 GCA_016795025.1 Phycisphaerales bacterium
AGCAGAAGGGACATAATTACATTTAGATGGATGAAATGCCATGCACTGTGACTTCGATGGATTAAAAGAAATACCATAGTTAGTACCAAGCTAACGCAAATATCAATCATATGCGTAGGTTCTGTAAGGAACCTGACTAGAGTAAAATATCATCAGCATAGAAAATTGCTCCAAAAAAGCAGCCAAACACTTTTCAACTGAGATCACTGTCCTCAAGCTCACACAGTAAATTTTTATTTTAATTTAATTTTAATTTAATTTTAGTTGTATTTCCATTGTGTATTATCTAAAGGTAGCACATTCCTCTCTCTCTCTCTCTCTCTCTCTCTCAGCGTTGTTAGGTAACGAAGTAAAAGTAACGCGTTACAGTACTTGAGTACTAATTGAGTACTTTTTCCTTGTAACAAAGTATTAAAAGTATAAAATACTTTTACTTTTAAAAAAGTATCTTTTTAGCTGTACTTTTTACTTCTACTTTGTATTGCATTTAAAAAAGTAAAAGTAAAAT
>JAEUIR010000615.1 GCA_016795025.1 Phycisphaerales bacterium
GGGCTGGCGCCCACCACCGGCGTGGGCGCGACGACGTTGTCCAGGCGCCCGATGCCGGCCTCGCCGAAGCCGTTGCTGCCCCAGGCCCAGCCGACGCCGGCGGCGTCCACCGCCGCGCCCTTGCGGCCCGCCGCAGCCACGTGCCGCACGGCCGCCAGGGTCACGGGGCCGGGGCTGCCGCGGTCGGCGTAGGGCAGGCCGTCGCCGAGGCCGCCGTTGCCGTCGCCGCCCCAGGCCATCAGCACGCCGTCGGCGCGGCGCGCTTCAACCGCAATCAGCTCGCTCCGCCGCGCCGCCAAGCCGCTCAGCGGCGACGGGTGACCGGCACTCGCCGCGTAGTCGTACGACGCAATCACGCTGTTTCCGATCGACGCCAGCTCGGTCAAATTGACGCGCACCGACGCGTCAAAGCCGGCCGGCAGCGTCGTCGCGTTCGGAAACGCGACCGCCATCGCGAGGCGCTCGAGCACGGCGCGGCGCGTCGACGAGTAGCCGCTGCCGCGCAGCT
>JAEUIR010000616.1 GCA_016795025.1 Phycisphaerales bacterium
GTGTCGTGCGCGAGCTTCTGCTCGCTGCGCATCCCTCGCCGGTGCGCTTCTTCAAGCAGATGGCGCACCACCTAGTCGAGCTCGACCGCTCGTTCCTGCGCGAGTGCTCCAACGTGCTGCTCACGCGCGACCCGCGCGAGATGCTGCCGTCGCTGATCAACCAGATCCCCGAGCCGACCTTGCGCGACACGGGCTACGCGATGCAGACCGAATTGCTCGAGCAGCTCGAGCGCGCGGGCCAGCGGCCGGCCGTGCTCGACGCCGCGCGCCTGCTGCGCAATCCGCGCGCGGTGCTCACGAGCCTGTGCGAGCGGCTGGGGTTGCGCTTCGAGCCCGCGATGCTCGCCTGGCCGAGCGGACCGCGCGAGTTCGACGGCGTGTGGGCGCCGCACTGGTACCACAACGTGCACCGCTCGCGCGGCTTCGAGCCCTTCGCGCCGAAAACCGCGCCGTTCCCCGAGCGCCTCGAGTCGCTCTACGCGGCGTGCCGTCCGCACTACGAGCAGT
>JAEUIR010000617.1 GCA_016795025.1 Phycisphaerales bacterium
TTTGAGCTTGCGCTCGAGGAATACGAAGATTGGGAGCAGGAGTTTGGAGAACCCATCGGCATTAATCTTCTCGGCGTGGGCGACGCGAACAATGACGGCGTGTTTGACGAGAACGACCTTGACGGCTTCGTTGACATCATCGTCGGCGACCCGAAGTGCGCTCCCGGCTTTGGCGGGACGCAATGCGGCTCGGAATCCGAGGAGTTTCAGGGCGGCGGCAGTGGCGGCGGTGACACCTGCGCCGACGAGCCGACCGAGGAGGATTGGGCCCACTTCTGGTCCGTTGTCAACCAGATTCGCCAGGAGTACGGGATATGATGATCCGGACAAAATTCGGCATGGCAGAGACGCCCGGTCAACACACCAGCGCCATCGAATTGGATCGCTGGGTTCGTGGCATGATGGGTCTCTGGCTTGCCTTTGCAATTTGGTAACAGTTCAGCCATTTGCGGAATTTGGTGAGATTTTTGCGTGTAAGCCCTTGCGCCGGGAGCGCGCACGCGCCTA